>CBETVX010000028.1:0-38620 GCA_965539935.1 uncultured Eubacteriales bacterium | reverse complement strand
AGTGAAACCATGAAGGTCCACTTTTATTTTTGAAATTTTTTAAAAATTAGTGTAGCATTATGTCCACCAAAGCCTAATGAATTTGATAGAGCATAATTTACAATCTTTTCTTTGCCTTTATTTGGTACAAAATCCAAGTCTAATTCTGGGTCTGGATTTTCTAAATTAATTGTAGCATGAATATAATTTTCCTTAACTGATAATAAACATGCAATTGCTTCAATTGATCCAGCGGCACCAAGCAAATGGCCTGTCATGGATTTGGTTGAACTAACTGATAAATTATAAGCATGGTCCTTAAAAACAGTTTTTATGGCCATAGTTTCAAATTTATCATTATAATGAGTAGATGTACCATGGGCGTTTATATAATCAATTTGATTAGGGCTAATTCCTGCATCATTTAACGCATTTTCCATTGACCTTGCAGCTCCTTCGCCATCTGGTGCTGGAGCAGTAATATGATAAGCATCGGCTGACATACCATATCCTACTATTTCGCCGTATATTTTGGCTCCACGATTTAAGGCATGTTCTAATTCTTCTAATACAATAATACCAGAACCTTCACCCATAACAAATCCATCTCTATCTCTATCAAATGGTCTTGAAGCAGTTTTAGGGTCATCATTTCTTAAAGACATTGCCTTCATGCTACAAAATCCAGCTATTGCTAGAGGTGTTATAGATGCTTCAGCTCCACCGGTTACCATTAAGTCTGCATCGCCTCTTTCAATAATTTTAAAGGCATCTCCTATAGCATTTGTCGATGAAGCACAAGCAGATACAGCTGTAGTATTTGGTCCCTTTAATCCAAAGGCCATGGAAATATGTCCTGCACCAATATTTGAAATCATCATAGGTATAAAGAAGGGACTTACTCTTCTTGGACCTCTTTTCATTAACTTTTCATATTCTTTCTCTAAAGTTTCTATTCCACCTACCCCTGAGCCAAGGGTTACTCCAAACCTATATAAATCAACTGATTTAAGATTAATCTCTGCATCCTCTATAGCTTGAGATGAGGCAGCTATAGCAAAATGGGTAAATCTATCCATTCTTTTAGCTTCTTTTTTGTCAATATAATCAAGGGGATCAAAATCCTTAACTTCTGCAGCTATCTGAGTTGGGAAATCTGCTGGATCAAATTTTGTTATTTTGTCAATGCCATTTACGCCATTCTTTAATGCATTCCAAAAATTTTTCTTGCCACTTCCTATTGGAGAAATCACGCCAATTCCTGTAATCACTACTCTTCTCTTATTCATACTAGTTCCTCCTGTATTGTTCTTTTGATTACTTTGTCTTATTTTCTATATAATTAGCGATATCTCCAATGTTTTTAAATCCTTCGGCATCTTCGTCTGATATCTCAATATCAAATTCATCTTCAAGGGCCATAATAACTTCAACTGCATCAAGTGAGTCAGCTTCTAAATCATTTACTAAAGATGTAGTAGGAGTTATTTCTTCTGGATTATCAAATTCTAATTGCTCACATATAATTTCAACCACTTTATTAAATATCATAATTAACACCATCCTTATATTTTTTATTAATTTATAATTAAAATAAATAATTACATTACCATTCCACCATCAACATTTATAACCTGTCCAGTAATATAATTAGCTTCTTCTGAACATAAAAATGCTACTAAGTTTGCTACATCATTGGGAGAGCCCATTCTTCCTAAAGGAATACTCTTAGCATATTCCTTCTTTATATCCTCTGAAAGCCTTTCTGTCATTTTCGTTTCAATAAACCCTGGAGCCACAGCATTAACATTAATATTTCGTGATGAAAATTCTTTAGCTATAGATTTTGTAAAACCAATGACTCCAGCTTTAGAGGCTGCATAGTTTGCTTGCCCTGCATTACCCATAATGCCAACTACTGAAGTAATATTTACAATCTTACCTTTTCTTTGTTTCATCATTTTTTTTCCTATTATTTTAGTACATAAATATGTACCCTTAAGATTTATATCTAAGACTTTATCCCAATCTTCATTCTTCATTCTAATAAGAAGGGAATCCCTTGTTATACCTGCATTGTTTACTAGTATATCTATACTATCAAATTCTTTAAGGACTTCTTTTACAAAGGATTTAATTTCTTCTTCATTAGATACATCTGCTTTTAGAGCTATGGCTTTTCTACCCATGTTCCTAATCTCATTTACTACTTCATTGGCTTTTTCTGAATTATTGCTATAATTTATTACTATATTAGCTCCTAAACTAGCAAGTTTTAAAGCAATAGCCCTCCCAATACCGCCAGAACCACCTGTAACTACGGCAGTTTTATCTATTAAGTTCATATCTCAACCTCCTTACTAATTATTTTAATTTACTTAAAGTCTTTTCTAAAGAAGTGATGTCCTCAACGTTTAAAATTTGTACTTTTCTTGAAATTCTTTTAATAAAGCTTGAAAGAGCTTTACCTGGACCAACTTCAATAAATATATTTACTCCATCATCAATCATTTTTCTTACTGAGTCTTCCCATAGTACAGGACTACTTACTTGCTTAACTAATAGTTCTTTTATAGATGACAATGAAGGATAGTAATCGGCTGTAACATTTGCTACTACTGGTATTTTATAATCATTTAATTCTATACCTTCTAAATCTCTTCTTAATTTTTCACCTGCACCTTTTAATAAACTTGAATGAAATGGAGCAGATACCTTTAATACTTTAGCCTTTTTGGCCCCTAACTCTTTACCTATTTCAACAGCCCTTTCAACAGCCTTAATTTCTCCAGAAATAACTGTTTGAATAGGTGAATTGAAATTTGCTGGTTCAACAACTCCAACCACAGAAGCTTCTTTACAAGCTTCTAGCACCTTTTCTCTAGGAAGTCCTATAAAAGCAGCCATGGTACCAACACCAATTGGAACTTCTTCTTGCATATATTTCCCTCTAACTTTTACTATTTTGACTGCCTCCTCAAAGGATATTACATTTGCTGCTACCAGGGCAGAATATTCTCCTAAGCTTAATCCTGCCACCATATTGGGAGTAATTCCTTTTTCTTTTAAGACCTCTAGAGTAGCAATACTCATTGTCAAAATAGCAGGCTGAGTATTTTCTGTAATCTTAAGTTTTTCTTCAGGTCCTTCAAAACATAATTTTTTCATATCATATCCTAAAGATTCTGAAGCGACTTCAAATACTTTATTAGCAGAATCATATTTTTCAACTAATTCTTTTCCCATTCCAACAAATTGAGCCCCTTGGCCTGGAAAAACAAAGGCAATCGTATTCATTTTTTCACTCCTTACTTACCATTTAATAACACTTGATCCCCATGTCAGTCCACCACCAAAACCAACCAATACAATAATATCGTCTTTTTTAATCTTATTATTTCTTACAGCTTCATCAAGAGCAACAGGGATTGAAGCAGCAGACATATTACCATACCTATCTAAATTAACATACACATTTTCCATTGAAATCTTTAATCTTTTAGCAGCGGATTTTATTATTCTAATATTTGCTTGGTGTGGAACTAAATAATTAATATCTTCTACTTGCATACTACACATTTCCAAAGCTTTTTTGGCTGCATCACCCATTATTCTTACAGCAAATTTAAATACTTCGCTTCCATCCATTTTTATATAATGTAGATTTTGTTTAACAGTTTCAACTGATGCAGGCATTCTGGAACCACCAGCAGGCAAAGTTAAATACTTGCCACCTTCACCATCAGCTCCTAAATAAGTTGATAATATTCCTTTTCCAGCTTCTGTAGGTCCTAAGACTACTGCCCCAGCTCCATCACCAAATAACACACATGTATTTCTATCTTCCCAATTCATTATTTTAGATAGAGTTTCGGCTCCTATAACCAACACATATTTATATGCTCCTGTGGATATAAACTGTTTGCCTATTGAAAGGCCGTATAAGAAACCTGAACATGCAGCTTCTAGGTCAAAGGCAGCAGCATTAACTGCACCCAAATTACTTTGTACGATACAAGCTGTAGATGGGAAAGACATATCAGGTGTTACAGTTGCAACAATTATTAAGTCAAGGTCTTCGGCTCTTATATTTGCATTTTTCAATGCCCTTTTTGCAGCTTCAGTTGATAAGTCTGAAGTTGCTGTTTGATCATCGGCAATACGTCTTTTGTGGATACCCGTTCTACTTACTATCCATTCATGACTTGTATCTACTATTTTCTCTAAATCATAGTTTGTGATTTCTTTTTCAGGTAGACAACTGCCTGTACCAAGGATGCCTACGCTTTGCAACTTATTATTCAAAATTATCAACTCCTAATTTGTTAATTTCTTCTTCAATACTACTTATTACATTATTTTCAGCGAAGACTTCTCCATATTTAATTGCATTTTTAAAGGCTTTAGCATTAGAACTACCATGGGCTTTAACCACTGGCTTTTTAACCCCCAATAAAGGAGCTCCTCCATATTCTGTGTAATCTAATCTAGATTTAAACTCAGCAAAACTACTTTTTAATGTTAATGTCATCAATTTCCTAAATAAATTTTTAGTTAATTGTTCTTTCAACATTCCTGTCAGTGACATTGCTACTCCTTCTGTTAGCTTCAAAATAACATTACCAACAAAACCGTCACATACAATTACATCCACATCTCCATAGGGTATTCTTCTGGCTTCTATATTCCCAACAAAGTTTAAATTAGACTCTTTTAACAAATCATAAGCTTCAATGGCTAATTTATTTCCTTTTCCTTCTTCAGCACCTATGTTGACTAGACCTACTTTAGGATTATTGTTCTTCATAACATTTTGTAAGTAGATTGAACCCATTATGCCAAATTCAAATAAATTTCTTGGCTTACAATCGGCATTAGCCCCTGCATCAATTAATAGGGAAAATCCTTTAGAAGTTGGATAAATTGGTGCTAGGGCAGGTCTATCTATTCCTTTTATTCTACCAATCTTTAAAGTGGCACCAGCTAAAAGAGCACCAGTATTTCCAGCAGAAATAAAAGCATCTACTTCCCCTTTTTTAGCTAACACTAAACCACTAACCATAGATGAGTTTTTTTTCTTCCTAACTGCCTGCACAGGTTTATCTTCATTTGTAATAACTTCTTCGGCATTAACAATATCAATATTATGTAAATCTAATCTATTTCCATGTATTTTCTTCTTTATAATTTTTTCATTTCCAACAAAAACAATTTTTGATTTTATTTCTGACAAAGCATTTATACTTCCCGAAATTATTTCATCAGGAGCATTATCTCCTCCCATTACATCTACAGCTATTTTCACCGCAATCACCCCTAAATATTATTATCAATAGATACAAGTATGAATTTCCCTCTAAATACTTGTTCATTTTTAACATTGATTTTCACATGAACAAAGTATTTATTTCCTCGAATTCTTACTAATTCTGCTTTAGCAATAATTTTTTGACCAGCTAATACTGGAACTCTATATTTAATATTAGCTACTCCCGTTAAAGCAACATCAGTATCTATTACTGCCATAGCTAAAGATTCAGCCATTGCAAAAATGTAGTGTCCCTTTACTACTTTTGTTTTTTTAAAAACCATATTAGAATCGGTTTCTAATATAGATATTCCTCTTTTATTTAATTCTAAATCTATTAACTCCCCAACTATCTCTGTTTCACCTATAGTTCTTACTTTTTTATAATTTTGTTTTGCTACTTTTTTTACTCTTTCCCTAAGTTCAGGTATATTTAAAGCCACCCTATCAAGTCTGATGGTCTGTATACTTACATTAAACATCTCACTCAGTTCTTCATCGGTTATAAAAGGGTCTTCTTCGATTATTTGTAAAAATTTTTCCTGCCTCTCTTTTTTTCTTAATTTTTTGGCAGACATTACTGTCACCTCTTTAGTAGTTGAATTTAGTATCTGGTTCTAATAATTAGTATAAACTAAGTTTGAAAATATTGCAATAAATAATACAAAAAAATAATAAACCTCACTTTAAATAAGTGAGGTTATTGTAATATTAATCAACCTTTATAACTTCTTTATCTCCATAGTAGCCACATTCTTTGCAAACTCTATGAGGCATTTTAGGTTCATGACATTGTGGGCATTTCACCACATTTGGTGCAGTCATTTTAATATTTGCTGATCTTCTTTTATCTCTTCTTGCCTTAGATGTTTTTCGCTTTGGTACTGCCATTGTTACACCTCCTCATCATCTACAAAAAATTGCTTTAGCTTTTCCAATCTAGGGTCGATTGAATCTCTATTACAACTACAATCATTGTTGTTTAAGTTCAATCCACAAATTGAACATAAGCCTTGACAATTATCATCACAAATAGCTTTCATAGGTAATGATAATATTATAGATTCTATTAAAATATCAGATAAATCTATAATATCATTTTGTACTATAATAATTCTTTCATTTTCTTCATCATGAATTTCATCATTTATTACTTCGGAACTGTATATACCTTCGATATCTTTCTTGAACTCAGATAAGCATCTATTACATATAAAAGTAACAATACCACGAAAGCTAAAATCTAAAAAAATCTTATCACTTACTTTTTTAACTTGACCAGTTACTTTAAATGGAGTAGAAACTTTAATATTATATGTTTCTAATATATCCTTATCTTTGAGTAGGTAATCAAATTCAAAATCTAACGTATTGACCTTTCCTGAAATAAGTTCTAGTATATTTATTTTCATTTTTTCACCTCATGGCTTGGACAGATTTATTATACAAACCCTAGAACTATTTGTCAAGTAAAAGTACTTGATATTATTAAAAATTGAATAAAATTATAGGTAGGAAATCCTACCTATAATTAGATTACTTTACAAGTTCCACAGTGTCTCTAGCTATCATTAACTCTTCGTTAGTTGGTATCACAAGAACTTTAACTGCAGAAGCATCATCACTAACTACCGTTTCTTTCCCTCTTACATTATTCTTTTCATTATCTATTTTTACTCCTAAGAATTCTAATCCTTTACAGATTTCTTCTCTATTTGATGCAGAGTTTTCACCAAGTCCAGCTGTAAATACTATTGCATCAACACCTTCCATAACAGCAGCATAAGCAGCAATATATTTTCTAACTCGTATGTTAAATTTATCTAATGCTAGTTGAGCTCTTTCATTTCCTTCTTTAGCAGCCTGTTCAATATCTCTAAAGTCACTGCTTACACCAGACATTCCTAAAACGCCAGATTGTTTGTTCATTAGTTTGTTTATGCCATCTATATCCATATTTTCTTTTTCCATTATAAAAGTTACAATGGCTGGGTCAATGTCACCACATCTTGTTCCCATAGCTAAGCCCTCAAGAGGAGTAAAGCCCATACTAGTATCAATTGATTTGCCATTTTTTACAGCTGTTAAACTTGCTCCATTTCCAAGATGACAAGTAATAATTTTAAGATCTTCTAAATCTTTATTTAATAATGCAGCAGCTCTTTGGGATACATACTTATGGCTTGTACCATGGAAACCATATTTTCTAATTCCGTACTTTTCATAAAGTTCATATGGGATAGGATATATATAAGATGACTTAGGCATTGTTTGATGGAATGCAGTATCAAAAACTCCAACCATTGGTACCCCAGGCATCAACTGCTCACAGGCTTCTATCCCCATAAGATTTGGAGGATTATGTAAAGGTGCTAACTCTACACATTCTTCAATTGCCTTCTTTACCTCTTCAGTTATAACTACTGAACTTGAAAATTTTTCTCCTCCATGAACAACTCTATGACCAACGGCATTGATTTCGCTCATATCTTTTATAGCTCCATGATTTGGATCAACTAATGCATCCAAAACAATCTTAAGTGCTTCCTTATGATCTTCCATTGGTTTTTCTATTACTACCTTATCCTTTCCTTCAACTTCATGTTTAACTCTAGAACCTTCAATCCCGATTCTTTCACCTAACCCTTTTGCCATTACTCTTTCAGTTCTCATATCAATCAACTGATATTTTAGCGAAGAACTTCCACAGTTTATTACTAATACATTCATAACAAAACCCCCTAAATTTTATATGTAAATTATTTGTAAAAAAATTCTTTTTATACATCCAATCATAATAATTATAAAATAATGAAAAATTATTTCAAGCATATTTTAGCATTTTTCTTATTTTATTTTCTTTTTTTGGATTATAATATATAATAAAAAGATTTTGGAGGTTATTATGAAAGTTCTTGGACTTATAACTGAATATAATCCTTTTCACAATGGGCATAAATACCATTTAGAAAAGTCAAAATCAATTACAGGTGCTTCTCATACGGTGGTTGTTATGAGTGGAAACTTTTTGCAAAGAGGAGAACCTGCTTTATTTGATAAATGGATAAGAGCAGAAATGGCTGTAAAGGAAGGAATTGACTTAGTAATTGAGCTACCTACTGTTTTTGCATGTAATAGCGCTGAGTACTTTGCTTTAGGCAGTATTAAAATTTTAGATAGTTTAAATATTGTAGATTATATTTCCTTTGGTAGTGAAGTTGGTAATATTTCGAAATTAAAAACCCTGTCGGATATTTTTTTAAAGGAGCCAAATGATTATGTAAATTTGTTAAAAAGAAATCTTTCTAAGGGAGATACATTTCCTGTTGCTAGGCAGAAAGCTATTGATGGATATTTGCATAGTGCAGAATTAACTAATACACTAAGAAATCCTAATAATATTTTAGGAATAGAATATCTTAAAGCCTTGAAAAGATTGAATAGTAATATTGATCCTCTAACGATAAAAAGAGTAAAATCAGAGTATAATTCAACTGAAATCCATGGAAATATATGTAGCGCAACGGCTATACGAACACACTTAAAAGAACAAAGTAGAATTAATGAATTAGAAAAGGTTATGCCTACTAATTCTTATAAAATTTTTAAAGAAAGTCTTTTAGATGGAAAAGGACCAGTTTTTTTAGAGAATTTTGAAAGAATAATATTATATAAATTACGTTCTATACCAACTGATGAACTTAAAAAAATTCATGATGTTAATGAAGGATTTGATAATAGATTAAAGCAAGGTGCGATTATATCAAATGATTTTAATAATTTCTTAGATTATGTTAAAACGAAAAGATATACTTTAACTAGAATTCAAAGAATACTTATTAAAATACTTTTGGGAATAACAAAGGAAGATATTAAGTTGATTGCTAATGAAAAGAGTCCTGTATATATTAGAGTATTAGGTTTTTCTAAAAAAGGAGCAGAACTGATAAAAAAGATAAAAAAAGAGACTGATCTTCCTATCGTTACTAATATTAATAAGTATAGTCCTAATTCTATAATTGAAAGAAAAATGCTAGATTATGATATTTTAGGAACAAATATATATAGCTTATTTATACCAAATACCAATCTTAGAAAAGGTGGATGGGATTATTTACAAAAACCTTACATTCATTTTTTATAATAGATATGTATTATAATTATTAATAAATAATCAACTCCCTCAATATATATATGATATATGTGTATTAGGGGGATTTTAAATTGAGCTTTATATTATTTGTAATTATATTATCTCTAGCTATGTTTTTTTTATACAAAGCATATCCAAAGATATATAAATATTTAATTTATTGCATTTTTGTTACACTAATTACTATAATGGTATTTTTAATTATTCTATATCCTGAAGAAATTATTAAAGCTACAAGACGAGGTATAGTGGTTTGGTTTCAATCAGTTTTACCATCATTACTTCCTTTTTTTATTGGAGCTGAATTGTTAATTGGACTAGGCGTAGTTAAATTCATCGGAGTATTAATTGAACCTTTAGTTAGACCAATGTTCAATGTTCCTGGTGAAGCATCTTTTATCTTTGCCATGAGTATTACCTCAGGCTATCCCATGGGAATAAAATTAACCTCTGATTTAAGAAAAAAAAATAGTATTACTAAAGTGGATGCTCAAAGAATTATTTCTTTTTGCAGTACTTCAGGACCACTATTCATGATAGGAGCTGTTTCTATTGGTATGTTTAATAATCCTATGATTGGTCCATACATAGCTCTAGCACACTATATTAGTGCAATAACTGTAGGAATAATCTTTAGATTTTATGGTGAAACCATAAAATTAGATAATATACAATATACTGTAGGTAATAAAAATATTTTATATAAAGCATTTAATGAAATGATAAAAGCTAGGAAAAAAGATGGAAGACCCTTCGGAAAACTTTTAAGTGATTCTGTTCAATCTGCCATATCTACAATCGTAATGGTAGGTGGATTTATTGTTTTATTTTCAGTTGTAATTGAAGAAATAAGATTAATTGGTTTTTTAAATATATTAAAAAGATTTATTCAATTAACAAGTCTAGACAATATAATATCCAGTGAAATAATTGAAGTATTATTCACTGGATTTGTTGAAATTACAATGGGATGTAAGGGTGCTTCACAATTAAACAATACCTCCATTATATCCCAAATAGTAATATGTACTATGATTATTTCTTGGAGCGGTATTTCTGTTCATGCTCAAGCAGCAAGTATGTTAAATGAAACAGATATAAATATAAAAACATATATTATTTCAAAATTCATGCATTCAATTATATCAGGTATATATGTTTATGCTTTAATTAAATTATCTAAATATAAATCTTTTCTTTCTCAACAGACTGTTTTCAATACTTATGGTGTAGAAAAAATTGAATTTGAATGGCTTGATAAAATGTTATTTTCATCTAAGATTTTTATAACAATTATTATAACATTGTTATTACTAGGTATTATAAAAAGCCTATTTCCTAAGAAAGTTCCTGATTCTTACTAGCCATGTTTTGAAGTTCTTCGCGATTATTTTTTAGAGTATCTAAAATATTATCTATTTTTGTTTCAAGACCCTGTAAAATTTCATCTGCATACTGAATAGAACCATGTTTTATATCCATTGCTTGTTTATTGGCTTGGTTTATAATATTATTAGCTTTTTCTTTAGCAATTTTTACAATTTCACTTTCATCTGCCATATTATTAATATGATCTTTAGCTTCTTTTATAACCTTATTAGCTTCTTCCTGTGCATCAACTAAAATTTTATTTCTTTCTTCTTTGATCCATTGAGCTTGTTTTATCTCATCAGGAAGTTGTAATCTAATTTCTTTTATAAGCTCCAATGCTTCTTCACTACTTATTAAAACTTTATTAGAAAAAGGAAGAGAAGAACTAGCATCAATTAAGTCTTCAAGTTCATCTAACAAAGCCAAAACGCTCATCATATATACCCCCTACCATTAAATAATCAAATTTTTTCTTTCATTTTATCTAAAACTATATTTGGAACTAGATTATCTATAGCTCCTCCGAATTTATATACTTCTTTTACGATACTAGAACTAAGATATGAATAGTCACTATTAGTCATCATAAAAATTGTTTCAATATTTTTATCTAATTTTCTGTTCATTAATGCCATTTGAAATTCATACTCAAAATCAGAAATTGCTCTAAGACCTTTAATAATTACATTAATATTTTGTTTATTCATATATTCTATTAAAAGACCTGAAAAACTATCAACTTTGACATTTTCATAGTTATTTACTATTTTCTTTATCATCTCAACCCTTTCTTCTACATTAAACATTGGAGTTTTGTTAGGATTGTTTAAAACAGCTACAATAACTTCATCAAAAATATTTGATCCTCGTTTAATTATATCTAAATGTCCATTTGTTATTGGATCAAAGCTTCCTGGATATACTGCTCTTTTCATTTTAACCCTCCCTAGAAAAAAAAGAAACTACTGTATTTCCATATTTTTTTTCTCTATATTTTATAACCACATTTATTTTTTCTTTTACAATATCCTTTTTATCATGTTCTACAACTATTACTCCATTCTCAGCTAATATATCATTATTACATATTGCCTCAATTGTAGGCTCAATAAAACCTTTTAAATAAGGTGGATCCATAAAGATAATATCAAATTTTTCATTCTTTCCTCTCAAAGTTTTTATGGCACTTATAACGTCATCAATTAGTAGAGTTATCTTATTATCAAACTTGGTTTTTTTTATATTTTCTTTAATAATCACACTAGCTTTTTTATTTTTTTCAACTAAGTATGCATATTTAGCTCCTCTACTTATAGATTCTAGTCCAAGATTTCCAGTTCCAGAAAACAAGTCTAAAACCTTAGAGTCAACTATTATTTGATTTAGTATATTAAAGATAGATTCTTTAACCCTATCACTTGTGGGTCTAGTTAGATTATTCTTTAAAGTTTTTAGTCTTATACCCTTTGCTTGTCCGCCAATAATTCTCAATTGTACTTCTCCCTCCAATACATATATTCTAGCATAATGACAATATATAAACAAATACAATTCTTTATTTACATATAAAAAGAAAAGGTAACAAAATGCTGTTACCTTTTCTTTTTATATATTATTTGCCTGACATTTGTTTTTCTGCCATTTCAACTAGTTTTTTAGTCATATATCCGCCAACATAACCATTTTGTCTAGCAGTTAAGTTTCCTTTATCAATGTTTTGATAGTTTGCTAAGCCAAGTTCATTGGCTATCTCATATTTCATTTGATCAAGAGCTTTCTTTGCTTCTGGTACTACTTTTTTATTATAACTAGTCATTATATCACCTCCTGTAATATTAAGTTTTCCATATCAAATAATATTTACTCTAGCAATTTATGTCTGATTTTCTATGAAATACTATTATATTAATGGAGGTATATAAATTTTATATAGAAAAATTAGAGAAAACATTTCCAAATTGATTGTTCATTTTCATAATTATTTTTTTTCTTTCATCTGATGATAATTTATTAAAATTTTTAAAAACATCTATTGCTTCTTTTTGAGCTTCCTTTAATATTTTTACATGGGAAAAAAAGTTTGCAATTTTTAAATCGGGTAAACCATGCTGTTTAGTTCCAAAAAAATCTCCTGGTCCTCTAAGCTCTAAATCTTTTTCTGCAATCAAGAATCCGTTATTAGTAGACTCCATTACTTTCATTCTTTCTTTAGTTGTTTTTCCTTGATTATCAGTAATAAGAAAACAGTAAGATTGGTGCTCTCCTCTCCCAACTCTTCCCCTGAGTTGATGTAACTGTGCTAATCCAAATCTTTCCGCATTATATATAACCATTATTGTGGCATTAGGTACATTTATTCCTACTTCTATTACAGTGGTAGAAATTAATATATCAATTTCTTTTTCCTTAAATTTTTTCATTAGTAAATCTTTCTCTTCGGATTTTAGTTTACCATGAACTAATCCGAGCCTATAGGATTTAAAATATGTTTTTTGCAATTTTTCAAATAGATTTACTGCCGATTGAGCATTAATTTGTTCTGATTCTTCAATTAAAGGACAAACTAAATAGGCTTGTCTTCCTTTTTTTATTTCTGATTTAATAAAATTATACAGTTTAGAAGTTTCTTTGACAGATATATGCTTGGTTTTAATAAGCTTTCTTCCTGGAGGAAGTTCATCAATAATGGATATATCTAAATCTCCAAATATCATAAGAGATAAAGTTCTTGGTATTGGCGTAGCAGTCATAACTAAAACATCAGGATTTTTCCCTTTCTGATTTAAAAAGCTTCTTTGTCTTACTCCAAATCTATGTTGTTCATCGGTTATAACTAACCCTAGATTATTAAACTCTATATTATCTTGAATCAGAGCATGGGTACCAATTACAATATTAATTTTACCTTGTTTTAGACTATTTATAATATTTTTTTTATTTTTAACTGAACTTGTAAGTAGACCAATTTCCACATCAAATTCATTTAAAAAAGATTTAAAGGTCTTAAAATGTTGTTCAGCTAGAATCTCAGTGGGAGCCATTAAACAGCTTTGATACCCATTTAGATGACAAAGATACATACTAATTAATGCAATAATAGTCTTACCGGATCCAACATCTCCTTGAAGGAGTCTATTCATTACTTTTCCACTCTTCATATCTCCTATTATTTCTTCAATAGCTTTCCTTTGTGCATTAGTTAAATGAAAGGGTAAACTATCCACTAGTTTATATATTCTTTCATCATCTTTAAATTCTATACCGTCTTTAGAAAAAATATATCTTTTTTTAATAAAAAGTAGACCTAATTGTAAAAAGAAAAATTCTTCAAAAACTAATCTGTATTTTGCAACTTTCAAAGCTTTGATTGACTTTGGAAAATGTATGTTTTTAAACGCAAAGTCTATACTGCATATCCTATTCTTATTTAAAATCTCCTTCGGTAAAGATTCATCTATATTAAAGGAATCTTGGGATAATATTTGTTTTTGGAGATTAATTATATATTTCTGAGATAATCCTTTTGTCAGTTTATATATTGGCTCTATTCCTAGTGTATTTTTTTCGCTGTTTCTTACCAAATGATACTCAGGATGTTCTATTTCAATATTATAACTACTAATTTTAACTTTACCATAAAAATAAAACTCTGTATCTTTAGTAAATACTTTTTTAAAATATGGAGAATTAAAAAAAACAGCGTAACCATTGGCAGAATAATCTGTAATAGGCACTTTGATTATTGTAAGTTTTTTTCTTATTTTTAACTCTTCAATAGGCCCACATACTTTAGCTTTTATGGTAGTAGTTTCACCATTAATTAGATTCGACATTAACTTGAGTTTACTTTTATCTTTATAGTTTCTTGGAAAATATGTAAGTAGGTCGTATATTTTTTTTATTCCTATTTTTTCAAAAATATTTTTTTTCTTGGGCCCAACTCCATTAAGAATATCTATGGGATCATCTATCCTAATCATAAAAACACCCCACTAAAAGTTTTAAAGGCTAATCAATAAAAAAATTGACTTAGCCTTTATCAATACGCTTTTATTCTACAGATATAATATAATAATATAAGGGTTGACCACCGTAATACATTTCTACATCTAAATCAGGATAGTTTTCTTCTATCCTATGAACTAATGATTGAGCCTGACTTTCACTTACTTCATCACCATAATAAAGGGTCAAAATCTCGCAATCATCCTGATTAATAGATTTTGTTATTACGTCTATTGATACATCTTCAATATTATCACCAATAGACTTTATTTTTCCTTCATGTAATCCTAAAATATCTCCCTTTTTAATATCAAGATTTTCAAATTTTGAATCTCTTACAGAATAAGTTACTTGAATTGTTTGGACTTCTTCTAAGACCTCTGTCATATTACTTATATTATCTTCTAAAGTTGCATTTGGATCAAATTGTAGTATTGATGTTATGCCTTGAGGAATTGTCTTCGTTGGAATGATTATTATATTCTTATCACATATTTCCTTAGCTTGCTTAGCTGCTAAAATTATATTGCTATTATTGGGATAAATAAAAATATTTTTTGCATTGATTTCTTCAACAGCTTTTACGATATCTTCTGTGCTTGGATTCATAGTTTGGCCACCTTGAATGATTTTATCAACATTAAGGTCGCTGAAAATCTTATGTAACCCCTCTCCCATAACTACAGCTAGAAATCCAAAGTCTTTTTCATCTTTATTTACTTCTTGTGTATTGATAATTCTATTTTCATGTTGATGTCTCATATTATCAATTTTAATATTTATAAGTTCACCAACTATAAGCGCTTTTTCTATGACATTTCCTGGATTATTAGTATGAATGTGAATTTTTATTAGATCCTCATCTCCAACAACAATAAGGGAATCACCTAGGTCTTTAATTGTTTCTTTAAATTCTAAACTAGATACAGTTGCTCCCTTTATAATAAATTCAGTACAATAACCAAATTCTATGTCTTCTTTCTCATATATTTTGGACTGAACATTAATAGTTTCTTTAGAAACTTTACCTTCTTCAGAGTTTTCTTTTCCTAATAAAGCTTCATAAAATCCGTTAAGTATGTAAATTAAACCTTTCCCCCCAGCATCTACTACTCCTGCTTGTTTTAACACAGGTAGTTGCTCAGGGGTTTTATCCAATATAATTTCTGCATGTTTTATTATAGAAACAAAAAAATCTAAAAAGTCGGTTTTTTTATCGCTTATCTCTAAAGCCTTTAAGCTTGTTTCTTTAATTACTGTTAAAATAGTACCTTCTATAGGTTTCATTACTGCCTTATAGGCAGTATCTGATGCTAGTTTTAAGGCATTGGCAAAGTCTTTTACATTTAAGACTTCTTTTGATTTACATCCTTTTTCAAAACCTCTTAAAATTTGTGATAATATAACTCCCGAGTTGCCTCTTGCTCCCATTAAAGAACCATTAGAAGCAGCTTTTGCTACACTTTCAATAGTAATATTATCTATCTTAGAAATTTCATTTGAGGCTGAATCCATAGTAAGAGACATGTTTGTACCTGTGTCTCCGTCAGGAACAGGAAAAACATTTAATGCATCTACATTTTCACGATTTTTGTTTAATAAATAAATCCCTTGATTAAACATTTTTTTCAACATATTTCCGTCTATATGGTTTATACTCAATCTTTTTGACCTCCTTTAACGCAGAACCCTTACACTCTCGATATTAATATTTACTTTTTTCACTTTCATTCCTGTTTGATTTTCTACATTATACTTTACTTTTTCAATAATATTTTTAGCAACAACAGAAATCTTTGTACCAAATTGAATTATAACATATAAATCAATTTCAATCTCATTTTTTTCAATATTAATTTTTACACCTTTATTCAACTGCTCTCTTTTTAGCAGTTTAACTATACCATCAGCTTTCGATTTAGATGCCATGCCAACAAGACCATAGCATTCCATTGCTGATATACCAACTATACTTGATATAACATCAGGCGAAATATATATATTACCATTAGAATTTTCAATTTTAGCAGTCATTTTTAATCCTCCTTCTTACTTAAGGAATAATTTTTTAATCTATATATGTATATATATATTTATTATTCTATATTAATATAGAAGTATATTCAATCTTTTGATGTATAATTAATAAAATATATGGAATAATCTTATAAAAATCTTGCAAAAAATAAGGTTAATATGATAAAATATATTATGTTTTTATAGGAAAGGCTGTTTTGAGGAGGTGTAATCGATGGCTAAGAAATGTTACGTTTGCGGTAAAGGTAAAGTATCTGGAAATAAAGTGAGTCACTCTGTTCGTCGTACTAGAAGAACTTGGGCTCCAAACATAAAGAAAGTTAAAGCAATTGTTGATGGTTCTCCTAAAAGAATCACAGTTTGTACAAGATGTTTACGTTCTGGAAAAGTTGAAAGAGCTATATAGTTAAATAATTAATCAAGAATTAAAATGCCTACTATCACTAAGTAGGCTTTTTATATTTCTATATAAATAGCTTGTATCCTAGAAATATAAGAAAAAAGCCTAATAATATTAACCATAAGTTTAGTGGTAAAAATAATGGAAAGATAAATAATATAGTTATAGCAATACATAAAAATATAAGAATTAGAAATATGATTTTTTCATATTTTATTAATCTACAATACAGAAGTAATCTTCTAAATTTATCCATTTGATCTCTCCTCTGTTTAATATAAATACCAAAATAATACTATAACAAATAATATTAATAAAACACCTAAAATAATGTACCATACTTTTAAAGGGACAAACTCAATAATGATAATAGTTCCCGTTAAACCTAGTATTACTCCTAAAAGCTTTCTAATTAATATTCCGCGAGGCTTCATTTAAACACCCCTTCTCCTTTTATATTACATATTATTCTAATGTTTAGTTTATGATACAAAAAAAAGCAGCATAGCTGCTTTAGTTTTATACCTTTTAATCCCTAGATTTAATAACCAAAAGTAAACCATTTTCTATATTAATAGTTCCTATTTCATCAATCAAAACATTACTAATTCCTAAAGAAGTACCTAAACCTAAAGTGGCATTATAAAGATGAAATTTAAATCCATTTAAACTAACACCATTAACCCTTTGCGTAATAGGTATTATGGATACTAAATCCCCAACCTTTCCTCTAATTGTAGTTTTTTTATTAATAAGTATTATCTCATTATGCTCATTAATAATTTTTCCCTCAATATTTTTCTCAAGTAATTTTTTTAATAAGTATATATTAGATAAAGTATGGTCAAGTCTAGTACCAGTTACTCCAATAAAAATAATTTCACTTACTCCTTTTGAAATAGCAAAATCCATAGCAAGTTCAGTATCTGTTGCATCTTTATCCACGTTAAATTTTATTAATTCCACATTAGAAGAAGTAAGTTTTTCTTTATCCTCACTACTAATTGAATCTAAATCTCCAATTAACACATCTGGAGTTATATTCATTCTGATAAGATGCTTAGCACCTCCATCGACACAGATTATATAATCAACTTTGTTAACGATATTTTCATAATAATTATAATCAGTTATTTGTCCATTTGATACTATTAAACATCTCATGATATTTCACCACAAATTTCTCTAAATTTATTAATAGTATTTTCCACATTTTCAGATTTAAATATTGCTGAACCAGCAACTAAGACATTTGCACCTGCTGAAACAACTTCTTTAACATTGGAGATTTTAATACCTCCATCAACTTGAATGTCTATCTTTAAATTTCTTTTATCTATTAAATCTTTTAAATTTCTAATTTTTCTTAAAGAACTGTTTATAAATTTTTGACCTCCAAATCCAGGATTTACTGACATTAATAGTACCATATCAAGCTCTTCTAGTATTTCATCAATTGTACATAATGATGTTGCAGGATTTAATGCAACGGCAGCCTTTACTCCTAGGGATTTAATTGTCTGTATTGTTCTATGTAAATGGGTACATGCTTCAACATGGACGGTGATAATATTAGCTCCCGCATTTACAAAACTTTCAAGGTACCTATCAGGATTATCAATCATCAAATGTACATCAAGTTCTAAATCGGTTTTTTCTCTAATACTTTTTAATATTGGCGGACCTAAAGTAATGTTTGGAACAAAGTGGCCATCCATAACATCAATATGAAGCATATCTACTTCAGCTTTTTCTACAACTTTTATATCCTTCAGCAAATTTGAAAAATCTGCTGACAATATAGACGGTGCAATTTTTATCATATTAGTACCTCCATTTATTAGCTTCTTGTAACTGATTGGTAAAGTATACATAATTGTCATATCTAGAATTGCTTATTTTGCCCTCATCAAGAGCTTTTTTAATTGCGCACCCTGGTTCATTTATATGAATGCAATTACTAAACCTACACATATCCAGATATTTTCTAAACTCAGGAAACAATTGATCCAAATTTTCAGTTTCTAAATAATCTATATCTAAAGATGTAAATCCTGGAGTATCTACAACCCAACCTCCTAAATCTAGTTCTAAAAGTTCGGTATGCCTTGTAGTATGTTTTCCTCTTTTTATCTTTTTACTTATATCTCCAGTTTTAAGCTCAAATCCTTTTTGTATAGAGTTAAGTATACTTGACTTACCTACTCCTGATGGGCCGGCAAATACAGTTATTTTATTTTTAAGTGCATTTTTTATTTTATTTAACCCTATATTTTGCTTTACACTACTAAAAATCAATTCGTAAGGGGTATTTTTATATATCATATTTAGATATTCAATGTCTGAATTCTCAGCATTATCAATTTTATTAATACATATTTTCAAATCTAAATTATGATATTCTCCCATAATCAATAATTTATCTAATAATTTTATATCAAGATTAGGGTTTTTTATTGCAAATACTATAATCACTTGATCTACATTGGCAACAGGTGGCCTTTTAAGCTCAACTTTTCTATTTAATATTTCCTCTATTGCTCCTTGTTTAGTATGGTCATTATAAGTGAAATGAACATAGTCGCCAACTAAAGGTTTTATATTTTGCTTTCTGAATTTTCCTCTGGCTTTACATTCATATATATTTTTATTATATCTCACATAATAAAAGCCACCTATTCCTTTTACGATAATTCCTTTGTACATTACATTCCTCCCTAATCAAAATTAACTTCTACTGAACCAAAAAATCTGTCATTAAAATATACTTTAAAGGTTACAGTTCCTTCACCAGTAAC
Source organism: uncultured Eubacteriales bacterium (assembly GCA_965539935.1). GTDB lineage: Bacteria > Bacillota > Clostridia > Peptostreptococcales > Caminicellaceae > CBETVX01. The sequence goes on along the minus strand of CBETVX010000028.1, from coordinate 18,569 downwards.
TGGAATTTCTATCATTTTTTCTTCTTTCTTATGGGTATTATTATATACTACAGTTTCAGTACCATTATATACTTTCACTATTTTAACTGTTTCTGTTTCCTCTTCAAATTTATCAAGGGGTATCCCTAACTTCTTTGTTTTTTGTGTTTCATCTGAATTCTCTTGGGAATCACCACTGATATCATCTGAATTATTTTCTTCTTGAGAACTATTTTCTATTTCTTCAGGTCCTAAACTTACTATTAATGATACTATATCATTTTCCTTAACCTCTTTTCCAGCATTGATACTTTGAGAAATAATAATATCTTTTTCTACTTGTTCATCGTTTACATACTCCACATCTTTTAAAATTAATCCTAGAGTTTTTATTGTTTCTTTAGAATCATTTATATTTTTGCCAACTAAATTTGGCATAATGAAATTATTAATTTCTGGCCCCTTGCTTGCAATAATTTCCACTTCTTCATTTTCAGCAACCTGAGTACTTGCACTGGGGGTTTGTCCAATTACTGTATCAATTGGAAGGTCATTATACTGATAAGTTACATTTCCTAATTTAAGATTATTATTTTGTAATAGAATTTTTGCTTGATTAATATTTTTCAGTTCTAAATTTGGTACTGTAACCATTTTAGGTCCATTACTTACAATGAGTTTTATAGGAAAGCCTTCTTTAACTACCTTTCCATATTCAGGACTTTGACTAATAACATATCCTTCTTTTATTTCACTATTATATTGTCTACCTGCTACTTCAACAATTAGTCCTGAATTTTCTAATTTTTCCTTAGCTTCTTCATATTCTAAATTGTGAACATTTGGTACAGTTAATTCTTTTGCAAATATCTCATCTTTATATGTGTTATAAAATATAGATATTACTAAAATCAGGGATAAAATAAAAGCTGAAGCAATGCCTATTACCATTGCTGTTTTACTAGTTTTTCTTTTAGGTTCTTCAACATCTTCTTCTATTTCATAATCATTAATAGTTGGAATAATCCTAGTGGGAGAATCATCGTCAATTATATCTGCAATTTTTTCATCAGGATTGTTAATTACTTTCTCTAAATCATTATATAAGCTTATTGCATCATCATATCTTTTGCTTTTATCTTTTTGTAGTGATTTTAGTATTACACTTTCTAAACCTTTACTTACTTTATCATTAATTAATGAAGGAGGTATTAATTCTTCTTTTAGGTGTTTTAATGCAACAGTAATTGGAGTATCTCCAGAAAAGGGTACTCTAGCAGTTACCATTTCATACATTGTAACTCCTAATGAATATATATCTGATTTTTCATCTACATATCCACCCCGGGCTTGTTCAGGTGAAAAATAATGGACTGATCCAATAACATTTCCTGTATTGGTGACTGTTGATGATGTTATGGCTCTAGCAATCCCAAAGTCTGTTACTTTTATTTGTCCATCTTCAGATATTAAAATATTATGAGGTTTTATATCTCTATGTACAATATGATTAGAATGGGCATGATGAAGAGCGAGAGCGATTTGCTTTGAAATGCTAATAGCTTCTTTATTAGTTAAAGGCCCTTTTTCTTTTATATATTTTTTTAATGTAGTTCCATTAACATATTCCATAACAATATAATGTGTATCATTATCATTACCCACATCATACACGTTTACAATATTTGGATGAGAAAGACTTGCAGCTGCTTGTGACTCTTTGCCGAATTTATTAATAAAATCTTCATCTGAAGTAAATTCAGGTCTTAAAACCTTTACGGCTACATATCTATTTAAGAGACGACACCTTGCCTTATATACTAATGCCATGCCTCCTCCACCGATTTTCTCTAATATTTCATATCTGTTACCTAGAATTTTTCCTATCATACCTTTTCAACTCCCTCGTTAACTAGACCTATATCCTTATAGCCAGTACTGTCATATTATCATACCCACCTCTACCGTTGGCTAAATCTACTAATTCATCACAGGATTTTTCAAGATTTGAGTATTTTAAGAAACACTCCTTAATTTCATCGTCATTAACCATATTAGTAAGTCCATCTGTACATAAAACAATAATACTATCTTTATTAATAATATCTACACTAAATATATCAGGTTCAATATTAATATCCGTTCCTAAAGCCTTTGTTATAATATTTTTTTTAGGATGATTTCGAGCTTCAGTTTCGGTTATACTACCATTTTTCAATAACTCACATACCAAAGTATGGTCTTCTGTAAGTTGAGTAATTTCATTATTTGCAATTTGATATGCCCTACTGTCTCCTATATGTCCAAAGTAAACTTTGTTATTTAGGATAACAGCTATAGTAATAGTTGTTCCCATACCATCATATTCAATATTTAGTAAGGATTTTTCATATATTTTTTTATTTGCTTCAAGTATAGCTTCCCTTAAAGCAACATGGACATCATAGTCTGTTGAAGCAGAAATTGATCCCCATTTTTTATTAATATAATCTTCAATTATTTCAATAGCCATTTTGCTAGCAATTTCACCAGCATTATGGCCTCCCATACCATCTGCAACTATAAAAACACATCCATTATTTTCATCAGCATAATAGGAATCTTCATTATTATCTCTTACTTTTCCAGTGTGAGTCTTTACTGCCCATTCCATTTAATCACCTCAAAACTTCAATTAAAGAATATTGGTATCATAAGCCTAGCCAGTATTATAAACTGGCTCTATTTTACTCGTCTAAACTTACATATAAAGAAACCGTCTATTCCATTGATATTTGGATATAGTTGTAAAAATTTATTTTTTAAATTTATATCTATATTTATTTTACTACTTAAATCCAATAACTTAAAATTATTGTTTTGTTCTAAGAAACTATTCATAACTCCAATATTCTCTTCATTTTGTATTGTACATGTACTATAAACTAATTCTCCACCTATTTTAACGTACTTGGCAGAATTATTTAATATACGTAGTTGTAGCAATGTTAAATTAGTAATATCTTCTGGATTTTTATGATATTTTATTTCTGGTTTTCTTCTTATTATACCAAATCCAGAACAGGGAGCGTCAACTAAAACTTTATCTGAACTACTAATTAATGATTTATCTAATTTTTCTGCATCATACCTTTCGGTTTTAATAATATTGATCCCTAGTCTATTTGCATTTTGGTTAATAAGTTCAAGTTTATGCTCATATATATCTCTAGACAATATGCTACCTTTGTTATTCATTAGCTGAGCAAAATGTGTAGACTTACCACCAGGAGCACTACATACATCAATTATAAATTCACCTGCTTTTGGGTCAAGTATATGACCTACTAACATAGAACTTTCATCTTGAACTTGAAATAAACCTTCTTTATAAGCACTAAGTTCTTCAATATTATTAGGTGAGTCTTCAATTATGATTGATTCTGGAACATAGTGTCCCTTTGTACATTTTACATTTTCGCTTTTTAACTTACTTATTAAATCATCCCTAGTTATTTTTAGTGTATTTGTTCTAATTGTTAAACTAGGAATACTGTTATTAACCTCTAGTAATTCCTCAGTAAAAGTCACTCCATAATCATCTATCCACTTTTCTACTAACCATTGGGGATGGGAATATTTTATAGACAAATATTTTTTTGGATCTTTATTAATCAAAGCATTAGTTATTTTAGTTTTTTCTATATTACGAATAACATTTCTTAAAATTCCATTTACAAATCCTGAAAATCTATAGTTGTTTTTCTTGGCTAATTTAACAGATTCATTTACTGCTGCAGATTCTGGAATTTTATTCAAAAATAAAATTTGATAAATTCCCAATCTTAAAATGTTCAGTATCTCTTTATTTATTTTATTTATCTTTGTTTTTGAAAAAATTGAAATAACATAATCTAAATATAACTTGTTTTCTAAAACCCCGTAAACAAGTTGTGTAATAAATCTCTTATCTCTAGAATCTATATTATTATTCTTATAAAAACTGTTTAATAAGATATTTGAATAGGATTTGTTTTCGTCTATGTCAATTAGTATTTTTAAAGCAGCTTTTCTTGGATTTATATTGTTCATTAATAACCTCCAGAAAGATAAGTTGTTTTAATCTCTTCTACCTCTTAGTGCTAACAATCGTAGAAGTTGTGCAATAGAGACTGCTGTAGCAGCCACATAAGTAAGAGCTGCAGCATCTAAAACTGATTTTGAACCATTAATTTCTTGAGATGAAATTAGTCCATTTTCAGTCAGCTGATCTAGGGCTCTAGAACTAGCATTAAACTCAACAGGAAGAGTAACAATATGAAATGCAATTGTAGCTAAATAAAATAATATTCCAATATCAATTAAATTTACATATTGAAATATAAAACCTGCAAATACCAATGGCCAAACAAGCTGATTAGCAAAGGATGCTATAGGTGCAATTTGATTTCTAATTGATAATGGGACATAACCCTTTGCATGCTGTATAGCATGACCTGCTTCATGGGCAGCAACACTTATGGCTGCAATTGAAGAACTATTGTATACATTACTTGATAATCTTAAAACTTTTTTCCTTGGGTCATAATGGTCAGTCAAATATCCATTTATATGTTCAATACTTACATTCCTTAATCCGTTCCTATCAAGAATGGTCCTAGCAATCTGACTTCCAGTATATCCCCTAATACTTGAAACCCTCAGATATTTATTAAATGTACTTTTTACCTTGTTTTGTGCATAAAAAGCAAACAGCATTGCAGGAATTAAAAATATAAATCCAGACATTTTATTACCTCCCTATAAAAGTTTTTATAGCTTTTTCCACTTCATCAATATCAACAAGTGTATTTTTACATGGACCTTCAGGCCTTTTGTTGGTAATTCCTAATACAGGGATATGTTCAACATCAAGCATTCCATGGATTAAATCTCTTTCACATGCTACTGCAATAATGCCCTTAGGTTTATAATCCTTTATAGTCTTTCTAGCTAAAGTTCCACCTGTAACGACTTCAAAAGTCACTTTATATTTATCACAAAGGTCAATTAAATCACTTATATCGCAGGCGCCACATTTTTTACAATTATAAATACTTCCCGTAACTTTATGTTTGCATTTTACTTGTTGTAAGCAATGGGGAGTAATAATTAATAGTTCCTCAGGTTTTACTTTTATACCATTTAACTTTACAATTTTATTATTTACTTGTGAGAAAACTCTTCTAATAGAGTTTTTTTCAATCTTAATAGCTTTAGCTAAAGAAATCATTATAGGGTACATTACCCTTATTGATTTGTGAACTAATTGTAAAAAAATTGGATGAATATTTTTGTTGTTTAAGAGCCTATTTATCAGCCATGCCAAAACCAATAAATATATACCAACAAGTAAAGCTAAGGCTGTCATGACAGATATGATTAATTTATAAGCTCCTAATCCTGTATATATCAATAGAAAATAAAAGCTTAAAGCTATAAGTATAAAAATTATAATTATAATTGTCATTAAGTTAACAAACAAATTTTTATCATTGTTTAGTAAAATTTTTTGCATTTTAATCCCCTAACACTTGTCCAATTTTAATACTATTTCCTCTTATATATTCATCTACCTTCATTTTTCTATTATTAGGAAATTGTATTTCTTTTATTAACAACAGCTTACTTTTAGTAGATACATAGATTCCATTTCTATTTACTTTAAGAATTTCCCCTGGAATACCAGTGCATTCTTCATCTATAACTTCACTTTCCCATATTTTAAGTTTTTTATTCTTGTACATAGTATAAGCAACTGGCCAAGGGTTTAAACCCCTGATTAAATTATGTATCTCATTTGCACAAGTATCCCAGTTAATAAGTCCCATTTCCTTTCTTAACATTTTTGCATAACAGCTTTTAGAATCATCTTGTGGTGTTCTAGGTGCTTTACCTTGATCAATTAAATCTAATGTTTCTATTAATAAATTTGCTCCCATTAAAGATAATTTATCGTGTAGATTTCCTGCATTCATATCATCGGTAATCTCAACTTTATCCTTGAGAATCATGTCCCCAGTATCTAAGCCTTCATTCATATACATTGTTGTAATACCAGTTTCTTTTTCGCCATTAATTATAGCCCAATTTATTGGAGCTGCTCCCCTATATTTAGGTAATAAAGAAGCATGGACATTTATACATCCCTTTGGAGGTATATTTAGGATATCCTTTGATAATATCTGTCCATAGGCCACCACTACAATACAATCAGGACTCAATTTACTAATTTTATCAATAAACTCTTTTTCTTTTACTTTTTTAGGTTGATGTACTTCTAAACCAAATTCTAATGCTTTTGTTTTAATAGGAGGAGGTAGAACTTTTTTACCTCTTCCCTTTGGTTTATCAGGTTGAGTTACTACAGCACATACTTCATGATTAGATTTATATAACTCTTCTAAACAGGGAACAGCAAAATCTGGTGTTCCCATAAATAAAATTTTCATACTTACCACCTACTCCTCTATAACTTTATCAATAAATAATACTCCATTTAAATGGTCTATTTCATGACACAAAGCTCTTGCTAAAAGGTCTTCACCTTCAATTATGATTTCTTTACTGTTTTCATTTAACCCCTTAACTCTCACGAATTGTGGTCTTTCCACACTTCCTGAAATTCCTGGTATACTTAAACAACCTTCAGTTTCTATTTGTTTTCCTTTATGGTCTATTATTTCAGGATTTATTAATATAATAGGTCCATCTCCAATATCTATTACTATAATTCTCTTAAGTATTCCTACCTGAGGAGCAGCTAATCCAACACCATCAGCTGCATACATTGTTTCTAACATATCATTTATTAACTCAATTATTTTTGAATCTATTTTTTCTACCGTTTTAGATTTTTTTCTAAGTACAGGATCATTTTCTTTTCTAATATTTCTTATAGCCATAATTAACCTCCTAATTAAAAAATATTGTAGGGATTTAAATCATAGGACAGTTTAACATTATCTTTGATTATATCTTTTCTATCTTTATTACATACATCATTAATTATAATCTTTAATTTTTCATGGTCAATACTATTATACTTTATAATTATCTGCCATCGAAAATTACCTTTAATTTTGCTATGAATTGCTGGATTAGGCCCCAATATGAATATATTTTTTTCTTTATTATTATTATATATTTGTTTTTTTAATTTGTTAAATAATTTGTAAGAGGATTGTATAACACTTTGTTCGTTTTTACCATAGATTATTAAATTAATCATCTTATAAAATGGAGGGTAACTAAATTCTCTTCGAATATCTATCTCTTTTTTATAAAAATCTATATAATCATGGTCTTTAGCTGCTAATACAGCATAATTTTCAGGATTATAAGTTTGAACTACAACTTCACCTGAAAAATCATGTCTACCTGCTCTCCCTGCAACTTGAGTCAATAGTTGAAAAGTTCTTTCATTTGATCTATAGTCTGGAAGATTTATAATAGTATCTGCTGACAATACTCCAACTAAGGTTACAAAGGGAAAATCTAAACCCTTAGTAACCATTTGGGTTCCAATTAAAATGTCAATTTCTCTTTTTTCAAAGGAATTTATTATTCTTTCAAGTTCACCTTTTTTTGAAGTTGTATCTAGATCTAATCGCTTTACTCTGGAATTAGGAAAGTATTTTTTTACTTGTTCTTCTACTTTCTCAGTTCCTATTCCAAAGTATTTAATATAGTTGCTACCACATTCTGGACATATCCTTGGTATATCAGTAGAAAAACCACAATAATGACATTTTGCCACATTATTTAATTGATGTAAAGTTAATGAGATATCACAATTGTTACACTTGAGAATATAGCCACAATTACGGCAAGATATAAATGTAGAATGACCTCTGCGATTTAAAAAAAGTATTATTTGCTTTTTTGATTCTAGATTTTTTTTAATGGAATTATATAATTTTCTACTAAATATACTTTTATTACCTTCTTTTAATTCTACTCGCATATCTACTATTTCTACTTTAGGAAGAGGATTTTTATTAAATCTTTTGTTTAATTTTAATAGTTCATATTCTCCATTTAAAGATTTATAGTAACTTTCTATTGATGGAGTTGCAGTTCCTAATAGAAGTACAGCATTATTTTGTTCACATATATATTTAGCTACTTCTATAGTATGATACTTAGGGTTAGTGTCAGATTTATAGGTAGATTCATGTTCCTCATCTATTATTATTAATCCAAGATTATTACAAGGAGCAAAAATAGCAGACCGAGCACCGATAACTATAGAAATTTCATTATTTTTAACTTTTCTCCATTGATCATATCTCTCTCCTAGGGACAGCTTACTATGAAAAACAGCTACCTTTTTTCCAAATCTTGAGATGAACTTATTTACTATTTGAGGAGTTAATGATATTTCTGGAACTAAAATTATGGTTTGTTTTCCTTTAGTAATCTGATCTTCAACTAAATTCATATATACTTCTGTTTTACCACTTCCAGTAACACCATGTAGTAAAAAAGTTTTAAATATATTCTTATCTAGATAACTTTTTATAGAGTAATAAGCTTTTTCTTGTTCTGAATTTAATTTCTTTTTGCTATCTCTAATTATTGTTTTAGAGTTAAATGGATCCCTAAATTCTTGAATATTTTCTATTTTTATTAGTCCTTTATCCTTTAAACTATTGATAGAATAACGGGATACTTTAGTTTCGTTTATTAGTTTTGATAACTCAATAGTTCCATTAGCTTTTAAATAATTTAAAATTATTTTTTGTTTATTGGCATTTGGAGGTATGATATTAGAGATATTATTAAAGTCACAATTATCAATATTTAACCCTACAATTTTTTTGTATTTTGTTTTAACATAATTATAAAATTCTTCATGTTCTAATATATATTTTTCTTTTAAGAGCTTATTAAATTCTTTTTTAATGTCATTAGTCATTATTTTTTTAAAACTACTTAATGTCATTGTTTTGTTATTCTTAAATAGTTCTATAATTTTAAGCTGGTCTTCTGTTAGTTTCTCTCTATCGATGTATATTTTAGTATTTATGCTATATACTTTTCTTTTGCTAAGGGTAGTACCTGTAGGTATTAAGCATGAAATTCCATCATAATAGGTACATAAATATTCTTTTCTTAACCATTTACAAAGGTCAATTTGTTTTTTAGTAAGGGAAACTTCTTCATTCAGAACTGCAAAAACATCTTTCACATTATTGTATGGACTCTCATCTAGCAGTTCAAAAATAAAACCTTCAAGCAATTTACTCCCTAACCCAAAAGGAACAATAACCTTTGATCCAATTCTTAATTTATTTATAAACTTTTGAGGTATATGATATGTATATAGCAAATCAGTATTTCTATTTTTGGTATTTACAACTACATTACAATATTTTTTTTCATTCATTTGTAATCCTCCCTACTGGGAATCTGCTAAATCAAAAATATTATAAATAAGGAGTAGGGCTACCTACTCCTTATCTAATAAATCACATATTTTATCTAATATTATTTTTGCAACATCAGTTTTTGACATGCTATCATAATCTTCGATATTTCCTAATCTGTCTATAATACTTATTACATTTGTATCCACACAGAAACCAGCATTTTCATTAGTTAAATCATTTGCAATAATCATATCTAGATTTTTTTTATTAATTTTTAAAGTAGCATTATCTTTAATATTTTCTGTTTCAGCCGCAAAGCCAACTAAAATTTTGTTGCCTTTATTTTTTCCTAATTCGTATAGTATATCAGGATTTCTCTCAAGGTGTATACTAAAATCACTATCACTCTTTTTAATTTTTTGATTAGAAATAGTCTTAGGTCTATAATCTGAAACAGCAGCAGCCTTTATTATAATATCAGCCTCTTCAAAATGTTTAAATACTGCATTATACATATCTCGTGCAGTTATAATATTAATCACTTTTATATTTTCAGGTTTTTTTATATTTGTGGGTCCAGATATAAGTATAACATCAGCACCTCTTTTTTTGGCTTCTTCTGCTATACAGTATCCCATTTTTCCCGATGAATGATTAGTAATAAACCTTACAGGATCTATTGGTTCACGAGTAGGTCCAGCAGTGACTATTACCTTTTTACCCTTAAGACTTTTGTCCTTTTCCTTATTGAAAAAGTCTACAATTTCATTAACTATATATTCGGGATCAGCTAATTTTCCTTTCCCATAATCTCCACAAGCTAATCTACCTTGTTCAGGGTCAATGAATAAATATCCTAAATCTTTTAATTTATCAATGTTAGACTGCATTATAGGATTTTCATACATATTTGTATTCATAGCAGGAGCAATTATCACTGGTGCTTTTGTTGCCATTACTGTTGTAGACAACATATCATCAGCAACACCATTTGAAATCTTTCCAATAATATTTGCCGTAGCAGGTGCAATTAAAAATAAATCTGCCTTTTGGGCCAAAGATATATGTTCCACATCCCAGGTTTTAGGTTCATCGAACATATCTTTAATAACATAGTTTTGTGAAAGGGATTGAAATGATAGTGGTTTTACAAATTCTAAAGCTGATTTTGTCATAATAACATTAATATTAGCTCCCAATTTTTTTAGTCTGCTAACAATATCTAATGCTTTATAGGCTGCAATTCCACCTGTTACCCCTATTACAATATTTTTATTAGATAGCATAAAGACCCCTCACCAGTATTATTCTATATCTATTTTTTTGAAATTAACTTTACTTTCATATAATTCATTAGTAGCGATAGTAACTGGCTTATTTGATTCTTTATCTGTCAGCTTTTCACTACCATCAATTAATTGTCTTGCTCTTTTTGCTGTAGCTATTACTAATGTATATCTACTGTCTGCTTTTTTTAATAATTCACTAATAGGTGGTTCTAACATCGTTATTTTCCTCCTTATATTTCTTAATTAATTCTTCAACCATTTCAGTAACACGGCATTTTTCAGATATGATAATAGATTGAAGATTTTTAACAGCTTTTTTTAAATCATCATTAATAACATAATAATCAAATTCTTTAATATAATCGATTTCATTATAGGCACATTTTAGCCTTTTTCTTATACTTTCATCTGAATCCGTTGCTCTCCCAACAATACGATTTCTAAGTTCTTTCATGCTAGGAGGTAATAGAAAAATAAAGATACCATCAGGGTACTCTTTTTTTACTTGCATAGCACCTTGAATATCTATCTCTAGTATTACATCATTGCCTTTATTCAACTGTTCTAATACATATTTTTTTGGAGTTCCATATAAATTGTCATATACCTCTGCATACTCAAAAAAATCATTGTTTTTTATCATTTCTTGAAATTCACTTTTTCTAATGAAAAAATAATTAACTCCATCTACTTCACCTCTTCTTTGCTCTCTAGTAGTTGCAGAAATAGATAGATTTAATTCAGGCATTTCTTTTAAAAGTTCTTTACAAACTGTTCCTTTACCAACCCCTGAAGGGCCACATATTACTAATAATAAACCTTTATGCATTATAAAGATTCTCCTTTGTTAAACATTATTTTAAAGACTATCAGAATGATCTTTTATACTAAATCTTTGTGCCATAGTTTCCGGTTGGACAGATGACAGTATTATATGGTCACTATCGCAAATAATTACAGCCCTTGTTCTTCGTCCATATGTAGCATCTACAAGTTTCCCTGATTCTCTAGCTTCATTAATTATTCTTTTTATAGGTGCAGACTCTGGTTTTACAATTGCAATTATCCTGTTTGAAGATACTACATTACCAAAACCTATATTTACAAGTTTTAAATCCATAACCCCAATCCCCCAGTTACTCAATATTTTGTACTTGCTCTCTTATTTTTTCTAGCTCACTTTTAACTTCTATAACAAGATTAGATATTTCAATATCAGAAGATTTAGAACCAATAGTGTTAATTTCTCTATTCATTTCTTGAATTAAAAAGTCTAGCTTCCTACCAATTACACCTTCTTCATTAATAGTTTTATTTAATTGTTCAATATGGCTAAAAAGTCTCACTACTTCTTCAGTTATATTGCTTTTATCTGCATATATGGACACTTCTAATGCTAATCTATTCTCATCTACTTCTATAGCATCTTCAGTTAAGTTTGAAATTCTTTCAATCAATTTATCTCTGTATTCCTTTATAACTATTGGCGCCTTTTTCTCTATCTTTTTTACTATATCATATATGTAGTGGCTTCTTTTTTCAATATCTTTTGAAAGTTTCAGACCTTCAGATTCACGCATTTGTATTAATTTATCTAAAGCTTCTTTTGTTGAAATTTCTAGTAATCTCCAAATATCTTCAAGGTTTTCTTCTTTTTCTTCCAATTCAAATACATTTGGAAGATTTATTAAAGAATCAACTTTTATCTCAGTAGGCAAGTTCAAATTATTTTTTATTTCTTTAATTGAGTTATAGTATTGATTGACCAAATCCATATTGGGTTTTATTAATATATTATCTTCTTCCTGGGATTCGTAATTAATATATACCTCTACTCTCCCTCTTTTAATATGGAGTTTTATCAATTGTCTTATTCTTTCTTCCAAACTGGAGAATTTTTTTGGCATCCTAATTATTATATCACTATATCTATGATTTACTGATTTCATCTCAACCACAAAACTAGTATTGTTATCCTTATATTCTCCACGACCGTACCCAGTCATACTCCTTATCATTTGTTATCCTCCTGATTAAACACTTTATTGGTATCTACCAAATATACATTATACCATTAAATTAATTTTTTTTTAAGATATTCTTTTGTTTTACCTTTTTATAGAAAAATTTTTATTGTTAATAATAATATTATCATATGTTCTTTAGTTATTAAAGAATCTTTAAAATTAATCTATGATATATTATATTTATTATACAGCTTTCTTTTATTCATAATACATGTTATACTTTACAAAGAATTTTTAGGAGGGATATTATGCCTTTTGATGGTTTAGTTATAAATGCAATGACTCAAGAGTTATGTGAAAAAATTGTAAACTCTAGAATAGATAAAATTCATCAACCTGAAAAAGATGAAATACTACTTAAGCTAAGAGGTACTAAGAATGCTAATACTAAGCTTCTTTTATGTGTAAATAATAGTCATCCTTATATTACTCTATCTGATCATAAAAAGGAAAATCCTTTGTCTCCACCTATGTTTTGTATGCTCTTAAGAAAACATATTGGTGGTGGTAAAATAGTTGATATTAAACAATTAGATTTTGAAAGAATAATAATTTTTTCAATAGAATCCTATGATGAGCTTGGTAATCTTAATATCAAAAAACTAATTGTAGAAATTATGGGTAAGCATAGTAATATAGTTTTAGTTGATAGTAACGATAATAAAATTATAGATAGTATAAAAAGAATTCCGTTGGGTATTAGTAGAAAGAGACAATTATTACCTGGTTTAACTTATGAATATCCACCTTCCCAAAATAAAATAAATGTTTATGACATTGGTTATACTGAGTTTTATAATAAAATGATGGAAAATCCTAAAGGTACTAAAGTCTATAAAGCGGTGTATAAATCCTTTCAGGGCATTAGCCCCATTTTTTCAAAAAATTTATGTTTTATAAATAATATTGATATTGATACAACAATATCAGAAAACAATGAAAGTTTGTTAGAAAAACTGTGGCTATCTATCCAAAATTATAGAGATAATATAATTAAAACTAATAATTATTCTCCTAATATAGTAATTGATGGCACTGATGATAGTTTAGTAGATTTTTCATCTGTTAATTTAGATATTTATGAAACACCAAGATTTATTAAAAAGAATTTTGATTCAATTTGTGAAACTATTAAAACATATTATTTAGAGAAAATTAAATACGAAAGAATAAAACAAAAGTCTTCTAATCTAATAAAAATTATAAATACTAGATTAGATAGATTATATCTTAAAATTCAAAAACAAAGTCAAGAACTTATTGATGCTAAGAATGCTGATAAATATAAACTTTACGGAGAACTTATTTTATCTAATCTCCATAAGATATCCAAGGGAATGTCCGAAGTGACTGTAGAAAATTACTATGAAGAAGGGTTACCAAGTATTACAATTCCCCTTGATATTAGATTGACTGGACCAGAAAATAGTCAAAAATACTATAAAAAATATAATAAATTAAAAACTGCAATAGAAAAAATTAGTGAACAAATAAATGAAACAAAAAATGAAGTGAATTATTTAGAAAATGTATTAGTTAGTTTAAAAAATACTGATGATATTACAAATATCGATGCAATTAAAGAAGAACTTATTGAACAAAAAATAATTAAAAAGAGACCTGTGAAAAAATCTAATACTAAAAATAATTCAAGGCCAAACAAATATAAATCCAGTGATGGTTTTATTATATATGCAGGAAAGAACAATAAACAAAACGATATTTTAACTTTAAAAACTGCTTCAAAAAATGATATTTGGCTGCATACTAAAGATATTCCAGGGTCCCATGTAGTAATTAATACCGATGGTAAAGAGGTACCTAATGATACTTTAATTGAAGCTGCGGAAATTGCTGCCTTTAATAGTAAAGCAAAATACTCAAGTAATGTTCCAGTAGACTATACAACTATAAAAAATGTGTCAAAGCCCTCTGGTGCAAAACCAGGAATGGTGATTTATACTAATCATAAAACTATTTATGTTACTCCAAACAAATCAAAAATCCTTAAATTAAAAGCACAGAGCGAATAAATGCTCTGTGCTATTTTTCGTATATCAAAACATTATTATTTTCATCAACGTCGTCAACATTCACCTTAACAACCTCTTTTTTTGAAGTAGGTACATTTTTGCCTACATAGTCAGCTCTAATAGGGAATTCTCTATGGCCTCTATCTATAAGTACTGCTAATTGTATGTTCTTTGGTCTTCCAATATCAATTATTGCGTCCATTGCTGCTCTTACGGTTCTTCCTGTAAAAATTACATCATCAACCAATACCACCTTTTTATTGTTAATATCGAAAGTTATACTTGTGCTATTTATAACAGCCTTATCATTTACTTCTGACAAATCATCTCTATATAATGTTATGTCTAAAGACCCAACTAAAACATCAACATTTTCAATTAGTTTTATTTTTTTTGCAATTTTATGGGCAATGGGAACTCCTCTTGTATGTATACCAATCAAAGCAACATCCTCTACCCCTTTATTTCTTTCAATAATCTCATGGGCTAATCTTGTAATAGATCTATTCATTGCAACTTCATCCATAATCTTTGCTTTTATCTTCATAATATCACCTCAAATATATTAAATTTTTATATTCCTTTTATTTTTTTTATTATATCAGTAAAATATTTCGGAAGAGAAGCTTCAAATTCCATATACTCCATTGTAGTTGGATGTACGAATCCTAGAATCTTAGCATGTAAAATTTGCCCATTTGTTTTAATCTTCTCTTTTTTTATTCCATATAAAGGATCTCCTATTAGAGGATGTCCAATATAAGACATATGAACACGAATTTGATGGGTTCTACCTGTCTCCAATTACAAGCACACTAATGAAAATTTAGAATATCTTTCTAAAACTTTAAAATGGGTAACAGCATGTTTAGAATTTTTATTTGTTACTGTATATTTTAACCTATTAATAGGATGTCTTCCTATAGGAGCATCAATAGTTCCTGTATCTTCATTTATTACTCCATGAACTAATGCATTATATATTCTTTTGGTGCTGTGTTCTTTTAATTGTTTGGCTAAAAAATTATGGGCATTATTATTTTTTGCTACCATTAAAATTCCAGAAGTATCTTTATCTATTCTATGAACAATACCAGGTCGAATAATGCCATTTATTGACGAAAGATTATCACAATGATAAAGAAGTGCATTCACTAATGTGCCAGAGTAATGACCAGGAGAAGGATGTACCACCATTCCTTGGGGTTTATTAACTACAATAACATCCTCATCTTCATACAATATATCTAAAGGGATATTTTCTGGCTCTAAATTTAATTCTTTTGGTTCTGGTATAATAATAGAGACTTCATCATCTTTATTAATTTTATGTTTTTTTGATTTTATTATTTCTCTATTAACTGTTACTCTGCCTTCTTCTATCAGTTTTTGAATATAAGAACGTGATATATCATTTAATTCCATAGATAGATATGCATCTAGCCTCATGGACCCATTAATTTCTTCAACTATTAATTTAACTTCTTTCAAATCTATAACTCCTTCACTTATATATTATATATGATTATAACACAAATAAACTTAAATAGAAGCAAAGATTAATCTTTGCTTCTATCGACTTGGTTATTTTTTCTATTTTCAATTTGACTTTTATAATAATCCTCACTTATTTTATCTACATCTTCAACTACACCCGAAATATTTTCGTCATACATATCGTTATCATACCAATCTAGGGCCATTCTCTTTTTGTCCGTCTTATTAAATCTAGCAACTTGTTGATAAGTATCTTCTTCATCAAAACCATTAAAATTAGTATTGTCTTTGTTTGTTCTACTGAATTGTATATCTAAAATGTCTTCTTCAACAGGTCTTGTTTGTAGTTTTTTTGAAAGTGATATATCAGATTCATTACATCGTTGACATACCTCTGCCTCTGGAATTATATCTAGTCTATCAAACTCTATATCTTTACCACATTTTACACAAATTCCATATGTACCGTTATTTATTTTTTCTAAAGCATTATCTATTTTTTCAAGATGCCTTCGTTCTGCAGCCTCTAAATTCAACCTCATTTCCATTTCATATGTTTCACTTCCAATATCGGCAGGATGATTATCATAAGTAGACAGCTCACTATAATAATCCTTTAGAGAATTATGTGCTCCATTTCCACTTTCACTTTGTAAGGTCTTTAAAGTTACATCTTTTTCTTTTAATAATTTTTGTTCAAAATATTTTAGTTGTTTTTTATTCAAATTGACTCCTCCTACCTATAATTTTCAATAATATTTATTAATTGAGCAATATATTGACCTATTAATGGAAGATTAACTAATTGTCTAATAAAATATAATATAAGTGCAGCTAAAATAGTAAAACCTATGGCTGTTCCTATTCCTCTTGCTAAACCAACTACAAAGTTAACTATTAAAAGTCTTTTAGGATTATTTATTATTTCAGTATACTCTGCGATTTTAGTTTTTTCTAATGTTAGAGCCATCGATTCAATTTTTTTTTCCAAAGTTTTAATTCTATCCTCTATCATATGATGCACATCCTAATATTAAGATTAATATTATTTTGCCCTTATTTTAATAAAATAATAAGAAAAAACTAAATTATAAAGCTGCTGTAGTATGCATCCACAGCAGCTAAAAAATAATTATAATGTTTTTAATATATCTACAACAATATTACTTGAATTCTTTGCTGCTTTATGTAAAAATTCATTAAAGTTTACATGAGCAGAACCATCGGCTTTATCAGACATAGCCCGAATAATTACGAAGGGTATATCATTTAAATAGCATGTATGACCTATTGCAGCACCTTCCATTTCAGCACAATACCCTTTAAAAACCTTCCATAAAAATTCTTTTTTCTCTTGGTTTGCAACAAAAACATCACCAGATAAAATTCTTCCAATAACAGTTTTATTAGATATATTTTTATGGGTACTAGCTTTAAAAGCTAAATCAATTAGCTTCTTATCGCCTTTAAATTTATAATTGTCAAGTCGTGGTATTTCTCCGGGGTTATATCCAAAGTTAGTTGCATCAAAATCATGTTCAATGACATCTGAAGAAATGACTATATCACCTACATCTAAATCATCATAGATAGCACCGGCTACTCCAGTATTGATAATATGTGTCACAGAAAAAATATTGATTAATATTTGTGTGCATATAGCAGCATTTACTTTACCAATTCCGCACCTAACTAGTATTACAGATTTTTCTTCCAAGTATCCTATATAAAAACTCATCCCTGCAAGATTTTTGATTTCACTGATAGTCATGGTATTTTTAAGTATATCTATTTCTTCGTCCATAGCACCTATTATTCCTACTCTCAACATAATAACCTCCTTAATAACTAAAAAATTATTACCTGGGTAATTTCTAAATTAATACTAATATAGATAATTTAAGACATGCTTTTATAAAGCATGTCCAAATTTTAGACTTATTTTGTAGTAATAGGTCTAATTTTGCTGATCTCCGAAAGCACTATTAATTGTATCAAGTTGTGCCTGAAGTAATGTTTTAAACCTAGTTTTAAAAATCTGAAATTCTTTTTTTGCTTCTTCATATTCTTTATTTATTCTTATTACTTCATCATTTGCATTTTCTATAATTTTTCTAGCTTTATCTTCGGCTTCTTTTATAATTATTTCAGCTTTTTTATTAGCATTCATGGCTACTTCTTCAGCAGTACTTTGAGCTACTACCAAAGTATCTTTTAATGTTTTCTCTAAACTATTATATTTTCCCAACTGTTCATTGAGTAATTTGTTTTTTTCTTTTAATTCTTCATTTTCATTAGTGAGCTTTTCAAAACTTTCAATTATTCTATCTAAAAATTCATCTACTTCGTTTT
>CBETVX010000027.1:0-38967 GCA_965539935.1 uncultured Eubacteriales bacterium | reverse complement strand
ATCAAACTCTTAAATAGAAATCTTTGAGGTTTGACCTTTTTAGGTCAGGTTTTTTTCCTTACACTGTTCAGTTTTCAATGTCCAAACCATCCAAGGAATTATTATTTTATCATATTCCTTTTGTCTTGTCAATACTTTTTCAAGTCTTTTTCTTGTTGGTATTGACTAGTGCTTTTAAGCACAATAAATACTTTACCACGAATACCATCGCTTGTCAACTATTAATTGTTTCATGGTGCCCAGAGGCGGAATCGAACCACCGACACGGGGATTTTCAGTCCCCTGCTCTACCGACTGAGCTATCTGGGCAAATTATATTATATAGGTCCTTTACTACAAACTGTTAACTAGCTTGAAGAATAAGCCAATTGAACTACCACCCTTATCATTGTCAGGGGCTCTCTCTAATCAGCTGAGCTATGAGCCTAAATGGTCGGGGTGGCAGGATTTGAACCCGCGGCCCTCTGGTCCCAAACCAGATGCGCTACCAAACTGCGCTACACCCCGATATCAGCTAGGTAATTACATGGTGACCCATCCGCGACTCGAACGCGGGACACCCTGATTAAAAGTCAGGTGCTCTACCGACTGAGCTAATGGGTCATGCTTAAATTATAGTTCTTAATGGTAGCGGCGAGTGGACTCGAACCACCGACCTTCCGGGTATGAACCGGACGCTCTAGCCAACTAAGCTACGCCGCCACATTGTAATAACTATAGATATATAATATGACCTGATGGCCTGTGAAATATACTGGATTATCAGTCCTTTGAAAAAAATTAACTTTTTTCGACGACAAGAGTTATTTTACCACTTTATTCACCTTTTGTCTAGCTTTATTTTTATAATTATAGAATTTTATTTTTTATTATATAATGTTCCTTTCTTTTAAAGAATAGATTAACAATTTATTAGCAGGCTTTAATGCCCCTTATATTCCCTATTATTATTGCATAAATTTATCTAAAAAAGTCTTTTAAAAAACTAACCCATAAATATTTTTATATGGGTTAGTTCTCATTCATTTTCTTTATACCTTTATTCAATATATTATTGTAATCTATAAAATCATATATATCATCTTGAAATTTATTATTAATTTTTTGTAGTTCCTCAAGTTCTAGGTCTTCTATAGCAATTTTTTTTGACTCACAGATAAGGACTATCTCCCCAACTATCTTGTGGGCATCCCTAAAGGCCACACCTTTATTTACTAGATAGTCTGCTACTTCCGTTGCATTTAAGAAACCCTTCTTAACTGCCCTTTTCATATTCTCTCTATTTACTTTTAATGTTGCAAGTACTTTATTCATCATCTTAAGGCATGCCACTACAGTATCTAAAGCATCAAAATACTGCTCCTTATCTTCCTGCATATCTTTATTATATGCTAAGGGTAATGCCTTCATAGTTGTTAATATGCTCATTAAACTTCCATAGACCCTTCCAGTTTTACCTCTTATTAGTTCAGGTGCGTCTGGGTTTTTCTTTTGGGGCATGATACTACTACCTGTAGAATATGCATCATCAATTGTTATAAAGTTAAACTCTTGACTGCTCCAAATAATTAGTTCTTCACTTAATCTACTAAGATGCATCATAATTATTGAAAAGGCTGAAAGCATTTCTACTATATAATCCCTGTCACTTACGCCATCCATGAAATTTTCCACTGGCCTTTTAAAACCTAGCCTCTTACTTGTGTAGTCCCTATCTATATTATAGGTTGTTCCTGCTAATGCACAGCATCCTAAGGGACTTTCATCAAGTATTTCTATGCAACTTAAAATCCTCTTTTTATCCCTTTTTAACATATTATAATATGCCATCATATGAAGCCTAAAGGTTACAACCTGTGCCCTTTGAAGGTGGGTATATCCTGGCATCATAAAATTATTTTCATTTGCTATTTCTTTTATTGTATTACATAGCTCATCTATAAGCTCTATCACTAAAAAGCCACTTTCCTTTACATACATTTTCATATCAAGGGCTACTTGATCATTTCTACTCCTAGCAGTATGCAGTTTTTTACCAACATCACCAATTTTATTTATGAGATTTACTTCAACAAAGCTGTGTATATCCTCATAGTTACCTTCTATTTTAATTCTTCCTTCTTCAATATCATCTAAAATCTCATTTAAACCCTTAATAATAATTTCTCCTTCTTTAAATGAGAGTATATTACATTTAACAAGCATTTCAACATGGGCTATACTTCCAATAATATCTTGTTTGTAAAGTCTTTTATCAAAACTTAGAGAGCTATTAAAGCTCTCCATCAGCCTATCTTCTTCCTTTTTAAAACGTCCTCCCCATAACTTCATCCTATCCAACCCTATCTTTAAATTTTTTTATTTTTTTATTCTTTTCATCCATTATAGATTTTATTTTAAATGGTAGATTAAACAGATTTATAAATCCTTCTGCATCCTTATGGTCATAAAACTCACTTTCACCAAAGGAAGATATACCTTTGTCGTAAAGTGCATAGGGTGAACCCATTCCAGCTGGAATAATATTGCCTTTATAAAGTTTTAATTTAACCCATCCAGTAACATTTTGTTGTGTTGTATCAATGAAAGCATCTAGGGATTCCCTTAATGTACTAAACCAAACTCCATTATATACAAGTTCTGCATATTTTAAAGCTATCATTTGTTTATATTGAAAGGTCATTTTATCTAATGTCAAATGTTCTAGCTCCTTATGGGCCATCATAAGTATTGTAACCCCTGGTGTTTCATATACTCCCCTGGATTTCATTCCTACTAATCTATTTTCAAGTATGTCTATTACTCCTATTCCATGATTAGCACCTATTTCATTTAATTTACTTAACATTTCTACTGGCCCTAGAGTTTGCCCATTTATTTCAACGGGAATGCCTTTTTCAAAATATATTTCTAAATAATCAGGAGTATCCTTTGCATTTTCTAAAGTCTTAGTCATAAGATATAATTCATTGGGATTATGCTCATTAGTTGGGTCTTCCAAATCTCCACCTTCATGGCTTATATGCATTAAATTTTTATCCCTTGAATATATTTTTTCTTTAGTTACTGGCACGTCTATCCCCATTTTATTTGCGTAATCAATAGCATCTTCCCTTGACTTAATATCCCATATTCTCCAAGGAGCTATTACCTTAATACTAGAATCTATAGCTGCAATAGCAGCCTCAAATCTTACTTGGTCATTTCCCTTTCCTGTACAACCGTGGGCTATATATTTTGCGCCTTCCTTATGGGCTATTTCTACAAGTTTTTTTCCTATTAGTGGTCTAGCTAAAGAAGTGCCCATTAAATATTTATCTTCATAAACTGCATTTGCCTTAATTGATTTATAGACATAATTTTTTACAAATTCTTCTTTTACATCTTCCACATATACTTTGGATGCCCCAGAATTTATGGCCTTCTCCTTTACACCATCAACTTCGTCACCTTGACCTACATCTATACATGCCGCTATTATTTCGAAGTCATAATTTTCCTTTAGCCAAGGTATAATTATGGAAGTGTCTAATCCCCCGGAATAAGCTAAAACAATTTTTTCTTTCATTGAAATACCCTCCATTTAAATTATCTATTACTTCTCATTTGCCATTTCTGTAGCATTTACTATAAACTCATCTATTTTCTTTTCTTCCATTAGTTCATCTAGTATTTCATTAATTTTTTCTACTAAATCTTCATTTCCTTTCTTAACGGCTATGGCAGAACCACTATCCCCTGTATCTAATTTAATATCCGCTATTGCAAGACTGCTATTTTGCTCTACATATGCCTTTGCAACTGGTGTTTCTGCTATAAAGGCATCAACCTTACCATTTGTTATTTCAAGGACTATTTCTGAAATCTTTCCTAATCCCTTTATTTGACTTTCATCAACTATTTCTTTCGCAATACCCTCTTGTATTGTCCCCTTCTGTACTCCTATTAACTTATCCTTTAGGTCTTCTACACTTTTAATTGAATCTGCCTGATCTTTATTAACTACTACTGACTGAGTAGCTGTATAATATATCTTTGAAAAATCTACACTTTTCTTTCTCTCTTCTGTAGGTGTCATACCTGCTATAATTATGTCTATTTTGTCTGCATTTAGAGCTGCCAATAATCCATCAAATTTTATATCTACTATTTCCAACTCTACTCCAAGATCATTTGCAATTTCTTTAGCTATATCAATGTCAAAACCAACTATTGTATCTTTTCCATCTATTTCCTTATGAAATTCATAGGGCGGATAGGCTGCACTGGTTCCTATTACCAATTTTCCTTTGGCTTTAATTTCTTCAAGTTTAGATAGTTGACTGTTTCCTCCTCCACTTTCCTGTGTACAAGCTGCCATTGTAAATAACATAGTAATCATTAGTACAAACGTTAATACCTTTTTCAAAATAATTTCCCCCTTTAATAATTATTTTTTTGTTTTTTATAACACAAAAGACTCTCATCTCTATCCAAGAGACGAAAGTCTATTCCGCGTTGCCACTCTATTTAAAACAAAATATATAGATATTCATATTAGTAATAAATATCAATATATTTCATTTTCCCTCAAGTCTTTAACGGCGACACCGGATTTTCCTACTAATATTATTAATATTTTCAGAAAACCTCTTCATGGACTCTCTTCAATACAGCTATGTTACTGGACTCACACCAACTCCAGCTCGCTTGAACAATCACTATATCTACTCTTCCAATCACTAGATTTAAATATTCATTTTGTATATTTATAAATTTAAAAGTATTTTTATTTGTTTATTCCTTGTGTATTATTATAAATAATCATTAATAAAAATGCAATAGTTTTTTTATTTATTTATAAAAAAAATTAGATCAAGTTTACAATCAACTTGATCTAATATATCTATATTTTTAATTAAATAATATACTAATCTATCTTAAAATCCTCCACTACTTTTCTAGTATTTTTTATATAATCAAATATCTTTTCATAGTCTTTTCGTGCAATTCCTACAAATAAAACATCTATAGCAGTTAACTGAGCAATTCTTGATGTTATAGCTCCAACTCTGATATTTTGTTCTGTTCCTGCCACGTGAATATTTATATCTGCAATTTGGCTTAATGGATTGTGTCCATATTTAGTTATAGCTATTGTTCTGGCTCCTCTAGCCTTTGCTATTTCCATTGCTTTATAGGTTTCTACTGTCTTTCCACTATATGAAATTCCTATTGCCACATCATTTTCCTCAATGTGGGCCAATGATGAAAGCTGAGTATGACTATCTAGATAAGAATTTACCGTTTTATTTATTCTCATAAGTTTATATTGAAAATCTTTAGCCACTAGTCCTGAAGCTCCAACACCAAATATATATATCCTCTTTCCCGTATCTATTGCTTCTATGGCCTTTTCAACTTCTTTTTTGTCCATAAGTTTTATAGTATTCTCAATCACCTTTATATTTTCATAGGCTAGTTTTTCCATTATTTCCTTTACTGTATCATCTATAGTAATGTCCTCATATACTATATCATTCTTATTCTTTTCATTTGTAATATCTTTAATTAAATTAATTTTAAAATCTTGAAATCCACCATAGCCTAACTTTTTACAAAATCGTATTACACTTGCCGGGCTAGTCTTTGATAGATTTGCCAGGTCTTGAATGGAACAAGTTGATATATCCTTTGAATTATCTAATATATACTCAGCTAATTTTAACTCAGATTGTGTAAAGTCTTGCTTTTTTTCTCTAATTTTTAATGCTATATTCATATTAATCCTCCACTATTTCAAACTCAAATCTTTCTCCAGGCTCTATATCCTCTATGAGAATTGCAGCTTCTTTAGCATCAGCCACAACATTTACCCTAGGGTCCTTCATAAATTCTTTCTTTAATATTTGTAAATCCCCTTCATATCTTAAATATTCTTTATTATCTATTGTTACACAGTATTTATTTCTTTCTATTGTATTATTGGGTAAAATTTCTCCTTTTTTATAGTTTCTTGCCTCTTGAGATCTAATAAGAAATTCACCTGGATCCTTTCTATTGGTATGGACTTTATTAAGTATATATCTTTCCTCTGAACTAATTTCATGATAAATCCTAATGGGAATTAATACAATATTTTTTTTAATATTAGACAACCTTTCGAGCTCTTTGTCAGAAGCCTGCAAATCACCAATTAGCACTTTATCCGCTCCTAACCTTAATAAATGCTGAGTTGCTATAAGGGGATCTATATCCCTATGTTTTTCCAATGTCGGCAATCCTTCGTATATAGGCCCTCTTTTTTTATACTTTGAGGATACAAAGGCCGTAACTTCTATCTCATATTTTTTAAATGCTGCATTTCTTTCTACAAAAAGCTTTTCTGATATTCCAGTATCTTTTTTAGGATAGTAATTATGACAAGCTTTGATTTTTGAAATATCTCCACCATATTTTAATATTTCTTCAATATCTCTCTCATCTAAAGTACTTGCATTAAAGGTTATGCTATAATTTTCCTTTCTTGTAAGTTCAGCAATCTCTTTATTGGTGAAACCAAAATCAATCCTTAAGGAATTAATATGAAATTTGTTTATTTCTAATTCATCATAATATTTTTTAGAAATATCTGCCGTAACCTTCATATTTAACCTATTGGCTTCCTTTAATATTTCTATAGCTTCTTTTTCAAATTGTTCATTAGACTCTGGTATATGTAACGAAGTAAATAATTCTGTGATACCAAATTTTCGAGCTTTATTCATATATTCAATATTTTCTTCTAAACTATTTTCCATCCCCGCATATACTGATATACCAATCATCAAAATCTCCCCAACCTATAATGTTATAAGGGATAGTCCTTTTAAAATAATTATTTTAATAAAGTAACTATCCCCTAGATATTAAGTAATTTGACTTCTTGTGATAGTAAAATTTTTTAAATGAAACTATACACTATAACTTTTTCTACTAAGACATCTTTAAAGAAGGATTAATTTAAATTAGATATTTCTTCTTCTTTTATAAATACATAGGTTATGATAAAACCAAATATATAAGATATCACTAATCCCATAAAGTAATTAAGCATTGACCCCGGCTGCATCAATGGTATTGCTGATATTCCAGATGGTCCCCATGCTCCTGCCATAACTCCCCTAAGCATAACAAATGCTCCTCCAAATCCTGCACCTAATCCAGCTGTAATAAAAGGTTTACCGAGGGGTAATGTAACTCCATATATTAGAGGTTCACCAATGCCTAGAACTCCTGCTGGCAAAGCCCCTGATATGATTTGCTTTAATTTACTATTACCTACTTTTTTAGCCTTTAAATATATTGCTATAGCAGCTCCCACCTGTCCTGCCCCAGCCATTGCCAATACTGGGAATAATGTTACTCCTCCTAATGCTTCTAATTGCACAGCATATATTGGAATGAGACCATGATGTAATCCCAATAGGACCATTGGTAGGAACACCGCAGCTAAAACATATCCTGATAATATGCTTATCACTGGTATATCTGATGAAACTAAAATTCCTAATAATTTAACTAACCAATCTGATAGGAAACCGGAAATAGGCATTATTATAAATATCATAGTAATAGATAGAATTAATAAGCTTATTACAGGGGTAAATATTAAATCTAGCACATCTGGTATAACTTTTCTAACTCGTTTTTCAACCTTTGATAGTATGTAGACACCAATAATTACTCCTATAATACCGCCTTTACCAGATCTTAGTATCGAATGAAGTGGAGAATCTACATTGTACATGCCAATTAATTGGGAAATATCATTAATTTGACCCATAACAGTCATAGCACCTATCATTCCACCTAGACCTTCTGTTGCTCCAAATTGCTTTGCTGCATTTATCCCTGTAAAGATTGTGAAATATCCAAGGAATGAACCTCCTATTAAAGATAGTATTAATTTAGTAATATTCCAAAATTCACTTGTTGGTAAACTTCCTGTATTTTGGAGATTTGTTATAAGTCCTGAAAAACCATTAAAAATTCCGGCAGCTATTATTGCTGGTATTAAAGGGATAAATATTTCACCTATTGTTCTTAATCCTTGCTTTATTTTATTTTTCTTTTGCTTTCCCTTTATTTTTTCTTTGTTTTGTTGCCAATTTTCACCTACATTTAAATTATCATTCAAATCAATATTTTCCTTTAAAACTTCTAATAGTTTAGCTGACTTTCCTGGACCTACAACAATTTGAAGTGTCTCATCTTCAACTACTCCCATAACACCATCTAATTCTTTTAATTTTTCCACATCAACTAAATTATTATCTCTTAGTTTAAGCCTCAATCTTGTCATACAATTAGTAGCATTCTCAATATTACTTTTCCCACCAACATACTCAACAATTTTTATTACTAATTCCTTGTTGTTCACTTTATTGTCCCCCCTTAATTTAATAAATACTTTTATATTAAAAAGCAGTTAATCTGCTTTTACCATAAAAACTGTAGCCGCCATCTTAACAATCCTCTTAAACACCTTTAATTATCCCATTAAACTATTTTGAATTTTCTACAAATTTTAATGCTTTACTTAATCGTCCTTGATTTTGCTTTAATATTTTTTTGGCACTTTCAACATCTAATCCCGTTTTTATAATAAATATAGCTAGTTTAACGTTATAGTCTGTTTTCTCAAGGTATTTAGTAGCTTCTTCTTCACTTACTTCTGTAACCTTCATAACTATTTCTTTGCATCTTTGAAATAATTTTGAGTTTTTAGCTTGAACATCTACCATCAAATTTTGATAAACTTTACCTAACTTAACCATAGTAGCAGTTGTGAGCATATTTAATACCATTTTTTGTGCACTACCTGCCTTCATCCTTGTTGACCCAGCTATAACCTCCGGTCCAACCAAAGGAGCTATAGAAATATCGGCTATTTTTGAAATTTCAGAGTTTGGATTACAAGTTACAGCGATAGTGGGGGCACCTACTTTTTTTGCATATTCTAATCCACCAAGGACATATGGAGTTCTACCACTTGCAGCAATCCCTACTAGTACATCCTTTGAACTTAGTCCTTTCTCTTTTAAATCCCTCACTACTTCTTCCCTATTATCTTCTGCTCCCTCAACTGCATTTCTCAGGGCTACATCTCCCCCAGCTATAATCCCTTGAACCATTTCAGGACTTACTCCAAAGGTGGGAGGACATTCAGAAGCATCTAAAACTCCTAACCTTCCACTTGTTCCAGCTCCTATGTATATTAATCTTCCACCACTATTTAGTTTTTCATAGATAATTTCAACTGCTTCTTTAATCATGGGCAATTCTTTTTCTACGGCTAAGGCAACTTTTTTATCTTCTTCATTTATCATTCTTAAAATATCTATTGTTTCAGCTTGGTCGATATTGATTGTATTTTTATTTGATGATTCTGTAACTAGCTTATTTAGGTTAATATTCATTATTTCACCCCATTATAAATTTTCTATTACTATGATTTTAACACTTGTGGAATAATATTTCAATATTTTTATATTTTTCTGAAACATTATTTCGGACTTGTCCCTATCAAAATAAAATTGACTACAATAAAAAAGACCAGGGCAATAAAATATAAACTGCCCTGACCTATACTTTGATACTAAATTATATTAAGATACGCCCCAATATTGGCGTCTTTAGTTATAATACCATCTATTATATTTTTCTTACAGGTCATAATAGTAGTTATACCAGGTCCATGACCCATCTTAATACAATCACTATGAACTACAACCCCTATACTGACGGCACCCTTTAAATATCCTCTACCAAAGGTATTATCACAGTCTCTAAGCAATACTATATCTCCAAATCTCAGTTTATCTAAACCATTCTTCACTAGCTCTTCTTTATCTGCTGTCATTATATCATAGTCCCCTTTATAAGCTGTAGGGGAACCTATTCCTGACCCCATAAGATATGGAGGAACTTCCGCTACCACAGGCACTTTTATCTTACCCTTTTCTTCTGTTATACCTAGCTTCATGAAAAGTTCTGGATCAATACTCATCACCTTAATATCAGGATAGTCTACTAATTTTAGTCCTTGTCCCCAGGCCTTTACCAATATAGTATCTCCTATAGCCATTTTCTCTAAATCTTCCTGTTTAAAATAAATCAGTACATGGTCTATACCTCCATGGATTCCAGTTACAAAACCTTTGGCTCCCTTTGCATCTCCCGTTATAACTTTAGCCTCATTTCCTACACAGGAAAAAAGATTTAAAGCTCCATTTTCCTTCATATTTTCATTTTTTATACTAACTCCAGGCTCTATGTGGTCTCCTTCCCAACCAAAAGCCGAATCACCTATTTTAACGTTATAGGTTATACCACCTGTAGCAGGTAGAATACAGGGCTCTCCTTCATGGCTTATTCTATAGGGGTATGGTGCCAAAGGGTGATGTATTTTTCCCTGTACCGATTGAATTACTAATTTGTCTTTATTGGTTTTTATCATGTAATCAACTCCTTCATATTTATGTTTTAGTATATCATTTGTTAATCACTCTTTTAAATTTTTACTTTCATTACTTTCTTAAAGCTTTTACTAATTCTTAAATTAAATAAAAGCATTAGTATTCCTCCAATAAAGGGTAATATCCATGGCTGCAATTTATTAATTAAAATTCCTGAGATTATTATTCCTACTGGTGCTATGGTTTTAACAATCCCCATTACTAAACTCATTACCCTTCCCCTATATAAATCATCAACATTTTCCTGTAATATTTGTAATATAGGTATATCAATTAAAGCAATAATAATTCCAAAGTTTATTGCAAAGATGAAATAATACACTAAATAAAACATATTTGACATATCCTTCTTTAATAACATCAATGGTATAGCTAACACAATCATGAATATAGAAATTCCAAACCCCATTAATATTATTAACCTATTATAAGTAAACCTATCACTGACAAATTTAATTGTAATAGCCCCTAAGATCATACCTATAGAAAAAGCTCCTTGTATTATCCCAAAGTCTTTAGAAGATAATTCAAGAATATTATTTATTATATAGGGTAAAGGAACTGTAACCGATAAGCTTATAAAAAAATTGACAGCCATAAAAAATAATATTAGTACTACTATTTCATCCTTTGTTTTCATGTATTTAAATCCTTCTGTTATATCTTTTATAACCCTCCTATTGTCATCATAGTTTTTCTCCTGTGGATTAAAGCTAAAATCAATGAACACTTCAGAAAATCCAGATAATACAAAGGATATTCCATTAATTAAAATAAAAGATTTGATATCAACCAGGCCGTATATAAGTCCACCAATCATTGGCCCTGATATAGCCGACATAGACTCAACAATCTTACTAATAGAGTTAATAGCTAGTAATTTTTCTTCTGATACAATATTAGTTTTTCCTGCTTCTAAACTTATACTAAATATAACAGATAGTACTGTCAATACAAATGTAGTTATATAAATCATCATGATGTTTAAACCCTTAGAGATACTTACAAAGTAAAATCCAATTAGCATAATACCACTTAATAAATCCATTAGCACAACTATCTTTTTTCTATTAAATCTATCGGCTAAAACTCCTGCAAAGGGACTTATTAAAACTATAGGAAGCAATCCAATTACTAAATTGGTTGCAAAGGATAAACCCGATCCAGTTTCTTTTAATATATATAAACCCATGGCAAAGGTGTATATTGATGTTCCAAATAAAGATACTAACTTTCCAAGAAAAAATAAAGATAAATTTATTATCTCCCTTTTACTTTTTATATTTGTATTCATTTAAACTCCTTCCCTTCTTTTAATTCAATTATAAATAATCGTTTTTACACTATATCAATAACTTAATATTAAATTTTTTTCTCAAAAAATACTAAAAGATAGGGTTAACCCTACCTTTTACCATAAAAAATATAATAATAAATTTTTTCACCCTTTTTAAAAAAACTCTCATACTTACTTGATTCCTCTATCATATCTGATATATCTTCATCTATAGGTATAAATTTCAACTCTCTAATTTTCTTTTTTACATTGTCTTCTATAAAATTTAATCTGTGTTTCTTTGGTATTTTATTATCTATTCTGAAATTCTTAAACAAAATATATCCACCTATTAGATAGGCATCTTCTTTAATATAATGATTAATCTTTTCTAAAAGAAATTTTTCATGCTCAAAACCATATACACTAGAACCAGCCTTATCAATAACTATGTCCACAGATTTTTCTTCAATGGGCATGTCTAAAAAATCTGAGCATATAAATATAATATTTTTTTGAATACTTAAACCTTCAATAATACTCTTCAAAAATTTTAACTTATTTATGTCATGGTCTACAGCAATATATATATTACTCTCCGGAAGATTATCGTATATATTTCTCAGAAAAAAACCTATTCCAACCCCTAAATCAATGGCAACTTTATCGTTAAATATGTTAAAATCAATTTTTTTATAGATCCACTCAAGTCCTTTATATAGATTATCTAGATGTTCAAAGGGCGTTTGTTTAATATACTCAAATATAAAACTGTTATTATAATCAGTTTTATAACTTTGTGATTTTACCATTAGTATACCATCTTCAATTTTATATTTATTTCCACAGATACATTTTAAAACCCCTTCCACAACCCTATTATTTAATACTTTACCATCTAGTAAAGATAAATCTTTTTGACATTTAGTGCATTTTAATAGTGGAAGACTACTTATTGGAACTCCCATTTTAAAAGTAATATTATTATTACTATCATTAATCTCTTCTATCTTTTTTTCTAAACTCTCCTTCATCTTTATTAATTTCTCTAAATCTTTCTCAATTTGCTGATGTTTATCTATGAAGAATTTTTTATAATACTTATTCACCTGATAATTTGTAAGTTTCCCTAGTCTTTTAAATGTAAAAATAGATTTTATCTCACCTAATGTAAATCCCATGGCTTTAAATGTTAAAACCTCTTCTAAATCCCTTTCACATCTTTCATCAAATTCATAATGACTACCATTTTTTATAGGTATAATTAATCCTAAATCCATATAATGCCTCACAGCATCTATACTTATATTATTTTTATCACAAAACTTTCCTATTTTCATAGCATCTACTCCATATAGTCAAAAGAATTATCTCTTTGCCTCAAATTTATGTTTAGCTTTGAGATGAAGGTATGTCCACTATCCCATAATATAATATCCCACCTTCAGTGTCCTTATAGGCTTTACCAATTGCAACTAAATGTTCTAAATGGGACATGGCCTCCCCCGATGCAAACCATTTTTGAGGATTGGGAAAATCCTCCCATTTGTCATATCTAAGACTCCAATTCATATTGGCAGCAACATCCCTTACTGTTTTTTTGCCTCCTTTAAGTATATTTAATATTTCTTCAAGACGATTTCCATGATGGCCCAAAAGCTCGTCTATTCTCTTTCTATGATCCCTAACTATATTTCTATGGGCAGTAAATAAATAATCTATATCATATTCATATACCTTTTTCAAACTCTCAAAGTATACATTTAATATATCCTGATCAAATCCCCAAAAGGCAATATTAGGTGTTATCCTATCTAAGATATGGTCACCACAGAAAAATATCTTATGTTCCTTATCATATAAGCCAATATGTCCTGGAGTATGCCCTGGAATATCTATTACCTGGAAGCTGTATTTTCCTATATTAATCATATCCCCTTCCTCAAGACCTGTAAACTCAATGGGCTCCTTTGGACAGTATTTGTAGCCAGGATGATCATCAAAGGCTATATTATCCCTTTCTAAATCAAATATTTTGCCGTATTCTTTAAATTTATCCCAATATTTCTTGTCAATCATTTTATTAATCATCATACCATCTATTTTTCCAGTATATATTTTAACTCCTTCTCTACTGAGCTCTGCCGCAAGACCACAATGATCTGAGTGTAAATGGGTTACTAAAAGATCTGTTTTATTAAGATCTACTCCTAGTTCATTTAAGCCACCCATTAAAGCCCTTCTACATTCATCTCTATTAAATCCCGAGTCAATAATTAAATTCCTGTCCTTTGATAGGATAATATAACTATTGATAGCTCTTAGAGGATTTTGAGGTAGTGGTATTTCTATACTATAAATATCCTTATATACTTTTTTTACCATTTTTATCACCTTCAATTTTAAGCTATATAATACACCATAAATCATTTCAATATATACCCTTTAAATTCCTCTATAAATTCAATGTTTTTACAATAATCTTTAATTAATGACAATTCTTGGATTATTCTTATAATACTTAATGATTAATATTTTTATATTTAGACTTTATTTTAAAAGCAGCCGACTAAATTTGTCGGCTGCTTTTTACATTTTGACTTTATCTAACTCAAACCAAAATTCAACTCCATTTTCTACATTTTTTACACCAAAATCATTCCCATGTAAATTCATTATTTCTTTCACAATTGATAGCCCCAATCCAGAGCCTCCATAGCTTCTAGTTCTGGCTTTATCCACTTTATAAAAACTATCCCAGATTTTTGCAAGATATTCTTCGGGAATATTTTTTCCAGTATTAAATACTGTAATTCTCACTTTATCAACAAAATCTTCAAGGGATATTTTTACTACTTTTTCATTTTCCCCATGATTAATGGCATTATTGATATAGTTTATTATAACTTGTTCAATTTTTAATTTATCTCCTAAGACCTCAATATTTTCATTGTTTTCCCAAATAAATTTTATATTCTCTTCTTTAAATATTGGTTCATATTTTTGAATTATCCTATTTACTAAATTATTTATATTAAAATTTTGTTTTTCCAAAGTATTATACTCTGATTCAAGATGAGAAAGTTTGAGTAAATCCTTTACTAGTCTATCCATCTTTTTTGTTTCATCCATAATTACATCACAATAGAATTCCTTATCTTCTTGATTATTTGCAACATTAGACTTTAAACCTTCTGCATATCCTTGGATTAATGCAAGAGGCGTTTTAAGCTCATGGGAAACATTTGAAATAAATTCTTTTCTCATCTCATCAATTTTTCTTTCTCTCAAAATATCTTCTTGCAATTTTTTATTTTTTTCATTTAATTCCATAATTGTACTTTCTAGTTTTTCTGATACAAGATTAATACTTCTTGCCAGTTCTCCAATCTCATCATCACTCTTAACTTCACATTTTTTACTAAAATCTAATTTAGCAATATCCCTTACAACGCTATTTACATGTAATATAGGTCTTGTAAATCTTTTAGAAAATAAATATGTCACTATGATTCCAAAAACTATAATGAAAATACCTGTATATAATAAAAAATTATTAGCTATTTTAGCACTTTCTGAAATAGGAGCTAAGGACGTAACCGATATTAGTATATCTCCATTAGATAATACATAGGTCAACACCATGAATTCAGTTTTTAATAAGTTGTCATTTTGCATCGTAAATACATACTTTTTGTCTACAAGCTCATTGGCCTTTGGTGGTGGTGGAATAGGAAGATTTCTTCTTTTGGGCCTAATATTTGTAGTATTTTGATCATTTTCGTTACTTCCATAGAATGGTAAAAAATCATTTTCTCCCACATTAAAAAAGGAATTATACTTTATTCTTCCATTTTCATTTAATAGAAAGATATAGCTTCCTGTTTTACTCTCGATCTCTTGAAGCTGTAGAAAGATATCCTTTGGATATCCTGTATATATATCATCTATTTTTTTACTATTTTCCAATAATGTAGTTTTCTTTTCCTTTATATAAAGTTTTTCAAGATAGCTATTATTTAATATCCATGAGGATAGTAGAAATACTATACCCATAGCTGTTATTCCAATAAATAATCTAGTGCTAATAGATTTTTTCATAACTACACCTCAAATTTATATCCTAGTCCTCTTACGGTTTTTATATATTTCTTATATTCCTTGAGTTTACTTCTAAGTCTTTTAATATGGGTATCTACAGTTCTATAATCTCCGTAATAGTTGAAGTCCCAAACAAAGCTTAATATCTTTTCCCTACTTAATGCTATTCCTTGATTTTCAACTAAATATATTAATAACTCATATTCCTTTGGACTTAGGTTAACAACTTTTTCGTCTACATATACACAATGGGCCTTAGTATCAATCTTTAATGTATCCCACTCATAAATAGTTTTTTCTTCTTCACCTAGTCTTCTAAATATTGAATTAATTCTTGCAACCAAAACATTAGGGCTAAAGGGTTTTGTAACATATTCATCGGCACCTAGATCAAATCCAAATAGCTCATCACTTTCCTGTCCTCGAGCAGTGAGCATTATTATGGGCACCTTTGAAATCTTCCTTACTTCTCTACAAACAGTCCATCCATCTAACTTAGGCATCATAACATCAATTATCAACATATCTATAGATTCATCTTCTGAAAACTTTTCTAAGGCTTCATTCCCATCGGCGGCCTCGATGACCTGATATCCCTCTCTTTTCAGAAAATCTCCCACAAGTCTTCTCATTCTTGCTTCATCATCTGCAATTAAAATCTTTTTCCCATTCATAAAATCAACTCCGTTAATAAGCTTTAATAATTAATGTTATTATAGCATATCTAATATTTATTAGTTCCTATCTTCCTTAGTATTCTTTGATCAATATTTAGACAAAAATAAATATCACCTTTTTATATTAAATTTTCTCCTTTATAAAACTTAGAAAAGTAGCGAAGAATCAATTCTCCGCTACTATTTTTTCTTTTATTGTTGAGCTGTATCGTTTTGTTGTCCTCTATTAAATGGACGTGCCCCTTGAGTTCCTCCTTGACCTTGTCTTGGTTGTTTATGTAGATTAGCCTTGGGAAGCAACTCTCTAATTGCTTCAGCCTTATCTTCGTCTAATACTCCATCTTCAACCATTTGGCTTAATATATCGGTTTTTTCTGTCTTATTTTCTTCAAAGTATTCTTTTCTTTCTTCCTCAGTCATATCTTTTATAGCTTCCATTTCCTCACGTTTTTCTTCCCTTTGCTCATCCATATATTCAATTATTAAATCAATATCATCCTCTGTTATTGTTCCATCTTCTACAAGGGATTCTAATTTGCTGTTTATTAACTCTTCTCTCTTTTCTATCATTGTTTCTTCTTGTTTATCTTTTATTGCCTCAGCCTCTTCACTTGTAATAATGCCTTCTTCAACCATTTCTTCTAATATTCCCTGCTTTTGTCCTCTTTCCATGTTTCCTCTTTGTCTTCTTCCCTCAGCTCTCTCTTCAGTTCTTTCCTCAGTTAATTGTACAGCTCTTTCTTGAGCCTTTTCTTCTACATATTCATTAATGGCATCTACTTTTTCCTGGGAAATAATTCCCTCTTCTACAAGTTCACTTAAAATATTATCAAATTCTTCTTTTTGTTCTTCTTGTTTTTGTGCCATATTTTCCCTCATATCTTCATCTACATTAGGTCTTTGTCCAAACCTTCCTCTTTGTAATCCATTTTCAACGTTTACATTTCCTTCTTGCTGATAATCTACACTATTTGCAAAGGAGGTAACTCCTAAGCTAAGTAGCATACATCCTATCATAATTCCCCCTATTACTTTTTTAAAGTTTTTACTTTTTTTCATTTTTATTTCCCCTTTCTTTTATTATTTATTTTACAAGTTTATTATAGGCGGGCTTTGTGACAGTTTTGTGACAAAGAAATCAAGATTTTATGAATATTATTGGCTTCTTAAATAAAACAAGCCACACCCTCAAATTATATTAACAATCTTTTCCTACTAAGCATAATATTTTTATAAAACATGGAGTAATTTAATAATTATTATAATTTGTCTTATTAGATTAAATTAATATTTGAAATTAAGGGGGCAAAATAGTGATACTAATAACCCATCTAGACCAGCTAGAAGCGGAAGCCATATATATCATTCGAGAAGTAGCAGCAGAATGTGAAAAACCTGTTATGCTCTACTCCATAGGAAAAGACAGTTCGGTTATGATGCACCTTGCAATGAAGGCCTTTTATCCAGAGAAACCGCCTTTTCCTTTTATGCATATAGATACAACATGGAAGTTTAAAGAAATGATTGAGTTTCGTGATAGAAGGGCAAAGGAACTCGGAATAGAAATGATTGTATATACAAATGAAGAAGGAGTAAAAAAGGGTATAAATCCCTTTGACCACGGAGCAGCCTACACAGATATAATGAAAACCGAGGCCCTGAAACAAGCCCTTGATAAGTATGGTTTTACAGCAGCCTTTGGTGGGGCAAGACGGGATGAGGAAAAATCTAGGGCAAAGGAGAGGGTCTTCTCCTTTAGAAATGCAGCCCATGCATGGGACCCTAAAAACCAAAGACCAGAGATGTGGAAGCTATATAATACAAAAATAAATAAAGGGGAAAGCATTAGAGTATTCCCCCTATCAAACTGGACTGAAAAGGATATATGGCAATATATAAGACGTGAAAATATAGATATAGTACCACTATACTATGCAAAGGAAAGACCAGTAGTATATAGAGATGGGAATATAATAATGGTTGATGATGAAAGAATGAAACTCCTTCCAGGTGAAAAAGTACAGATGAAAAAGATTCGTTTTAGAACCCTTGGATGTTATCCACTAACAGGGGGATGTGAATCAGAGGCCGAAACCTTAGATGAGATTATAGAAGAAACCTTAGGAGCAGTATCTTCAGAAAGGACAAGTAGAGTAATAGACCAAGAAGCGGCAGCTAGTATGGAAAGACGTAAAAGGGAGGGATACTTCTAATGAAAAGCTTACTAAAATTTATAACATGTGGCTCAGTAGACGATGGGAAATCAACCCTTATAGGACATATGCTATACGATGCTAAGCTTATCTTTGCTGATCAAGAAAGAGCCCTTGAACTTGATAGTAAAGTAGGAAGCCGTGAAGGAAAAATAGACTACTCCCTTTTACTTGATGGACTTATGGCAGAAAGAGAGCAAGGAATCACAATAGATGTGGCCTATCGCTATTTCACAACAGAGAGTAGGTCCTTTATAGTAGCAGATACCCCAGGTCATGAACAGTACACAAGAAACATGGCCGTTGGAGCTTCCTTTGCTGACCTTGCAGTAATACTAGTAGATGCAACAAAAGGAGTACTTACCCAAACAAAAAGACATGCTAGGATATGTGCCTTAATGGGTATAAAACATATTGTGTTAGCTGTAAATAAAATGGATCTTATAGATTATGATAAACACAGATTTCAGGAGATAAAAGAAGACTTTTTAAGATTGGTAGCTAATTTTAACCTAGAAACAATGCAAGTTATACCAGTTTCAGCCACCGAAGGAGATAATATAACAAAGCCATCCATAAATACTACATGGTATGATGGACTACCTCTTCTTCCTTATCTAGAAGAAATAGATGTTAGCACAGAGATTAAGGAAGATAGTTTTGTCATGCCAGTTCAAAGAGTAAGTAGACCAAACCATACCTTTAGAGGTTTTCAAGGACAAATAGAATCTGGAAGAATCTCCCTAGGAGATGAGATAGTTACACTACCAAGTAAAGAAAAAGCAAAGGTTAAAAGTATACTTGTAACTGACAAAGAGGCAGATAGTGCATATATTGGGCAAGCAGTAACAATACAGCTTGATAGAGAAGTAGACGTATCGAGGGGTTGCGTATTAGCAAAGGATAAAGACTTAGAAATAGCTGACATGTTTACAGCCAGTATATTATGGATGGATGATACTGAACTTATTGAAGGAAGAAACTATATAATCAAATTAGGTACAAAAATGCTGCCAGCAACAATAATGGCAATAAAACACAAAATCGATATCAATACTGGAAAACATATTACAGCCGACAAATTATTCAAAAACGAAATGGCAGTATGCGACATAGCATTATCAGAAAATATGGTATTTGATAAATTTAAAAATAATAAAGCATTAGGTGGCTTTATACTAATTGATAGAGTAACAAATATGACTTCAGCCTGTGGAATTGTAGAACATGCCCTTAGAAGATCAACAAATGTAGTATGGCAAGACACAGATATTACAAGAGAAATCCGTGCCAAGCAAAAAGGACAAAATCCACTAACCCTTTGGTTTACAGGCCTATCGGGTTCAGGTAAATCAACCCTTGCCAATGAAGTAGAGAAAAGGCTAGTAGCAATGGGCAAACACACAATGCTCCTTGATGGAGACAATATAAGACATGGACTTAATAGAAATCTAGGATTCAAAGAAGCCGATAGAGTTGAAAACATAAGGAGAATAGCGGAAGTAGCGAAGCTGATGAATGATGCAGGACTTATAACCCTTACATCCTTTATATCACCCTATAAAAAAGATAGAAAAAATGCAAAGGAAATTATAGGTGATGGATTTATAGAAATATTTGTAAGCACACCCCTTGAAGAGTGTGAAAAAAGAGATGTAAAGGGTCTTTATAAAAAAGCTAGGGCAGGTAAGATACCAAACTTTACAGGAATCTCAAGTCCCTATGAAAAGCCAGAAAATCCCCATATAGAAATAGACACTAGCAAGTATTCTATTGAAGAAGCTACTGATATTGTTATGAAAGAAATTATGAAGTATTTAGATTAGTGATAGAAAGGATATATAGTAATGAATTTAGAAAGATAACTAAAGATCAAAGGGGCTAGCATATAGATACATGTATTTAATGACCTAAAGTCAGCCCCTTTAAACAACTGTATTCCATAACTGAAGTTATTTAGTTTTTTTCTTAGAACTTTTTTTGGTATTTTTACTAGTCTTTTTTGCAGTTCCACTGCAACCACACTTTGGCCCTCATTTTAATTGCATACAATCCCTCCCGTACTTTCAGTATATGCATACTTAAATAAAAGGTTCCAAAGTATATTTCTATAGTCTTTTCTCTAGTTTATGGTTAAATTGTATAAACTAATTAGTTGTATTAATTCATGGTTTTAAAACACTATCAGAATCTCCTACGATCTCCAATTTATTTTTTATACTTTAATGTCACGAAGATAATAGCAGAGATAATACCCAAGGTAGTTATTGTAAATAACATCAATATTATATTTGGGTTTTTTTCTTCTATTATTTCACTATCATTTATTTTATTCTCCTCATTATAATCCAGAATTTCAAAATATCCACTCTGTTCTATGCCCATATTATCTATAACCATGGCATTTCCCATAAGTTTATAAGTCAGATCAGTTCTAGTGATATATTCAACGGCTCTACTTAATGCTTCTTCAGTTGTCCCTGTAATTATCAATTTGCTATTTTCTTCTCCATTTTTTTTAATTAACTGTATTGATCCAAGGTCACTACTGTAATCATCTACAAAGCTTATCTGTTCATTTGTCAAAAAATATTCATAATTACTATCAAATTTTATATAAAGTTTTTCATTTAATTCCTTTATTAGATTGTTTGACTGGGGAGTTCCGATTATTATCATCTTCTTTTCTATATATTCATTTACTTCACTGGCAGTTATGATTTCTATATTGTCAAATTTTTCAAGTTCTTTTCCCAAATATCCCACAATATTTCCTAGCCTATTAATATCTTTTATATTTGGATTATCAGGTAAAACAAATACTGCGTCATCAAATTGATAATCTATAACAAAGGGACTTGGATAATTTTCTAACACCTCCACTTTTTTGTCATCGTGGGGAAAATAAAGATAAGAATCATTTGATACACTAACCCATGAGCTACTTTCGTTGTTAAATAAACAATCATCATTTGGTAGCTTAAGATAGTAATTAATTTCTATACTGAAATAATCATATTCTAGCATATCCTCAGGAATATCTATTTCAAACCCATCATTTTGGGCCTTTGAAAGCTCTAAGGCTTTACTACCTATAGGTACTCCATTTATATAAATAGTTACTCCTGATTCTTCAAAATCTAAAAACTCTGAATATCTAGTATTAAGATGAATTTTAGATCCATTTTTCAATCTCCAATTATTTGGTATATCTACTTCTAAAAAAACCCTTTGGTTTAACAATCCTTCCAATAGAAAAGAGTTATATCCTAAATCTTCAAAAACAATTTTTTCTTTATCAGTTCTTTCCTTTGAAATAAATTCTAAGTCATCCCTTACTATCTGAGTATTATTTTTTATCTGATCGATTAGTGTATCATAGGATAGTAAATTTATAGCCTTTTCTAAGGCTTTATCATTTTCCGACAATATTAATAGAAGTTTTTTCTTCCTATTATATGGGGCCGATATCTCTTTGATAATGGCCTCTTCTTTACTTTTCTCAAGCTCATCTTTGGTAAGATAAATAAGCCAATCCTTCATAATATTATTTTTACTACCTATATAAATACTATGGGTTTCTTCATAGGAAGCTTTATTTTCAATCTTTGCCATATTTATTTTAATATCATTATTCCCCCCCCTTTTCCCTAAAAGGGCAGCCATCATCATACTATGTTTTATATCTTTTGTTTCCATAGGAGAAGGAAGTAAAATAGTGGTCTTAATAGGATTATCATCTTCCTTTTCCACATAGGGATATGGAAAATCCCTTATATCTGTGGAATCAATTACTTTTGTATATTTTATATGGACAAAACTTTCTTTATTTAGTATTATCCAATTCCCTGGATTTTCTTCTTCACAAGGATTATCACTTATTCTATGATAAGTTTTAATTTGCAATTCATTACTACCCTTATTAAATTTTTCATTAGGAAGGTTAATTATTAATTCTTCCTTCAGTATTTTCTTATTATATATGAGGGTACTGTAAATTTCTTCTCCATTAAGAAGTACCGTTAAAGTAGAATTTTCCTTAGTATCAATATCTGTTCTACTGAAAATGAGGTTTAAAAAACTACCCTCTTGAACATTCCAGTTTTCATTTATATTAAAATAATATCTATAGCTGTCAATTATATTCTTTAGTTTTATATCCTCATTAAATCCATAGTTCTTTATATACCTATTATCTTCCTCGCCATATACAAAATTACTTAATAGAATTATGATTAAAATAGGCAAAAGTATAAATATAATTTTGCTTTTCATATTTAACACTCCCTAAAATCGCTCAGTCTTATACCAATTTATTTCTTTTTTTAAAATTAAGTTTTTTAAGTAGCTTGCTATCCCCTTCACTGCCACCACTATCCACATCTGAGCATAAGTGAAATACATTATGGCCACAAGAAATATATTTTTCCAATTACTTTCCCCTTTTTCTAATGTTAGACAAATAGATACTTCAAGAATAAATA
This sequence comes from uncultured Eubacteriales bacterium, assembly GCA_965539935.1. Classification (GTDB taxonomy): domain Bacteria; phylum Bacillota; class Clostridia; order Peptostreptococcales; family Caminicellaceae; genus CBETVX01. The sequence goes on along the minus strand of CBETVX010000027.1, from coordinate 15,717 downwards.
GTATATAAGCTAATATCCAAAACAACCAAAAATTACCTGCTAAACTTATTTTTATATCAGTAAATAATCCCAATATAAAAATTCCATCGGAGATTATTATTGAAGATAAAAATAAAATATATACTGAAAAGAAATAATAAAGGTCAAATATAAAACTTTTAGATTTTTCTTTTCTAATTCTAAAGAAATATTTAAATAAGACGTATATATTACCGCTAACCCAACGGTTTCTTTGTTTCATCCATACTCCTATAGTCTCAGGTTCCTGTTCCCAGGTAACTGCCCAGGGCATAAAACCTATCTTATAGCCTAACCTATATATCCTAAAGCTTATTTCAGTATCCTCTGCAATGGCTTCTACATCCCATCCACCAAGTTCTTTAATCACATCTTTTCTAACTATAAAATTGGTACCTGGTATAGTACATAATTTAAAAAGATTCCATCTTCCAGCCTGAGCTATCCATTGAAAACTTAAGGTCTCAATATTAATAAACCTTGTAAGTAAGTTTTTATCTTTATTTCTCGTTCTAAATTTACCAATAACCGCTCCAAATTCCTTAGAGCTTTCTATTTTCCAAACTAAATATCTTAAAGCTAAAGGTTCTGGGGTGTTGTCTGAATCATATATTACAAGATATTCTCCCCTAGAAGCTTTATAGCCAATATTAAGGGCATTTGACTTTCCTTTACCTCCTCCATCTTTCTTTGTAGTTTCTATAATCTTTAAATTTCTATTGGAATATTGGTCTTGAAGGCTATTTAATATATTTGCTGTATCATCATTGGAATTATCATTTACCACTATTATTTCTAATTTGTCATGGGGATAATCTAAACTTAACATGGCTTTAACCGTTTCTTCTATAACTTTTTCTTCATTATGGGCAGGTATAATTATTGATACTAAGGGAAATCTTTTCATATCCTTTAATAAATTTGGATTCCTATTTCCTAGTTTTGAAAAAAATATATATCCACTTATGGTTAGAAGAATATTTAATAATAATACAAACCAAATACAAATAAGAGAATATAAAAATAAATAGTCAATGATATTTAGATTTTTCATTTAATCACCTTATTAGTCTGTCCTTACTTCTCTTTCTTGAATAAATAAAGATAAATAATAATATCAAGATAAATATTCCAACAACTATCCCCATAAAATTAGTAGTTTTATATAAATATCTGTCAAGAATATTACTCTCTTTCTCAATATTTATTTCAGTATCACAATAAATTTCTCCATCTTCCGAAACAATATCTATCTCATCCCATTTAACCCAATTTCTTTCTTCCTTAATATTTAGAAACTCCACATCATGATTAAATCTATTTATAATTTCTTTCAATCTCTCTATACCATCATCTATATAAAATGAAAATCCTGCCACATGGCCTCTAACTATGGAAATTTTTTCATATTCCTCAAAAACTTCTTCAACTGCTAACCCGTTAACTTTGTTCATATGGCCAATATTTTTAGGTATTAGTCTATTAAAAAAACGGGTATCCTTTAAGCTATAGGGATAAAATATATTATCAGATACAGCTTCACTAGGCTCAATATATCCAATGGAGGTTGAAAAATACTTCTTAAATTCTATATACAGCCCTTGGTCCATGGCATTACTTGTATTATCATAGGCAATTGGATATATTTTATTTTTTACGCATTCTATGATTCCTTTTCCTAAACTTTCATAACTCCATCTATTTATATCAACATCCTCTACAATCTCCTTTAATACAATACTTCCTCCAGTATCCTGTAGATATCTTATTGTCTGTGCAAAATTTGGCATGTGGGATATTGTTGTTACTTCCCCTGTTTCTGGGGATAAATAGATTGGAATCAAACCTATCACAAAGGGAATATTTTCTTCATTCAAATACTCTCCAATCTCCTTAAGCTTTTGTATATCTACAAGGGGATGCACATTTTCTATAAAAATACATATTTGATTCCCTTCAACATTTTCATAGTCGAAAATATCAAATAATACATCGGCTAATATATAAAACAAAACTCCATATTCTTCTAATCTAGATACGTACCACAGATTCTCCTCATTTATAATATAGGGATATTCATTTGACCCATCGCTTAGATGACCATATATCTTGGATTTTGACTGATTATAATCTACTATGTTAAATTCTCCAATATCTCCTAATAAAAAACTCTTTTCTTTATAAATAACTTTTTTAATCTGATTATTATTTCCTTGAAATACTAAACTTAATTTACTGTCTTGTAGAAATTCTTTTATGCCCTGTTCAATCCAAATTATCCTATTATTATAGCTTCTTAAATCCTCGATTATTTCTGGATTTACAGATGTATCTCTCATACCAATGAATATTACATAATCATAATTAAAAACTTCCCCAGTTTTATAGTCCTCCTGAGATACTTCCTTTATTTTTAAGGGAAAGTGTCCTAATAACTCCCTAAATCCAGTTACTTTTTCCCCTTGCTCTCCATACCTAGTCATGCCATTATATATCAAAAGTACGTTCTCTCTTTCTATCTCTCCATATACATAAAATGTATTATTTAAAAACACCATAATAAGAAGAAATATAATTATGTCCCTAAGTTTTCTAGACATCATATTCTAATTTTCCTTCCGCAATTTTTTTGAATTCATAGGAACTTTCAATTTCTTTGTTATATTGAAGTATTGCTGTTTTTATATCCACTCTATATTTTTTATTATCAACTTCTACATATTCTAAAGATTCCTTAAGTCGTTTTCTCACCACCTGTGCCCCTGTTTCATCGGTATTTACCATAATAATTGAAAACATATCTGGGGCGATTCTAAACCATTCATCTTCAAACCTTGTTATTTCCTCCATAATGTTGGATATACTATTTATTAACCGACCCATCTTTTCTTCACCATGTATTGATAGTATTTCTTCATAGTACTCTATTTTAATAAGCATTATGCTAAGGTCATTACCATGTCTTTTGGATCTAGCCATTTCTACTTGTAGCTGACTATAATAATCCTTGGCATTGCCAAAGCCAGTTATATCATCTATAGTTACAAGTTTTTTTATTTTATCCCGCAAATGGTCGATCTCTTGTATATATTGTTTATAATACATTCCAAGCCTTCCTGAAATGTATGAAGCTATTGGAAATATAAACATCCAAACAAAGGATTTAAACTGTACCTCTTGACCTTTAAATAAATTAAAATAAAAAATAATGCTACTGTATATAAATACTACAACGATACTAAGAATCAAACCAATTACAATATTAAGGTAAAAGGAAATCACTATTATGAATAGGACTATACAAAATAATAGATAATCATTAAAATTTAAAGTATTTATATCTATTATCATTAGATTAAGGAAAAAAATTAATATAATAAAAAATATAAAATTCAAATAAATACCTCTGTTTTTATGCACTATCCCTCACCTTCCTTGAAATATTATTAGAAAGCCAGTAAAGCTTGTAAATTATCAAAAGAAAATACTTTTTTATCTATATCATTTCCAAAGGAACCGTATATTTCACTGGAGGGATTTTGAACTTGGAGGGATATCATTCGACTAATAGCTTTATGATATAGATCCTTATCTTCAATTTGCTTTGCAATTCGAGCTATTATTGCATATACCGCTGTGGATTCTTCCTTAGTAAAAGGTGTCCCTGTTTTTACGTTATATTCCATATATACTCCATTGTATTTGTCGAATTGTGATTTTATCCAGTCTATACTACTTTGGGGAGCCATATTTATTTCACTAAGATGAAGTAGTACCAATAGAGCATCTATGGAGTTAATCTTACTTTGCCCTTTAAAAGCCTTTCTTTCTAAATCGTAGGTTTTATAATAAAGGGGAAGTTCCTCTGAAATAAACCCCTCCTTCACGATATCTATATTCACTTTCAATACTTTAGTCCATTTTTCATCAATATTACTTAAACCTCTTATTGTAAAAAGATCTATATAGGAAAGGTCTATTTCATGATTTTTTTCCTTGGCTACTAAATCATAATAATTACATAAATAATTTTTCTCCACATTATATTTATAAACTGCCTGGGATATTTCATAGGCCCTATATAGATATTTTTTATCATCCCACTTTAAACTTGCATGTAATAATGCCCTAATTATCCTAAGATCGTCTATAGTTGCTGATGTTTTACTTAAATTGACATTATCTTCTCTAATTCTCCACTTTATTAATCCTACTTCATTTGTCATCTTTTGTTCCATGTACTTTAATTGTCTATCAAATAATTTGCGATTATTATTTTCTACGAAATATAACATTGCTAAACCTATGGATTCCGACAAAATCTCATGTCCCGAAGCATATTCTGATTTTTTTCCATCGTCTAAATAATTTGTATATATACCTCCTGAGGAAGACGACAATTTATTTAGTATAAAATTAAGACATATATATTCATTTTTTGCATAATCTTTTTTCTCATCAAAATTTTTGTCCTCTTCTATGTATATGTTTTCTGTTGACAACTGTGGATTTTGTCTTTTCCAGTAGAAAAAGCCCATGGCTAAAATCCCTATAATCACCATTGAGATAATTGACAATTTAAATAAACCCTTCATAGGTATCACCTGCCCAGCTATCTATAGTTCTAGTTTTATTTATGATTTAACATATTATTCTATATATAGGTAATTGTTTACTTTCAAAGGTATGGTAAATCATAAAATGTGTTCACCAACACAGAATTTCTTCTATATTTTATGTATAATTATAAAAAATTCTCATAATTTAGAATATTAAAAAGGGGGAATTCAGATGATTAAGTTAATTGGTGTACTTATTATTCTCATTGGCTTTATTCTAAAACTTGAAACTATTGCCGTTGTGTTAGTTGCAGGAATAGTTACAGGACTGGTTGGTGGTTTAAGCTTTGGGGAAATACTCTCCACTCTTGGAAACGCATTTATAAATACAAGATATATGTCTATTTTCCTTGTAACATTACCTGTTATAGGAATTTTAGAAAGATACGGATTAAAGGAGAGAGCTGCAACGTTAATTAAAACAATCAAATCAGTTACTACTGGAAAGGTATTAATTACTTACACAGTGATTAGAGAAATAGCAGCAGCCTTATCTTTAAGACTTGGTGGACATGTTCAATTCATTAGGCCACTGATTTTTCCTATGGCCCAGGGAGCAGCAGAAATCAATCATGATAATCTAAGTGAAGAGGAAATAGAAAAAATAAAGGGTCATGCTGCGGCTTCAGAAAACTATGGAAACTTTTTTGGACAAAATGTATTTATTGCTTCCGGTGGTGTTTTACTAGTAGTTGGTACTTTAAGTGAACTTGGAATAGAAGTTACTCCCCTTGAAGTATCTAAAGCAGCTATTCCAATTGCTGTGGTAGCATTTATATACTCATCAATACAATATTATTTATTAGACAAAGAGCTTGCTAAGAAATCCAATAATAGAAATATGAATCAAAACATATAAGAAAAGAGGTGTATTTATGCAAGGTATTTTATTAGAAGGTATATATGTATTATCAGGTTTAGTTTCTCTATTTGCTGCGTATATGGCCTATAGGGATGATAATCATCCAGCAAAGATAGGCACTGCAATTTTTTGGGGGATTTTAGCTATAATATTTATCATAGGAAAATATTTGCCTCCAACTTTTGTAGGAATAATGTTATTGGTAATGGGTCTCCTAACTGCATTTAAGCAGGTTAAATTTGGCTCACAAACAAATGCCGATGAAAAGTTTAGACAAGAAAAATCAGAATTAATTGGAAATAAAATATTTTTTCCTGCATTGACTATAGCTGTATTTGCCTTTGGCATAGCACAATTTACAGATTTAGGTGGATTAGTAGGATTAGGTTTTGGTGCAATTGCGGCCACAGTTCTTGCCCTTATCATTACAAAATCTAAACCTGACAAAATAGTATATGATGGAAGTAGATTATTACAACAGGTTGGTTCTGCAAGTATACTACCCCAACTACTTGCTGCATTAGGTGCATTATTTAATGCTGCAGGTGTAGGTGAGGTAATAGCCGATAGTATTTCTGGAATTATCCCTCAAGGTAATATTTTAGCTAGTGTCATAGCCTATTGTGTAGGCATGGCAATATTTACACTGATAATGGGTAATGCCTTTGCTGCCTTTGCAGTTATTACGGCAGGCATTGGACTTCCCTTTGTATTTAGTCAAGGTGCTAATCCAGCCATAGCTGGTATAATGGCACTTACCGCTGGGTATTGTGGTACCCTTATGACCCCTATGGCTGCTAATTTTAATATTGTACCAGCTGCAGTACTTGAAACAAAAAATAAGAATAGAGTTATTATTAGCCAGTTCCCAGTGGCCCTTGCTTTATTAGTTACTCATATTATTTTAATGTATATTTTAGCATTCTAATGGAACAATTAATAATCATATCCTTTTATAGATAGACTAAAAGCCTGCCTATAATATTACGACATTTATTAAAATAAGGAGGTCTGCTTTATGAAAGTGTTAATAACTGGTTTCGACCCCTTTGGTGGTGAAAAAATCAACCCTGCCTGGGAAGCCGTAAAAAAACTAGATGATGAAATAGCCGGTGCAAAAATAATAAAGCTTCAAGTTCCAACCGTATTTAGAAAATCAATAGAAAAGCTTGAAGAAGCTATAAAAGAAGAAAATCCTGATATAGTTCTCTGTATAGGTCAGGCCGGTGGTAGATATGAAATAAGCATCGAGAGAGTTGCCATTAATATAGATGATGCAAGAATTAAAGATAATGAAGGAAATCAGCCCATAGATATACCTATCTTTGAAGATGGAGAAAATGCTTATTTTACTAACCTTCCAATTAAATCCATGGTTAAAGAAATGAAAGACAATAAGATTCCTGGGGCTGTATCAAATACTGCAGGTACATTTGTTTGTAATCATCTAATGTATGGTTTACTATATTTAATAAATAAAAAATATGAAAATATAAAAGGTGGTTTTATCCATGTCCCCTTCATACCTGAACAAGTATTAGAGAAGAAAAATACTCCCTGTTTATCCTTAGATTCTATAACTAAGGGGTTATACTTTGCAATAAAGGCTGCTGTAGAAAATGAAAATGATATTAAATCTGTGGGGGGAAGGATTTGTTAGATATAAAAAAGCTTATTTTAAAGTTTATAATTTAAGAAGGTACTATTATGTATCTTCTTTTTTTATGAATATTATAATTAATTATGCAACTACATATATATTTATGTTAATATTATAGATAATTAGTAAAGTTGGGGTGTCTAAGTTGTATAAGGATTTATTCGATCAGACTAGACAAAATAGGATGAGGTCATTTTTCTTAGAGGTTTTAAGTCCCCTTGGAACTATTAAATCCTATAAAAAAAATGAATATATTACAGTTAAAAATATGTCCTTTGTTGGTATAGTTACAAAGGGTAAAGTTAAGCAATCACTATATAGTTCTTCAGGAGTTGAAAAAGCTCTATTTATATTATTGCCCGGTGAGATTTTTGGTGAAATGATATATTTCACCGGTGGCAATAACTATGTTTATACTAAATCCATAGAAAAATCAGAAATTTCAATAGTTCCAAAGGAAAAGTTAGAAAATGTATTAGAAGAAAATCCCCAATGCTATAGATATTTTATACATAGTATTACTAGAAAGTATCGTATATCAATGTTTCAGATGGCAGACTTAATTTTTAATAGTGCCCTAGGTAGAATAGCCGATGCATTAATAAGACTTTCATCTCAACAGGGAAAAATGATAGAAGATGGTCTTATGATTGACCTGCCTTTAACCCACCAAGAACTGGGAGCATTAATTGGCTGCTCTCGTGCAACAGTAACTAAAGGACTAAATGAATTTAGGGATAAAGGAATAATTAAAATTTCTCAAAAAAAGATAATTATCAAGGACTTAACTAAATTGAAAACTTATATAAATATTTAAATAGAGGAATTAAAGTATTTACCTTAATTCCTCTATTTAAAATTGATTATTGTATCCAGTATATCTAAATGAAAATCTTTACTATTATTAGGTATATTTCCTATTCTCCATAGGGATATGCCCCCTAGTCCTACTTCCTTAACTAGACTTATCTTTTCTCTAACACTTCTACTATCTTCATACCAAATAGTATTTGTAATATCATTGTCAGTATATATAAGGTAAGGACTTTCATATTTTTCGTCATATTTAAGCATATCATCCAGCATTATACCCTTTGCTAGTTCAGAATTTATTCTATCTATTAGCATATCATATGTGGGTTTAAAGGGAGTTTGATTCATTATTTCTCCTTCTTTTATTTTCCACTGATTTGTAGCAAAATTAATCTGTAACCATAATTTTGAAATATCCTCATCTCCATTGATTTCATTAAGTATTTTTATTAAATCCTCTTTTATTCTTTCTATAGGAGCATTTGGATTATAGATTTCATTTTCAGTAAATATTACTTTATCTTTATCTTTACCATCATAGTCATGTAACATCAAAATGGCCTTGTCTACTATTCCTATAATTTCTCCATAATCGTAGGAATTCAGTGGCTGAACAGCTATTATTAATTCCCTATTTAATTTATTCAGCTCAGTTTTTAATTCCTTTAAAAACTCAGTGTAATTATTTTTGTATTCTGTTGGAAGATTTTCAAAGTCTATAATTATACCATCAAAGTTTAATTCTCTGTATTCTCTATTTCCTCCACTTACTAATTCTTTAATTTCATCGATTATTCTTTGGGATTCTTTAAAAATTTCTCCATAATTTTTATCACTGTAAATATTAATATATGTTTTTATATTTCTTTCCTTAACAATTTCAAGTACTTCTTCATATCCATCTGGTACATAAAAATCATTATTGCTATTATTTTCTATACTAATAAAGACTTTATCTTCCTTTTCATCATAATTCATTTGAGCCCAGCCAAAGGTTATGGAATCAAAATACTGTAATTTATTATTATCCTCAAGTTCTTTAAACTGCTGGTAAGACTTAATTGCATAATATCCATTTATACTTAGCTTTTCTTTTAATACTTCTTCAAAAATGGGATTATCGGAGTTTATATAGCTATCTTGGCCATCATCTTTAAATTCTTCTATTTCATTCAAGCTTAAATTAGAAATAAATCCATCAACAGCATATTTGTAAATTAGGGGAAGGTAAGTTATATTATTATAAATGGCAGGCATAGTCATAGGGTATTTATTTAGTTCCTCAGCATAAGTATTTAATTGAACCGCCATCAGTAAACTTAAAATTAGAAATATAGCTATATATTTTTTCATATGTTTTCATGTCCCCCTTAGATAAGTTTTTCGCTCTTAAATTTATTTTAACATATTACATGTTATAATAATTAAAAGAAACTAACTATAGGTGGTTTTAGACCATGAAACGCTATATAATTATTTTTAGCTTTATTTTTTTATTACTTATATCTTTAAATATTAAATATCAGGTTCTTATTTTAAAAAATGTAAATACTAATGAAATTATATTTTTACATAAAGCCCAGCCTAAAGATGAATTTACTATGGAATGGATTCATTCGGTGGAACTTCAACCTTGGCAAGAAATTTTTAAAATTGACAATGATTATAATATTATTTTAGATAGAACAAGGTTTAAGTCCTTTGGTGCCGGTGTTCCAGACTATGCAGGAGAGGAAACGTTAATAGAAAATGGTTATATTACCTTTAAAGGAATTAATCAAAAAATAGATACTATAACCTATGGAATATCAAACTTTTCAAAACATACATTTTACTATAAAAATTATAAATTACGACTATACAAATACGTTAATGATTCAGAAGGGATAAATATTAGCATACATAATATGAATATATTAGAATATTACATAGATAAAATGACTACTAGAATTCAGTAGTCATTTTATATTATATAAAAACTCAGACTATTTTTAGTTATACATCCACTTTATTGGCCAGTTTATTCTTATTAAACTTAATTAATAAAATAATTATTGCAAATAAGCCTATACCTATAGCATCGGTTTGCCAACCGGGAAAAATTAAAAATATGGCCGATGATAATAATATTATTCTAGTTAGGATATTTAGGTTTCTCATAAGATATCCTTCTGCTGCTGCTCCTAATCCAATTACTCCTATTACTGCTGTAACCATAACAAGCACTATATTTCCAAGATTTACATCTATAAGCAATAGTTCTGGAGAATAAGCAAAAATATATGGTACAACAAATCCTGCCAATGCTAATTTTACAGCCTCAAATCCCGTTTTAGCTGGATTACCTCCTGCAATTCCAGCTCCCGCAAAGGCTGCTAATGCAACGGGTGGAGTAAGATTTGCCAACATTCCAAAATAGAATACAAACATATGGGATACTAAAGGTGGTATTCCCATCTTAGCTAAGGCAGGAGCTGCCATGGTGGCAGTAATTATATAAGCAGGTATTGAAGGAAGTCCCATACCCAATACTATACAGGCAATCATTGTGAGAATAAGTGTTAATAATAGCTTACCTCTTCCTAAAAACAATATTGCCCCTGCAAGCTTTAAACCAAAACCAGTTAATGTAGAGACTCCTATTATTATACCAACTACTGCACATGACATAGCTACACCTAATGCAGTTCTAGCCCCACTTTCCAATGCCTCAATAATATCTTTAAAACTCATTCTTGTTTCTTTTTTAATAGCACTTATTAAAATTGTAAATATTATTGAAAAGAATGCAGAATATATAGGAGTTTTACCACTTATCAAAAGATACAATAATACTATTAATGGTAGTAATAAATGTCCTCTTTGTTTTAGTACATCCCATATCCTTGGCAATTCTTCCTTAGGCATACCAGTTAAACCATTTTTACTGGCCCTAAGATGTATAATCACAATTACACCTAAATAATATAGTAGGGCGGGAATAATTGCCGACTTAGCTATCTTAATATATTGAATTCCTAAATACTCAGCCATAATAAAGGCTGCAGCACCCATAACCGGTGGTAAAATTTGTCCTCCACAGGAAGCAGCTGCCTCCACACCACCTGAAAATTCCTTATCATAGCCTATTTTTTTCATTAGTGGAATAGTAAATGCCCCTGTAGTCACTACATTGGCAACAGCACTACCATTTATTGACCCTAAAAATCCACTGGAAATAACTGCTACCTTTGCAGGGCCCCCTTTTCCTCCTCCTGCTATAGCCATTGATAAATCATTAAAAAACTGTCCCATCCCTGATTTTTGCAGGAAAGCTCCAAATAGAACAAAAAGAAATATATAAGTTGAAGATACTCCTATGGCTATTCCAAATATTCCTTCAGTGGTAAGGTACATATATTCAGCAATATCTCTAATATTATAACCTCTATGGGCAATAATGTTAGGAAGCTTAGGACCTAAATATGCATAAATCAGAAATAGTACAGCTAAAAATGTTATTTCCTTCCCTGTGATTCTTCTAGCGGCCTCTAATACCAATAGAATTGCAATCACTCCAAATATCACATCTATATCATTAGGTATTCCAGCTCTCATTACTAAAGCCTTATAATTAAATACAATATATCCCCCCAAGACTAAAGAAACAATGGAAAATATCCAATCAATAATAGAAGGTTCTTTTTTAGAAGATTTATTACTAAAGGGGTATAGAATAAAAACTAAAGCCATAACTATGGAGGTATGTACTGCCCTATGCATCAATGTAACCAATGGTCCCTTCCATGCTGTATAGAGATGGAAAAGTGATAATCCAACACATATAGTAAATACTATGATTCTCGGAATACTATTTTTATCAAACTTTCTAAATCTGGCTTCAGTATCAAATTTTTCAAGTAAACTTTCTTGATCTATTTCTGTTTTCCTCACATTATTTTTTATTTCTTCCATAATAATTACCTCAACCTTTCTCATCAATATTTTTTATGCTGAGAATTATAAAATTTCCTCTATTCTAAATATTATTTTAGAATAGAGGAAATTATCATATTAGTTTATAGTTTATTTTAAATCTTTACTTGCCTTGTTCAGTATAATATTTCTCTGCACCAGGATGAAGTGGTATAGGCATTCCCTTTTTCACAGTATCTAGACTTATTTTTTTAGCTGCTGAATGAGTATCTACTAGAGTATCTAAGTTTTCAAACATAGTTTTAGTTATGTTATATACTAATTCTTCACTTAATTCTGCTCTAGTTATTAATAATGTCATTACAGCCGCTGTCTCTACATCCTCTTTATTATCATAGGTTCCTGCAGGTATTGGCTCTGAAGAATAAAAAGGAAATTCCTCCGCTAATTTTTCAACTGTTTCTTTTCTTATTGGAATTATTTTTACATTATGTGTAGTTGAAAGATCCATTATAGTTGCATTAGGTAACCCAGATGTTAAGAATGCAGCATCAACTGCACCATTCTTTAACTGCTCTACCGACTCAGCATATGATAAAAAGTCTTCTTCTATGTCGTCATAGGTAATACCATGGGCAGCTAATATTTGTCTAGCATTTACTTCCGTACCGCTTCCTGGAGCTCCGACTCCTACTCTCTTACCTTTTAATTCTGATATTTCATTTATACCGGTTTCTTCAAGGGTTATTACCTGTACAAAATTAGGGTATAAGGAAGCAATCCCCCTTAAATTCTCAATTTTTCCCTTATCTTTAAATACTTCTGTACCGGTATAGGCATAACTTACAACATCATTCATTGCAAAGGCAACTTCAGCTTTTTCAGTTCCTAAAAGAGTGGCATTAACGGCTGAAGCACCAGTTGACTGTACTGAAGAATTAATCCCTTCTACTTTTTCATTTAATAGATTTGATAAGGCTCCTCCTAAAGCAAAATAAACACCAGAACTTCCACCTGTAGCTATAGTAATAAACGTTTTCTCCGAAGGTGTAGAATTAGACTGTTCCGAATTTGTTTCAGTAGATTGAGTCCCCGAACACCCACTTGCAAAGACACCAATAACTAATAACATTACCAATAATAATGAAATATTCCTTTTCATTTTAAATTCCCCCTTTGCTCTCTTTGTATAAATACTATAACTTTTTTAGATTTTTTTAAATTTATTATCATTAACCTGCACTATTTACTAATTTTTTGCACTAATTAATAATAAAATACAAAGCCCAGGTTTAAATCTAGGCTATATCTTCAATAATTTTTTGAAATTTTTCATATAACTGCGACTAACTGGTATTTCTTCATAAGCTATATTCTTCAATCGTATTTTATATGTATAATTAAACCATGGTATTATTTCACTAATATAATCTATATTTACTATATAACTTTTATGGGTCCTAATAAATTTTGATTCCATAAAGCGTTCTTCTATTTCCTTAAGCTTATTATTGCAATTAAATACTCCGTCTATGGTATAGACCTTAACGATTCCTTTTTTTGATTTTATAAATTCAATTCTATTAACATCTATTAATATTAATCTATTATTCTTAGTTACACATAGCTTTTTTAAGTCTATACTCCTCTTTGACTTCTCTAAACTAATTTCTTTTTCAAAATTTTTTCTAGACTTTATTATTCTGCCAATGGTCATTTTAATTCTTTCCTCTGTAAAGGGCTTAAGTATATAATCAACTGCATTAATTTCAAAACCTTGAATAGCATATTTATCATAGGCCGTTGCTAAAACAATATAAATATTCTTATTAATATCTAATATTTTTCTTGCTACTATTAGTCCATTTAAATCCCCTAGATGAATATCTAAAAATACTACATGGGGTTTTAATTTTTTTACCATTTCAATAGCTTTAGCGCCCTCATCACATTCTCCACAAACAGTAATTTCATCAAACTTATCAAGAAAATACTTAAGTTCATCCCTAATATACTTTTCATCATCTACAATTAATACTTTATGCAATTAAATCACCCTTTAGGTTCTTTATAGATTGCGGTACTTTAAAAGATACTTTTGTACCTTTGTTTATTTTACTGGTTATAGATAGACCGTATTCTTCTCCAAATATCCCCTTTAACCTTTGATTAACATTATTTATTCCAACGGATTTATTATCTATACTTTCTTTGTTTAATATTTCATCTATTCTTTCACTGTCAATGCCGACCCCATCATCTATTATGGCAATATTTATACTGTTTTCTTCACACAAAGCCCTTATTATAACTGTTCCTCCAATCTTTTTGGGCAATATACCATGTTTTATAGAGTTTTCAACTAAAGGTTGTAAAATCAAGGGCGGTATAAGGCAATCTGCATCTGAATCAATATCATAAATAATCTTCAATTTATCTTCGAATCTTGCTTTCTCTATTTCTACATAGGATTTTACATGACTAATTTCCGTATCTAAATTTACTAATTCCCTATTTAAATTTAAATTTTTTCTAAAAAAATTACTTAAATGTATTATTAAATCCCTAGCCTTTTCTGCATCGATTCTACATAGGGATGCTATGACAGTTAAAGAATTAAATAAGAAATGAGGGTTTATTTGGGCCTGTAAGTTTTTTAACTCTGCTATTGCCAATAGTTTTGAATTTTTTTCAAGGTTACTTAAAGTAAGTTGGGTAGAAAATAACCTTCCTAATCCCTTTGCAAGCTCTTTATCTATTGCTGTCATTGATTCCCTTGGTTTCTTATATAGCATTAGAGTACCAATAACATCTTGTTTCTCCTTTAGAGGTATCATAATCCCATGGCCTCCTTCTACATCACCAAAGTTAGTTATAACCCTCTCATTATCAGCAATGGCAACTCCATCAAAATCAGTCATTTCGTAAATTATTTCTACTACCCTCTTAATACTTTCAGAATAAATACCTTGTTTCAAAAATGGTAGAGATTTATCAACTATATCAAAGATCAAATTAGCTTGATATGCTCTCTGCTTTTCTTGTTCTTTAAAGACACTTTCAATAACCATGAATAATAAAGCTAACCCAATGGAATTGATTATCACCATAGGTATCCAAATTGCCTTAACTAAATTTAAAGCATCCTCAAAGGGTCTAGAAAAGATAAGAACAAAGATTTTTCTCATACTTTCTCCAATAACTCCCGTAAGCATGACATAAATCCATTTCTGTTTTTTATTTCTCATAAATTCTTTCATATATCCAGCCATTAAACCTTCAAAAACAGGAGAAATAGAACAGGCCAAAGTCGTAAAGCTTCCGGCCTCTATAGATAGACGATGTAAGCCAGCCACAATACCCGATAAAAAACCAACCAATGGTCCACCTAAAAGTCCCCCAGTTGCAACCCCTATAATACGTGTATTTACCAATGCTCCATTAAATTCTATGCTAAAATATGTACCTATAATACCAAAGCCACCGAATACCAAGGATAAAATTAACTTATCCTTTAATTTAACTGGTTTCTTAGCTACTAAATTTTTAACCGACTTGAGCCGTGATAAAATAAAGGCAAATACAAATAAATTTCCAAATTTACTACTTAATGCAATTATTATTTCTAATATCATATTCTCACCACCATATCTTTTCTTATATATGAAAGATGTGGATAATTATGCAGTAAATATATATTTATTTTACTAATATTCATATTGAAACAGCTAGATTTATTTGATTTTATTTCCAGTTATGGTTATTTATATAATACTATATTTATTACATAAAGTTAATATTTTTTGATTTTTTTTATTTTAGTTATTCTC
>CBETVX010000026.1:0-39829 GCA_965539935.1 uncultured Eubacteriales bacterium | reverse complement strand
GACTGTAAATCCGTTGGCTAAGCCTTCACTGGTTCGAATCCAGTTCCCTCCACCATTTAAATAGTAATAATGAGTCTGAATCTATTAATTATTACTTATTTTTTATTAAATATCATATGCGGGTGTGGCGGAATTGGCAGACGCGCTAGACTTAGGATCTAGTGTCTTGTACGTGGGGGTTCAAGTCCCTCCACCCGCACCATTTATGCGGTAGTGGCTCAGTGGTAGAGCATCGCCTTGCCAAGGCGAGGGTCGAGGGTTCGAATCCCTTCTACCGCTCCATTTAATTGATTAACTATCTAATAGCTTTAAGCCATTAGATAATATTTGTGCCCATAGCTCAGCAGGATAGAGCAACGGCCTTCTAAGCCGTGTGTCCGGGGTTCGAATCCCTGTGGGCACGCCATATATTTTGATTATAAAGCATGGAGGGGTGTCCGAGTGGTTTAAGGAGCTGGTCTTGAAAACCAGTGACTCCGCAAGGGGCCGTGGGTTCGAATCCCACCCCCTCCGCCAAGAAATTGGGGCCCTTAGCTCAGTTGGTCAGAGCGTCCGGCTCATAACCGGCAGGTCCGGGGTTCGAGTCCCTGAGGGCCCACCAATAAAATAGTTTTCGGGGTGTAGCGCAGTTTGGTAGCGCATCTGGTTTGGGACCAGAGGGCCGCGGGTTCAAATCCTGCCACCCCGACCATATAAAAAATAAGACTTGGTTTTTCCAAGTCTTATTTTTTATATGGTTTATTAGTAGTATGGCCATTGAGAATCTTGAGGTTTAATAAACATTTGAGTCCAATACTTTACCCCATTTGAATCTATAGCATAACCTACACCTATATGGGTATAATTGGTATTTAAAATATTTTTTCTATGTCCTTCAGAATTCATCCATGCTGTAACAACTTCCTGAGCAGTATCTTGACCTTTGGCTATGTTTTCACCAGCAGCTGTATAATTTATACCAAAATTCTTCATCATAGTAAATGGGGAACCATAGGTTGGAGATGTATGGCTAAAGTATTGTCTATCTCTCATATCTTCAGATTTAAATCGTGCTACCCTTGAAAGCTCCCAATTATGTGCTAGAGGTTCTAATCCATACTTTTCTCTTTGAATATTTGTTAACTCTATGACTTCCTTTTCAATAGCCTTTACAGTACTAAAAAGTGGTACATAAACCTTATCTCCTGGATAGATTAAATCTGGATTAGTAAATTGAGGGTTAGCAGCAATAAGTTCACTAATGCCCACTTGATATTTTAAAGCAATTTTCCATAATGAGTCTCCAGGTTGAACAGTGTAAACATCAGTATCTGCGTCAACAGTTTGTGCATCTACAATATTCACATTAAAAATTAATAAAAGTAAACATATGCTGAAAAGAGCTATTAGCGATTTACTTTTTTTCAATTGATGACCTCCTTTCTTAATTATTTTTCCAAGGTTTGAAAAAATAATAACATGATAAATTTAGTATCAATTCATATATTAGGCAAAAAAGAAAGACTCTAATAAGAGTCAAAAGAAAAATTAGGCACCAAATTTATTTAGTCTTCTTGCATTGGCAAGTAACAGGGACATTAAATATTTACTTTCAAAAAAGCCAAGTCCACCATTGTTACATGCATTTTCATGAAATCTTGATACATCATCTACTCCTGAATATTCACTATTGATAAGTACTGGAACTGGATGAAAACTATGGGATCTCATTGCACATGGAGATGAATGATCTCCAGTAATAGCTATAACATCTGGCCTATAATCAAGTAATATTGGAAGAGATTTATCAACTGTTTCTATACACTTTACTTTTGCACTAAAATCACCATCTTCTCCAGCTTGGTCTGTACCTTTAATATGGATAAAGAAAAAATCATATTTTTGCCTATTTTGAGCATAGGTTTCAAATAGACCTCCAATTGAAGTAGGAGCTTCTAGAAGTTTCATCCCCAGAAGTGAGGCTATACCCCTATACATTGGGTAAGTTGCAATAGCAGCAGATTCCATTAAATATTTTTCGCGTATACTAGGTAAAATGGGTTTAGAAGAAAAACCTCTTGTCAAAAAGCCATTGGCTGGATATTCATTTTTAAGTATTTCGAAACCCTTTGAAATAAATTTATTGATGACAGATGCAAGAAATTTAGACTTAGCATCCTGCCCCTTAGCTATTAAAGGTGCTTTACCTTCCACTTGGGGGTCAGTATCGTTAATATTTGAACCCAGTTCTTTCTCATTACTTCTAAAGATAACCACAAATCTATGGCCCTTACCGGGTTCTATTATTATTCTTACTCCATCAATTTCATTGATAGTTCTTAGTTTATTGCACAGTTCAATAGTTTTTTCAGTAGACATTCTCCCTGCACGCCTATCAAGTATTTTTCCTTCAGCATTAATAGTAGCAAAGTTGCATCTAGCGGCCACATCATTATCTTCAAGAGTTAGTCCTAATCCTACACTTTCTAATACCCCTCGTCCAATAGTTACTACCTTAGGATCATAGCCAAAGAGACCTATATGACCCGGGCCACTTCCTGGAGTAATGCCAGGAGATATGGGATACATTCTTCCACACACTGATTCAGAAGTTAATTTATCTAGATTAGGAGTTCTAGCATATTCTAGTGGAGTTTTGTACCCAAATTCTCTACTTCTTATATCACCGATACCATCCATAACAATCAATACAATTTTCGAGTTGTTTTGTTTTAAGATTTCATTTAATATACTATCATGATTCATTTTAGTAAGCCTCCATTAGGATTATTATAAATTTATTAAATCATCTAGTTTAAAATTAAGTTTAGGGTTATAAGTTTATTCTTCCACACAAAAAAAGAATTTATAAAATATTTTAACAAGTTTAGTAAAAAACTCAGAAACATGAATTTACAACAGCTAGAATAGATTAATAGTAATATAGTAATATTTATTTACTATTTTTGTATATTTGTTGAAGATAGAACAAAAAAACAGTACAATTATAGTATGCATTTATATATAAGAGGTGTTTGACTTGGAGCAAATTATTGAAATATTTAAGACCATGGGTATTAGAGAAGTAATTGATATATCTATAGTAGCCTTTGTATTTTATAAGCTTTATATGATTATTAGAGAGACAAGGGCAGAACAGCTTATTAAAGGACTACTTATATTATTAATTGCTACAAAGCTCAGTGAGTGGTCAAAATTATACGTTATTAACTATCTATTAAAAAATACCATGACTTTAGGACTTATTGCATTATTAATTGTTTTTCAACCAGAACTTCGTAGAGCATTAGAATACCTTGGTAGAAGTCGTCTTCTTTCAAAATCTTTAGCAGAATTGGCCAATGAAGAATTAGATGAAAAAATCAAAGAAATTTCTGATGCTGTAGCATCTTTATCTAGGCAAAAGATTGGAGCTTTAATAATATTAGAAAGAGATACAGGTATCAATGATGTAATAGAAACAGGAAATCTTATAGAGGGGAAAATATCAAGTAGTTTATTAATAAATATTTTTATTCCCAATACACCCTTGCATGATGGAGCAGTAGTTATAAGAAAGGATAAAATTATGGCAGCTGGATGTTTTTTACCCCTTACGGAAAATCCAAATCTAAGTAAAGAATTGGGGACTAGACATAGGGCCGGTATAGGCATAACAGAGAATTCTGATGCCTTAGCTATAATAGTATCCGAGGAAACTGGTGCAATTTCAATAGCAAAAGAGGGAAAACTTTCAAGATTTTTAGATATTGACACTTTGATTAGGATTATTAAGGATGCATTGACATATGATAATAATCTAATCAAGTTTAAGTGGAGGCTTAAAAATGATTAATTTTTTAAAGGGGATACTTGAAAAAAGTAGATTTTCTAGAAATACTACTCCTAAGATTATATCCATATTATTTGCCTTAGTCCTTTGGCTTTATGTTATGGGGGAAGTAAATCCAGAAACTAATAAAGTATTTAATAATTTAGAGGTTCAGCTTTTAAATGTAGAAGAGCTTAGGAAATCGGGACTTGTAATAATAGATCAAGAGGATTTCACAGTAGATGTAAAAATAACGGGGAGAACAAACGAACTGTATAAAATATCCCAAGAAGACATTAAAGTTAGTGCTGACCTTAGAGGATTTCAACAAGGGATAAATAGTATTCCTTTAGAAATAAGTTCTCCAGCAAATATAACTATTGAAGATATACAGCCAAAACAAATTAAAGTAAGACTTGATAAAGTAGTTAAGAGACAAAAACCAGTTACTATTAAAATAAATGGTGATCCTAGTACTGGTTTTGAGGTAGGAGAACTTAATATAACACCTACAGAAATATTAGTAGAAGGACCACAGACAAAAGTTAATGATGTGGCTGAAGTTATTGGGGAAATCAATGTAGATGGCAAATCAGAAAATATACGTAATAACGTACCAATAAAGGCAGTTGATAGTGAAGGCAAAGAAATTGCTGGAGTTGAAGTTGAAACTAAATATGTTAATACTTATTTACCTATTTTAAAAATAAAAAATGTAGAATTAATTCCTCAAATCCAAGGTAGTGTAAAGGAAGGATATAAAATTACAAATATAGAGGTAAGCCCAAACAATGTACTATTAAAAGGAAAAACTGAAGACTTAAATGACATCGTTGAAATTTCCACTGAAATTGTTAATATTGATGGAATTGAATCTGATTTAGTAACTGAAGTTAATCCTATTGTGCCGGATAATATTACAACTCCAAGGCTTTATGAACTTCCAAAATTGAAAGTAGAAGTAGAAAAAATAGAATCTAAGGAATTCACATTTAATACTACAGAGATATCAATAAATAATTTAGATAATGATTTGTCAACCAATATTGGTCATTTGCGGGGAGAAGTAAAGGTAAGAATTAGTGATGTCAGAAGCATATTGGAAGAAATTAAAAGAAGTGATTTAGAGCTAGTTATTAACGCTGAGAATATTAAAGAAGAGGGAAGCTATGAAGCAACAATAGAAATTAATAAGGATATGGCATTTGAGAATATAGAAATCTTTCCAAACAATATTCAAATAGATGTATATAGAAAAGATAGTGGAGAAAGAGTGGATATGATACCAATAGAAAAACCAATCAATGATGTAGAAGGTATAATGAACAATAATTAAATGTAATTGAAGCCTGGATTATATACCAGGCTTTAATTGGATTAAAAATATTGTTAGAGGTGACTTAATGAAAAAAGAAGTGGAGATTATTTTAGATTCTACCCATGATGCAATGATAGCTGTAGACAAAAAAGGTATAATTACACTATATAATAGGGCCGCTGAAAAATTAACTAAGAAAAATGCAAAGGAAGTATTGGGTAAACACATAACCGACGTCATTCATACTACGAGATTACCATACATTCTTAAAACAGGAGAGTCAGAACTAAATAGAAAACAACCACTAGGAGATATAAATATAGTAACTAACAGAATGCCTGTAAAGGATGAAAAGGGCGAAATAATTGGGGCGGTCGCAGTATTTAGAGATATAACTGAAATACTAGACTTAGCTGATGAAATTACAAACTTAAAAGAAATGCAAAGTATGTTTAGGGCAATATTTAACTCTACCCAAGATGCCATTTCAGTGGTAGACCAAAATGGCATAGGAGTACTAGTAAATCCAGCCTATACACGACTAACAGGACTTTCTGTAAAGGATGTTATTGGCAAATTCTGTACTGTAGATATTGCAGAAGGAGAAAGTATACATCTTAAAGTACTTGAAACTAAAAAATCAGTGAAGGGGACTAGACTTAAAGTAGGGCCTAATAAAAAAGATGTCATAGTTGATGCTGCTCCTATTATAGTTAAAGGAGAACTCAGAGGAAGCGTGGCAGTAATACATGACATAACAGAAATTAAAAGGCTTACCAATGAATTAGATCAAGCTAAGCAAATAATTAGAAA
The DNA here is from genome assembly GCA_965539935.1 of uncultured Eubacteriales bacterium. Taxonomy (GTDB): domain Bacteria; phylum Bacillota; class Clostridia; order Peptostreptococcales; family Caminicellaceae; genus CBETVX01. Next base: position 33,887 of record CBETVX010000026.1, on the reverse strand, counting down.
ATTAGAAGCAAAATACACCTTTGATGACATTATAGGCTCCCATGAAAAAATAATGAGTGCCATTGAAAAGGGTAAAATTGCTGCCCAAACTCCTGCCACAGTTATATTAAGGGGGGAAAGTGGAACTGGCAAGGAACTATTTGCCCATGCAATCCATAACGCTAGTAATAGAAAATACTCACAATTTGTCAGAGTAAATTGTGCTGCACTTAGTGAAAGCATATTAGAAAGTGAGCTATTTGGATATGAAGAAGGGGCATTTACTGGAGCAATGAAAGGTGGCAAAATTGGATTATTTGAAAGAGCCCATGGAGGAACAATATTTTTAGATGAAATTGGAGAAATAAAACTTAGTACCCAGGCAAAACTGTTAAGGGTACTACAAGAAAAAGAAATAGTAAGGGTTGGAGGAACAAAACCTATTCCAGTTGATGTTAGGGTAATAGCTGCTACAAATCTAGACCTAGAAAAAGCAGTAAAGGAAGGTAAATTTAGAGAAGACTTGTACTATAGATTAAATGTTATACCTATAAAAATACCTCCACTAAGGGAGCATAAAAGCGACATATATGAACTGATTATTTACTTTATGAAAAAGTTTAATCAAGAATATGGTAGAAATGTTACCAACATTTCCAAAGAAACCCTTGATACTCTAATGGAATATGATTGGCCAGGTAATGTAAGAGAATTGGAAAACTTCATCGGTAGGGCAATGATTAATATGAAGTTTACCGAAAGCGTTATAAGGAAATATCATTTATCAAAACTAATTGAAAATGAAATAAAAGGAGACGAACAATCTGAAGAAAAAATCGAGTCTGTAATATTAAATGATGATCGAACCCTACAAGAATTTATAGAGGATGTTGAAAAAAAATATATAGAAAAAATATTAATGAAGAATAAAAATAATAAGACAAAAACTGCTAAGGATTTAAATATCTCCATAAGAAGTTTATACTATAAACTTGATAAGTATAAAATAAATATTGAAAAAGACATGCAAAAAAATGCACATTAAATAATAGTGTGCATTTTTTTGCATGCATTTCTTTTCAAGAAAATAATTGAAATCTATCATAGAAGTAATATCATTGATTGAAAATGGGAAAAATACTAGAGTTTACAAACATATCACATAATTAAAAAAATTGGCACGCCATTTGCTTTATTTAAAAATAGGTAAAAATTCTGGAGGTGTACTATTAATGACAAAAGAGTATGTATTGGCGATAAACCCTGGTTCAACCTCAACTAAGGTTGCAGTATTTAAAAGAGATGAAAACGTTATCCAAAAGAATTTAAGTCATGCTTCTGAAGAATTAAAAGGATTTGAAAAAATAGTTGACCAATTTGAGTATAGAAAAAATATAATAATTGATTGGCTTAAAAGTGAAGGATATGAATTATCAGAATTCAAGTCTATAGTTGGTAGAGGTGGATTATTAAAACCTATGCCAAGTGGTACATACAAAGTTACTGATGCAATGATTGAAGATTTGAGAATAGGAGTTCAGGGAGAACATGCTTCAAATCTTGGAGGAATAATTGCAAAAAGTATAGCTGATATTGTGGGAATTAATGCATATATTGTAGACCCCGTGGCGGTAGATGAATTTGATGATGTGGCACGTATATCAGGCATGCCAGAAATAGAAAGAAGATCGCTTCTACATGCCTTAAATGTAAGGGCTGTAGCCCATAATGTTGCTAAGGATATGGGTAAGGAATTTAATGAATTAAACCTAGTTGTTGCCCATCTAGGGGGAGGAATATCTATAGTACCATTAAGAAAAGGTAAAATGATAGATGCCAATAACGCAAATGAAATGGGACCCTTTTCTCCTGAAAGAGTTGGAGGATTACCAGTAGGTGATATTGCAAAGATGTGTTTTTCGGGAAAATACACCTATAATGAATTTAAAAAGAAATTAAGAGGAAAAGGTGGATTAGTTGCATACTTAGATACTAATGATGCTAGAGAAGTAGAAAAGATGATAAATGAAGGTGATGAGAAGGCAAAACTTGTTTATGAAGCAATGGCCTATCAAATAGGAAAAGAAATAGGAGCTATGGCAACAGTGCTTAATGGTGATATTGATGGGATAATACTTACCGGTGGAATTGCATACTCACAAATGATAACTGAATATATTAAGGAAATGGTAGAGTTTATTGCACCAGTTATTGTAAAACCTGGTGAAGACGAAATGTGGGCATTAAATCAAGGTGTTATGAGAATAGAAAACGGACAAGAAAAAGTAAAAATCTATGAAAATGAGGTGTAATAAATGATTAGAAGTTTTGAGGACGTTTTAAAGTATGCAAAGGAAAGAGGTCCTAAAACCATATCTGTAGCCTGTGCCCAGGATGCAGATGTGCTTCTAGCCGTTAATAAAGCTAAAGAACTTGGTATATCTGAAGCAATATTAGTTGGCGATAAGGAACAAATTGAAAATATAGCTAAGGAAAAGGGTATAGACCTATCTAGTTATGAAATAATAGATATAAAAGACCTAAGTGAAGCATCCCTTAAAGCAGTAGAATTAGTGTCTACAGGAAAAGCCCATATGGTTATGAAGGGATTAGTAGATACTTCTATAATACTAAAGGCTGTCTTAAATGGTGAAGTTGGATTAAGAACAGGAAATGTTTTAAGTCATACAGCAGTATTTGATATTGAAGATTATGATAGACTTTTATTTGTTACAGATGCAGCTATGAATATAGCACCTGATTTAGAAGCTAAAAAACAAATAATTGAAAATGCAGTCAAGGTTGCAAGGGCTTTAGATATAGATGAACCTAAGGTTGCAGTTCTATGTGCTAAGGAAAAAGTTAATCCTAAAATGCCTGCCACTGTTGATGCAGCTAAACTACAAGAGATGAATGAAAAAGGAGAAATCAAAAACTGCCTTGTAGCTGGTCCCCTAGCATTAGATAATGCCGTATCAGTAGAAGCCGCAAAACTAAAAAAAATAGACCATCCTGTTGGTGGAAAAGCAGATATTTTAATGGTACCAACAATAGAAGCAGGAAATGTACTTTATAAAGCACTTGCATTTTTAGCCAAGTCTAAAAACGCAGGTATTATAGTTGGAGCTAAAGCACCAGTGATACTTACATCGAGAGCCGATGACGAAGAAGCTAAACTTAACTCAATAGCCCTTGGAGTATTGATGGCAGCAAAAAAATAAAAAATAAGTTAGCAAATAACAGTTAAACCTAGAGTCAAATATTTAAGCTATTTTAAGATTTTAAATAATGACTTTCATACCATTAACTGTAAATTGAATTTATTGGAGGTATTATAATGAGCGAGATATTTAGAATATTAGCTGTAAATCCAGGTTCGACCTCTACAAAAATAGCAATATATGACAATGAAAAACCTGTGCTTGAAACTACATTAAGACACCCTACTGAGGAAATAAATAAATATGAGAAGATATATGACCAATATGAATTTAGAAAAAATGTAATTTTAGATACACTAAATGAAAAAGGTATAAACCTTACAAAATTAAATGCTGTAGTCGGTAGAGGTGGTCTTTTAAAACCAATTAGTGGTGGAACATATAATGTAAATGAAAAAATGATTGAAGATTTGAAAGTGGGTGTATTAGGAGAGCATGCCTCTAATCTAGGTGGAATATTAGCTTATGAAATAGCCTCAAACCTTAATATACCATCTTTTATAGTAGATCCAGTAGTAGTTGATGAAATGAATGATGTGGCTAGAGTTTCAGGTATGCCTGAAATTAAAAGAAAAAGTATTTTCCATGCTTTAAATCAAAAAGCTGTTGCAAGACGTGCTGCTAAGGAAAAGGGCAAGAGATATGAAGATATGAACATAATAGTTGCTCATCTTGGTGGTGGTATATCAGTAGGTGCCCATGAAAAGGGTAGAGTTATAGATGTAAATAATGCATTAGATGGAGAAGGACCATTTTCACCGGAGAGAGCAGGAGGACTTCCAGTAGGTGATTTAGCTAAACTTTGTTTCTCAGGAAAATATACCCATGGAGAAATCAAGAAAAAGATTAAAGGTAAAGGTGGATTAGTAGCATATCTTGGTACTAATGATGGTAGAGAAGTAGTAAAAATGATAGAAAAGGGAGACAAAAAGGCTGAACTAGTATACAAAGCAATGGCTTACCAAGTATCTAAAGAAATAGGAAGCTGTGCAGCAGTCCTTAAGGGTAAGGTAAATGCTATAGTAATAACTGGTGGAATTGCCTATGATGATATGTTTGTAGGCTGGATTAAAGAAAGGGTAGGATTTATCACTGAAGTATTGGTATATCCTGGAGAAGATGAAATGATAGCCCTTGCAGAAGGTGGACTAAGGGTACTTAGAGGAGAAGAAAAAGCAAAGGAATATAAATAGAAAAATAGGTAACAGGGAATAGGTAACAGGGAACAGGCTGAGGTTGATTTTTGGGATTTTAAGACCCAAAAGAGATGACCACAATCACCAGTAACCCGTCACTTGTCACCTGTCACCCAATCTTGAAGGTGATTCTATGTTAAATGATAAAAGAATTAGAATAATAATTGGACATTATGGCAGTGGAAAAACAGAGTTTGCCGTAAATTATGCTATGAAACTTGCAGATAAGGTAAAAAAAATTGCAATAGCAGATCTGGATGTAGTAAATCCTTACTTTAGATCAAGGGAAAAGCAAGAATTAATGGAAACTAAGGGAATTAAAGTGATAAGTAATTCCCTGGGAATAAATGTTGGTGTGGATGTACCTGCAATATCAGCTGAGGTACTTGGACCCATACAGGATGAATCCTATGATGTAGTTTTAGATGTAGGAGGAGACTCAGTAGGGGCTAGAGCATTAGCCAGGTACCATACCTATTTCACAGAAGGTGCCTATGATATGTTTTGTGTACTGAACGCCTATAGACCGGGAACTCAAAATGCCTATGAGGCTATAGAGCATATAAAGGCTATAGAGGAGGCTGCTAGAGCAAAGGTCACAGGATTAATAAATAATACCCATCTATTAAGGGAAACCTCTGTAGATGATGTATTAAATGGTCAAAAACTTGTGAAAGAAGTTTCAGAGAAATTAAACATACCAATCAAATATATTAGTACTTTGGAGAAGGTTGCCCGCCTACTTCCTGAGGATTTGGAGGGAGAAATATTCCCAATAAAAATGTATATGAGAGAAGATTGGATGTAGGTTTCTCTGGATCTTAAAATATAATAAATTAGCATTAATCTAACTATATCAAGGAGGGTTGAATCATGGCTAAGGCAAAGGGTAAAGTGTATTTTAAAGAAGATTTATGTAAAGGCTGTGAATTATGTACAACAGTATGTCCTGTAAACATTATTGAAATGGATAAGAAAAGAATAAATATTAAAGGTTACCATCCTGCAACTGTAAAAGAAATGGATAAATGTATAGGTTGTGCTAACTGTGCAACAATATGTCCTGATGTAGTAATTACAGTTGAGAGAGAAATAGAGAAATAAATAATTTATGAGGAGGGAATGATATAATGGCTAAGATACTTATGAAGGGTAACGAAGCTATCGGTGCAGCAGCTATAAAAGCTGGTTGTAAGTTTTTCTTCGGTTATCCAATTACTCCACAAAATGAATTACCTGAATATATGGCAAGAGTGCTTGGTAAGGAAGGTGGAACTTTCCTACAAGCTGAAAGTGAAGTTGCAGCTATAAACATGGTTTATGGTGCGGCAGGTGCAGGTGCAAGAGTTATGACATCTTCATCATCACCTGGTATTGCACTTAAGCAAGAGGGAATATCATATATAGCAGGTGCTGAGCTTCCAGCAGTTATAGTAAATATAGTTAGAGGAGGTCCTGGACTAGGTGGTATCCAACCAGCTCAATCAGACTATTATCAGTCAACTAGAGGTGGTGGAAATGGAGACTATAGACTAGTTGTATATGCTCCAGCAAACCTTCAGGAAGCGGTTGACCTAACTATGGAAGCCTTTGAAGTAGCTGACTACTATAGAAACCCAGTTATGGTTCTTGGTGATGGAATGATAGGACAAATGATGGAGCCAATCGAATTCAAAGAGCCTAAAAAGAGAGAGCTACCTCCAAAGGATTGGGCTACAACTGGAACAGAAGGTAAGAGAAAACCTAATATAATCAATTCACTTAGATTAGATCCACAAGAACTTGAAAACTTAAATCTTAAATTCAAGAAAAAATATGAAGAAATAGAAAAGAATGAAGTTAGATATGAAATGTACAACATGGAAGGTGCAGAAATAGTATTTACTGCATATGGTACAACTTCAAGAATAGTTAAAAATGCCATAGCAATCCTTGAAAAGGAAGGGATAAAGGCAGGACTTATTAGACCAATAACATTATGGCCATTCCCAAATGAAGCATTTAAACAAATACCAGATACTGCTAAGGCTATCTTAACTGTAGAGATGAGCTTAGGTCAAATGGTTGATGATGTAAAGATTGCCAATGAAGGTAGATTACCAGTTGGATTCTATGGTAGAGTTGGTGGAATGATACCATCTCCACAAGAAATAGTAGATAAAGCTAAAGAAATGTTAGGGGGTGCTAAGTAATGTCTGTTATCTTTAAAAAGACAGAAGGTTTAACAGAAACTCCTTTCCATTACTGCCCAGGATGTACTCATGGGATAATTCATAGATTAGTAGGAGAGGTTTTAGAAGAATTAGGAGTATTAGGAAAAGCAGTAGGTGTAGCTCCGGTTGGATGTTCAGTTTTAGCTTATGATTACTTTAACTGTGATATGCACGAAGCTGCCCATGGACGTGCACCAGCAGTTGCAACAGGTATTAAAAGAGTTTTACCAGAAAATATAGTATTTACTTATCAAGGTGACGGTGACTTAGCTTCAATAGGTACTGCTGAAATAGTTCATGCTGCCCATAGAAGTGAAAATATCACAGTAATCTTCGTAAACAATGCCATCTATGGTATGACTGGTGGACAAATGGCACCAACTACATTAGTAGGTCAAAAAGCAACTACATCACCTTATGGTAGAGACCCTAAGCATGCTGGTATGCCTCTTAAGATATCAGAAATGTTTGCTACTATACCAGGAGCATCATATATAGAGAGAACATCAGTACACAACCCTGCTAACATAAGAAAAACTAAAAAGGCTATAAAGAAAGCCTTTGAATGTCAAATAGCTGGAAAAGGATTCTCAATGGTAGAGGTACTTTCTACTTGTCCAACAAACTGGGGTATAACTCCAACAGAATCTCTTAAGTGGTTAGAAGAAAATATGATACCATACTATCCACTAGGAAACTTCAGAACCCCAGAGGAGGTGGAATAATATGGCACAAGAAAGAGTGATTTGCGCAGGATTTGGTGGTCAAGGTGTTATGTCAATGGGACAGCTACTATCCTATGCAGGTATGATAGAAGGTAAAAACGTATCATGGCTTCCATCCTATGGTCCAGAAATGCGTGGAGGTACAGCAAACTGTAACGTAACAGTATCAGATACTCCAATAGGTTCACCAATTATATCAAATAATGCTACAGCTGCTATAATTATGAACCTACCATCAATGATAAAATTTGAAGAAGAGATTGAAAAGGACGGAATAATGTTAGTTAACAGTTCCCTTATAGAAAAGAAAACTGAAAGGGACGACATAAAAGCTTACTATATTCCTGCCAATGACATAGCAGTAGAAATTGGTAATGGTAAAGTTGCCAATATGGTAATGCTAGGAGCATATATAGAGCTAACTAAAATAGTTAAGAAGGAAACTGTTATAGAAGCCTTTAAAAAAGTGTTTGGCCCATCTAAGGAACACTTAATTCCATTAAATGAAAAAGCACTAGATAAAGGTGCAGAAGCAGTTAAATAATATACTAAAAAAAAAGGGTAGATGAGATTATCTCATCTACCCTTTTACCGTCCATGCACTTTAGGCAAGAAATATTACATTTTAGACATAAAAAACTGCAACTAAAAATTTTACTATTAATTATAAGTAGTATTTAATATATATTAATATAAGAGAACAAATTTTAAAACTAATGGTGATAAGATGAATTTTGAGACCTATAAAAGTAAAATAGTACAAGGACTTTCTAATAATTTTGATATTCAAGAAAATCATGAATATGAAAACGTTATATTTGATATCTTTGCAGGTTTCAATGTAAGAAATGAAAGATATATTGTAACTAAAAAGGCAACTATTTATGCATTTGAAAATAATGAATTTATATTCCTGAAAAAATCAGAAAGTTTTAATGAAGATTTTTTAGAACAATTTATAAAAACACTTAAAAAGAGCATTGAAGATTTAATAGACCCCCATAATGAGCATATGTCAACAACTATTACAGGAGTAATAGTTGTTGACAAAATAGAGGAAAACGATTCAGTTAAAAAAATTAAAAGATTTAATTACCAAAAAGGTTTTATGTTTGGTTTTAAGGGTTGGGCTGATATAAGAATTGTATTAGTTGGACTTAAGGATAATAAAGTCGTGACCAGTAAAAAAGCTAAAAAGGTTGATAAATTTTATCGACCTTTATAATAAAATATTTTTTAAGGGGGATTTATTATGAACTCATTATTTTTAGTTCTATTTGCCATTATTGCATTTGTTATTGCATATGCAACCTATGGAGCATGGCTATGTAAGGAGTGGGGAATAGACTCTTCAAGAACTACGCCAGCTCACACTCTTAATGATGGAGTTGACTATGTCCCAGCAAGTGCACCTGTAGTTTTAGGTCATCACTTTGCATCAATCGCAGGGGCAGGACCAATTGTCGGACCTATTACAGCAGCAGTGTTTGGATGGGTTCCAGTAACATTATGGGTTGTTTTAGGTAGTATTTTCTTTGGTGGAGTTCACGACTTTGGTTCACTATTTGCATCAGTAAGACATGATGGTAAATCAGTTGGACAAATAATCGAAACTAGTATAGGAAAAACAGGTAAAAAATTATTTGCAATTTTTGCTTGGTTAACTTTACTTCTAGTAGTAGCAGCATTTGTTAATGTAGTTGCAGGTACTTTTGTAAGTACACCATCTGCGGCAACAGCTTCATTGTTATTTATAGTTTTAGCTATTGTATTTGGTTTTGCCGTATATAGGAGAGGTGTATCTCTAACAATTGGTAGTATTATAGGGGTAGTTTTATTATTTGCATGTATTTGGGCAGGAATGAAATTCCCAATAGTGCTTTCATTAAAAACTTGGATAGCTTTAATTCTAGTATATATATTTATAGCTTCAGTTACACCAGTTTGGATTTTATTACAGCCAAGGGATTATTTGAACTCATATTTACTTTATGCAATGATTATTGGTGCAGTATTAGGATTAATAATGTATAGACCAAGCTTACAGCTTGCAGCATTTACTGGATTCAATGTAGACGGTAGTTATCTTTTCCCAATGTTATTCGTTGTAGTTGCATGTGGTGCAATATCTGGATTCCACTCACTAGTTGGTTCAGGGACTTCATCTAAGCAGGTAGATAGAGAAGAAGATACTAAGATTATTGGATATGGTGGTATGTTAATAGAAGGTGTTCTTGGTATTATTGCTTTAATAACTGCTGCATATATAGGTGGAGATAAATTAAGTGAATTATTAGGTGATGGTGGACCAGTAAACGTATTTGCAACAGGTGTAGGTACATTTATGACTAAGATTGGTGTTCCACTTGAAGTAGGTAAGCCCTTTGCAGCATTAGCTATATCAGCCTTTGCATTAACAAGTCTTGATACAGCTACAAGGCTTGCAAGATTTATCTTCCAAGAGTTCTTTGAAGATGAAAGCAAAGAAGAACAAAGCATACTTGCAACTAATAGATTTATTTCAACTGCTATAACAGTTGCTTTAGGTGGATGGTTAGCAGTTGCCGGTTGGGCAAAGGTATGGCCACTATTTGGATCAGCAAACCAATTATTAGCTGCCCTTGCACTTCTTGCTCTAGCTGCTTGGATGGCTAAGAATGGTAAGAACAATAAAATGTTTGTTTATCCAATGATATTCATGTTTATAGTAACACTTACTGCATTAGTACTTCTTGTTAAGTCAAATATAGCAGCTGGAAACTTCATTTTAGTATTCTTTGGAGTATTACTATTTATATTAGCATTAGTACTAATCAAGCAGTCATATAAAATTTTATCCGGTGGAGCTTCTGAAGTAAGTAACGAATAATTAAACTAATTAAATAAATATAATTTTAGGGACTACATTTAAGTAGTCCCTAAAATATTGTCAATTTTCACGGAACTTCCAAATAATAATGGGCATAATTGATAGCATAATACCAATATGATAAAATATAAAAGACTATAAAAAATCAATACTAAATATGATTTGGAGGGTAAGTGATGGGAAAACTTTTTGGGACTGATGGAGTAAGGGGTATTGCAAATAAAGAACTTACATGTGAATTAACATATAAACTTGGACAAATAGGAGCATATGTATTAGCAGAAGGAAAAAGAAAAGCTAAAATATTAGTAGGAAAAGATACGAGAATATCTGGAGATATGCTTGAAGCTGCGCTAATTTCAGGTATCCTTTCTACAGGCTGTGATGCAATATGTGTAGGAGTAGTACCTACACCTGCAGTAGCATACCTTACAAGAAAATACAATGCTGACGCTGGAGTAGTAATATCAGCATCCCATAATCCAGTAGAGTATAACGGGATAAAGTTTTTCAATAAAGATGGATTTAAATTGCCTGATGAAGTAGAGGAAAAAATTGAAGAATATATATTTATGGAAAAGGATATCGAAAATTTACCAAGTGGTAAGGAAGTAGGAAAGAAAATATTAAAGGAAAATCCAATTAAGGATTATATAGACTTTATAAAGTCTACTATTGATGTGGATTTTAGTGGAATGAAAATAGCTATAGATTGTGGTAATGGAGCATCCTTTAGATCTGCACCAATAGCCCTTACTGAGTTAGGTGCTCAGGTCCATGTAATTAATGATAATCCTGACGGGCTAAATATTAATTATAATTGTGGTTCAACCCATCCTGAAGTTATACAAGATTTTGTGATAAAAACTGGAGCTGATGTTGGGTTATCCTTTGATGGAGATGCAGATAGACTTATAGCGGTAGATGAGCTTGGGAATATCGTTGACGGAGATAAAATTATGGCTATATGTGGTAATAATTTAAAAGAAGAAGGTAAACTGAAGGATAATACCTTAGTGGCTACAGTTATGAGTAATATTGGACTTGAGAAGGCACTTAAAGAAAAAAATTGTAAAATTATAAAGACTAAAGTTGGAGATAGATATGTACTTGAAGCTATGAGGGAAAATGGATATATTCTAGGTGGTGAGCAATCAGGACATATTATATTTTTAGAACATAATACTACAGGGGATGGACTTCTTTCAGCTGTTCAATTGTTATCGGTAGTTAAAAAAAGTAACAAGTCCCTATCACAGATTGGAAAAATCATGACTAAATACCCTCAAGTACTTAAGAATGCCAAAGTAAGACCAGAAAATAAAACTAAATATCTTGATGATGAAGTAATAACTAACAGAATAAAAGAAATTGAAGACTTAATGAAAGATGATGGGAGAATACTTATAAGACCTTCCGGAACAGAACCCCTTGTAAGAGTTATGTTAGAAGGCAGTGACATAGAGAAATTAGATAAATATGCAAGGGAGCTTGTAGAGATAATTGAGGAAAGACTAAATTAGTTCTAAATAGAATATGTTTTATTATTAAAGAGAGTTGTATCGAAGGAATTTGATGTCATTCGATACAACCTTTTTTTATATACATAAAAATAAGAAAATTGAGAAAAATGAAATGTGTATTAAAGATTTTTTATAGCAAATCCCATCTGCACTTTAGTAATTTCAATTATCTTAAAAAATGTCACTAATCAATTATGACATGACAAAGCTAACTAAAGATTGAAACTTCAAGGATTATTATATAGTATTAAATTAAGAAAATAAGTGCACTTGCTTAGTGAAACGTTTTCTTTTCCGGGAGAGATAAAGATGAAAAAAAACAAGCTAGACAACAAATCTAAGAAAATAATCCAAATTCTGTCAGAAAATTCCGAACCAATAACAACAGACTTCTTGGCTAATAAACTTAATGTTAGCTCAAGGACTATTCTTAGAAAGATGCCTAATATAGAAAAGTATTTAAAAGAACATAGGTTTAATCTAATAAAAAAACCAGGATATGGATTAGTTATAGAGGGAGAAGCAGAAGAAAAGATTAGATTAAAAGAACTTTTGACTAATAATAAATTCAAAAAAAAATACACCCCAGAGGAAAGGCAATTATTTATACTAATAGAGTTACTAAAGAGTAAAGAACCTATAAAAATATATAGGTTCCAATCAGAATTAAATGTTACAGGAGGAACTATTAGTTTCGATTTAGATAAAGTTGAAGATGCACTAAACAAATACAACATAAGACTTATTAGGAAGCCTGGAGTTGGAGTTTATATTGATGGCGATGAAACTCTACTGAGAAAGCTGATGGTAAGTTTAATATATAAAACTCACTCATACAAAGAAATATTAGATATATTAAAAAACTCACTTGAAAATAATGATGTAAATGAAAAGGATTCCATCAAAATCAGAACAAGAAATAGACTTTTAAATATGATCGATAAAGAGTCTATTGAAACTATTGAAAAAATAGTTTATGACATGGAAAAACTATCAAATAACCAATTGAATGATAGCCAATATGTAGCCCTTATTGTTCATATCGCTCTAGTTATAGAAAGGATCAAGAACGGCGAAAAGATAAAAATTGATAATGTGTTTTTAGAAGGGTTAAAAAATAATGAAGAGTTTTCATTAGCTCAAAAGTTAGCAAATGATATTGAAGAAGCTTTTGCTATAGAGATTCCAATAGATGAAGTAGGATATATAACGATGCACTTAATGGGATCAAGAAAATATTTTGATAGAAAAAATAATATAAATGAAGATTTTTTCATTGAAAAATATAAAATTGTTAAGATTGCTAGAAAAATTATAGGGTATTTTGATTCAAAATTAAATATTAAGCTAATGCAAGATGACAAAATATTAATCGACTTGGCCATACATCTTGAACCGGCAATTAAAAGACTAAAGATGAATATGGATATAAGAAATCCTCTTCTAGATCAAATAAAAAATAATTATCCCAAGTTATTTGAATTATCTAAAGAGGCTTCAAAAATTTTAGAGGATGAGCTAAGCTTAAAAGTTCCTGATACAGAAGTGGGATATATTGCCCTTCACATTGGTGGGGCAATAGAAAGGGCAAAGAGCTATAGATTTAACGTATTAGTGGTATGTCCCAGTGGAATAGGAACCTCTAGATTACTATCATCTAAATTAGAGAAGGAGTTTTCAAATCTAAAGGTTGTTGATACAGTCTCATTTACACAGTTAAGCAACGGTGACCTTAAGGATGTATCATGGGATTTTATTGTTTCAACTGTACCCTTTGACTATAAGGATATGACTACAGTTATTGTAAATCCTTTCTTGCTTGAAGAAGACAAGATAAAAATCAAGGCAGTGATTGATAATATATCTAGTAAAACCATATTAAAACAAAACAATAAAAATATGAGGGATTTAAAAGAGAGTATAATTAAAAACATAAATTATGGGAAGGCAGCCCTTCAGGTATTAAATAATTTCAAATATTTTAATGATGTAGAATTGTACTCTTACAAGGATATTATAGAAAAAATTAGTGAAATATATACTGACACTGCTGAAGAATATGAAACTTTGAAGAAGGATATAATTAGAAGGGAATCATTAGGTAGATTTGTACTTGATGAGTCAGGAACAATAGTTGTACATTGTAGGAGCCATGCAATAGATGAGCTTCATGTGGGCATATTAAAGCTAAAAGATAAACTTAAAATCAATGAGAATAATATTAGCTTTGTAATTGTTCTATTAGCACCTAAAGATATAGATAAAGAATTTATTGAAACAATTAGTAGAATAAGTCAAGAATTATTCAAAGAAAAAATCCTAAATGATATGAGTGAAAATGAACTATATAAATACATTTACGAAGTAATTGAGGATTGGTATTTTAATCTAAGGAGATAATTAAAAGGAGGTCAAAAAATGAATAGTACTAATGTAAAACAAGAAAAGGATATCAGAGTAAGAATTCAGGAGTTTGGAAGATTTTTAAGTGGAATGGTTATGCCAAATATAGGGGCATTTATAGCATGGGGATTAATAACTGCTTTATTTATAGAGACTGGATGGACTCCTAATGAAAACCTTAGTGCCTTAGTTGGACCAATGATAGTTAATTTACTTCCAATTCTAATTGGTTATACTGGTGGTAAATTAGTAGGTGGTAATCGTGGAGCTGTAGTAGGTGCAGTGGCGACTATGGGTGTTGTAGTTGGTTCCGATATTCCAATGTTCCTTGGAGCTATGATTATGGGACCAATTGGTGGATATGTAATCAAAAAATTTGATGATGCAATTGAAGGTAAAGTAGCATCAGGTTTTGAAATGTTAGTAAATAACTTTTCAGCTGGGATAATTGGTATGATATTAGCTATAATTGCTTATTTAGCAATTGGGCCAGTAGTTTTAAGTTTAAATAATATATTAAAAGGTGCTGTTGAAGGAATTGTTAATGCCGGTTTATTACCACTGGTATCAATATTTGTTGAGCCAGGTAAAATATTATTCTTAAATAATGCAATAAATCACGGTGTATTAGGACCTATAGGAATTCAAGAGGCTAAAGAACTTGGTAAGTCAATCATGTTCTTAATAGAAGCCAATCCTGGACCAGGCTTAGGTATATTATTAGCATACTTTGTATTTGGAAAAGGATCTGTAAAACAATCAACACCAGGTGCGATTATTATCCACTTCTTAGGTGGTATACATGAAATATATTTCCCATATGTATTAATGAATCCAGCATTACTTCTTGCAGTAATTGCAGGGGGAGCAAGTGGAGTACTGACATTCTCAATACTTGGTGCAGGGCTTGTAGCAACACCATCTCCAGGAAGTATTTTTGCAGTATTAGCAATGACTCCTAAGGGAGGATTCTTCGGAGTAATAGCTGGTGTATTAGTAGCAACTGTTGTTTCATTCTTAGTAGCATCAGTATTTGTTAAGAGAGCAGCTTCAAGACAAACAGAAGAAGATTTAGATAAAGCAACTTCAAAAATGAAAGAATTAAAAAATAAGAAAGAAGAAAAAGTAGAAGTAGATGGTTCAGTAAAGAAAATAGTTGTTGCATGTGATGCTGGAATGGGATCAAGTGCCATGGGTGCAAGTAACCTTAGAAAAAAAGTTCAAAAAGCTGGTCTAGGAGTTACTGTTATAAATACTGCAATAAATGATATACCAGATGATGCCGACATAATAATAACTCATGCTAATTTAACTGAAAGAGCAAAGGTAAAGGCACCAAATAAAAAACATATCTCAATAGATAATTTCGTAGCAACTCCAGTATATGATGAACTAGTTGAAGAACTCAAAAAAAAAGGCAATTTAACTAATAGTGCCATTAAAGAGGATAAAAGTGAAAATGTAGAAAAAACAGGAATACTTAAAAAAGACAATATAGTTCTAGGACTATCAGCTGCAAATAAAAAAGATGCAATAGACTTTGCTGGAAATTTATTAGTAAAGGGCGGATATGTAAAAGAAAGCTATATTGAGGCTATGCATCAAAGAGAAGAAAAACTTTCAACTTATATTGGTAATGGTGTAGCTATCCCCCATGGAGTATCAGAGGCTAAAAAAGAGATATTAAAGTCTGGAATAGTAGTACTTCAATATCCTGAAGGCGTAGATTTTGGAGATGGAAATAAAGCATATATAGTAGTAGGGATAGCAGGCAAAGGTAATGACCATTTAAATATATTGTCAAACTTAGCATCAACCTTAGAAGATGAATTATTAGTCAAAGAACTTTCAAAAACTGATGATGTAGAAAAGATTTATAAAGCTCTTAATAAGTAGGATGTAAATCTTAAAATTATTTTGATAATTGAAGAGCCTTTGGGTATGCTTTTTTCTTAACAAGCTAAAAGTAAAAAAATCCATAGGTTCTTCTTTTTATAGAATTACAATAATAAATCTTAATAATAGCGAAGGCGAGGGGATTGTTTATGAAAAAAGCTATTCAGTTTGGAGCAGGAAATATCGGAAGAGGTTTTATAGGAAAACTATTATCCGATTCTGGTTACCATGTTGTTTTTGCAGATGTTGATTCAAACATCATAAATCAAATTAATGAAAATAAAGAGTATTTAGTAGAGGTAGTAGGAGAAGCAGTTAAGAAAGAGTATGTAAAAAATATTTCAGCAGTATCTTCAATGGATGATAGCATAATAAAAGAAATACAAGAGGCAAGTATATTAACAACTGCCGTAGGAGCTAATGTTTTAAGAAAAATTGCATCTACCATTGCTACAGGAATAAAGGAGAGATACGATTCTGAAAAGAAAGAATACCTAAATATTATTGCATGTGAAAATATGGTTGGGGCATCTGAAATCTTGAGAGATGAAGTAATTAAAAATTTAGATGAAAAAGAGATTGAGTATCTTAATGAATATGTAGGATTTGTCAATTGTGCAGTGGATAGGATTGTTCCACCTATGGGAGATAATAAAGAGAATGATATTCATGTAATGGTTGAAGAATTTAAAGAATGGATTGTGGATAAAAACCAATTTAAAGGTGAAATTCCACAAATTGAAGGTATGGAGCTTACAGATAATTTATATGCCTATGTTGAAAGAAAAATATTCACATTAAATACTGGCCATGCTATAACTGCATATCTGGGATATTTAAATGGCTACAAAACAGTTAGAGAAAGTATTATGGATAATGATATTCAAGATATCGTTAAAGAAGCTATGAAAGAAAGTGGAAAAGTTCTAATTGAAAAATACGGATTTAATTTAGATGCTCATCTTTCATATATAGAAAAGATTATATCAAGATTTAAAAACCCTTACTTAAAGGATGAAGTTGTAAGAGTTGGAAGACAACCTTTAAGAAAATTAAGCTATAACGATAGACTAATAAAGCCCTTTAGAGGGACAATAGAGTATGGAATACAAGCAGATAATCTTATAAAGGGTATAGCAGCAGGATTATGTTATGACTATGAAGGTGATGAGGATGCAGTAAAAATGCAGCAAATAATCAGAGATAATGAATTAAACTCAGCTATAGAAATGATTACTGGACTTAATAAAGACTCTGAAGAAGTAAAACTAATAATAAATCAATACTTACTTAGCAATGAAGGCTGAATAAATTTCCATTATTATACAAGGAGGAGAAATATATGAAAAAAACTGTAAAAATAGTGAATAATAGTGGTCTTCATGCAAGACCAGCTAATTTACTTGCTAAGGAAGCATCTAAGTATAAGTGTGATGTAGAAATTGAATTTAGAAGTAATGTAATAAATGCTAAATCAATAATCGGTATAATGAGTTTAGGAGCTTCTAAAGGCTCAGAGATTGAAATTATAACAAATGGAGAAGATGAAAAAGAAGCTATGGAAGCATTAGTTAATTTAGTAGAAAGTGGATTTGGAGAATAAAATACAATTACCTTTGCATTTGCAAAGGTGATTGTAAAAAAAATAACAAATTTCATTACTTCTTCATTTTCTAGTTAACAAAAAGCTTTATATAGAGTATAATGTATTATGGGGAAGGTTAAAAAACAAAAAGCGCCAGAACTCGATAGATGGACTATTGAGTTGACGAGGAAATAGGGTTATCGAAGATTCGGCGGATGCCCTATGGGATCTCACAGCCCTAAAGACCTACAAAACCTAGAAGTGATTCTAGGGACAAAGAGGTCTTAGTGAGAACTTTCTCCTTAAAATATATCCAATAAATAACTTGAAATAATTTAAATTTTAAATTACTTTCAGGTCTATTTGTTGTGACAAAAAATAAGGAGGATTTTTTATGTGTGGAATAGTTGGATACGTAGGATTTAGAGAGGCTAGTGATGTTATTGTAGACGGATTATCAAGATTGGAGTATCGAGGATATGACTCAGCAGGGGTTGCTGTTCATACAGGAGATGCAATCAAATACCAGAAGTATAAGGGAAGACTAGCCGTATTAGAAGAAAGTATAAATAAGAAGCCTATAAAGGGAAGTCTAGGAATAGGTCATACTAGATGGGCAACCCATGGAGAACCATCCGATGAAAATGCCCATCCTCATTTAAATATGAGTGATACAATAGCAGTAGTTCATAACGGTATTATTGAAAACTATATGAAAGTAAAGGAATGGCTAATAGGTGAAGGAGTAGAATTTAAATCAGAAACCGATACAGAAGTAATTGTGCATTTAGTTGACTACTACTATGAAGGAGATTTATTAGAGGCTGTATTTAAGGCTATAGATAAGTTAAGAGGTGCTTATGCAATAGGAGTTATATCTAAAGAAAACCCAGGTGAAATTGTGGCAGCTAGAAAGGATAGCCCATTAATAGTTGGTGTTGGTGAAAATGAGAACTTTATTGCATCAGATATACCAGCCCTTTTAAAGTACACTAGACAGGTATATTTCTTAGAAAATGGGGAAGTTATTCATCTTACTGATAAAGAAGTTGAAATCTTTAATGAAAACAAAGAAAAAGTACAAAAGGATGTATATAATGTAACTTGGGATGTAGAAGCAGCTTCTAAGGGTGGATATGACCACTTTATGATAAAAGAAATACTAGAACAACCAAATGGTATAAAAGAAACACTTATTAGAAGATTAGATGAAAACGGTAAGATTAAACTTGATGATATAAAACTAACAAAAGAAGATTTAGATGGTATAAATAAAGTATATATAGTTGCCTGTGGTACAGCATATAATGCTGGAATAGTTGGGAGATATGCAATCGAAAAAATAGCTAAAATTCCAGTAGAAACAGATGTAGCGTCAGAATTCAGATATAGGGAACCATTTATTGACGAAAAAACTTTACTGATAGTAGTAAGCCAGTCTGGAGAAACTGCTGATACATTAGCTGTACTTAGGGAAGGTAAGAGAAAAGGAGCAAGGGTTCTAGCCGTAACAAATGTAGTTGGATCATCTATAGCTAGAGAAGCTGATGATGTATTCTATACATGGGCTGGACCAGAGGTAGCAGTAGCTTCAACAAAGGCATACACTACTCAATTAGTTGCTTTTTATATGATTGCATTATATATGGCAGATACGAAGGGGATAATTACAAAAGAAGAGTATTTTAAAATGATAGAAGAATTAAAAGAAACTTCAGATAAAGTACAGAGTGTTTTAGATAGAGCTGATGAAATTAAAGAGTTGGCGGCAAATATTAAGGATAAGGAGCATGCTTTCTATATTGGTAGAGGTCTAGACTTTAACCTTTCATTAGAAGGGGCATTAAAAATCAAAGAAATATCCTATATGCATGCAGAAGCCTTTGCTGCAGGTGAATTAAAACATGGTACAATAGCCCTAATTGAAGAAAATACTCCAGTAATTGCCACTCTTACTCAAGAAAAACTATTTGAAAAGATGGTATCAAATGTTAAAGAAGTAAAAGCTAGAGGAGCTTATGTAATAGCAATAGCCCATGAAGATAATAAAGAAGTTGAAAAGGCAGCAGATAAAGTAATATATATACCAAAAACTAGTGATTTATTATCAAGCATTGTTGCTATCATTCCTCATCAATTATTGGCATACTATGCAGCAGTTATGAGGGGTTGTGACGTTGATAAACCACGTAACTTAGCAAAATCTGTAACTGTAGAGTAGATAAAATCATTTCCTGGGAAATGATGTCGGATTATAATAGTTTATAGGTAAAAAAGTTCTTCAAAGGAGTAGGAAAGTTGGAGTAAAAATCCGATGGTACTACTCCTTTTTGCTGGGCAAAAATATTTAAAGGAATATTAAGTCAGGGATAATGAAAGAAAAGATATTAGGGTTGTAAGTCAGTGGTCTTGCAGGGGTGAAGAACTTTTCGGGGGAGAATGAAATGTTTATTCCTTGCTATTCTTTTATATGATATATTATTAATGTAAGACATAATAGCCAAGATTAAAATATTAATCCTTAAAAACTTTCTAAAAGTCTTAATTTAAAAAACATTTCATTTTGAAATATAGGATTAAAAGGGTGATAATTCAATAGTAATTTTTAGGGTGATTAACAAAAGAAAATTAGGGGATAGATAAAGTATAAAAAGGATTATAAATGAGAAGTGTATAATACTGAATTTGAAAATCTATTATTTTAAGGGGGCTAGTTTTATGCCAAAGGGAATAAGAGTTAAACCAAGTAAGGCATCATCATTGTTTGGTATGATAGTAGGTACTATTTTTGTTTTTGTTGGGTTATTTGTAGTAATTCCTACTGCAGGTATGTTTGGTGTATTTTGGACGCTGATGGCAGTGGCCATAACAGGGGTTCAAGCCTATAACTTTTTTGGAGACAAAGGTGTTGCATCCTGGGAGATAGACATAGACAATGGTACTGATACAGAGACCAATAGTCAGTCGAAACCTATAAATGATGATTTTGAAATAAGACTTAGAAAACTAAACAGACTAAAGGAAGATGGTCTTATTACCGATGAAGAATTTCAAAAGAAACGTGAAGAAATTTTGCGAGAAAAATGGTAGAAAGACAAGAGAAAATCTTTCTTAGGTGGTATAGAATATGTATATTTTAAGATTAACACTAATTCTAGTTGGATTGATATTTATTGGTTTTGGATATGCAATTTGGCTTAAAGGGAAATATAATCTGATTAATAATTTTCAAACTGATAAGAAAAAGGGTAAACTAAATGACTCCTATGCTAAAAGAGTTGGAATAATAGAATTTATAGGAGGGATACTCTGCATTGCTTTAGGAATAGTATCAATATTTATGAATGACACCTTTACCCTTATAGCCTTTATTTTATGTATAATAGGCATTATTATAGGGTTGGCTATTAATCAAGTCAAATCATCAAAGGAAAGTAAGATAAATTAGAACCCATAAAAGATATAAGATAGATTATTAATAATTCCAGTTTTAAATTTATACAATATTAATCTTTAATAGATATTTTTAAGATATATTTTTGTCGTCGACCTCCAATAGTGTAAAAACCCCTGGGGATCGACGACATTTTTTATTTCACTGTATTTAAGAAAATACAATGAATTTGAAAAAATTTGTTAAAAAAGAAGGAAATTTTATAAAAATATAGAATTACAAAAATGTAGCATTTTCAAAGGGAAAATGGGTTTATAGTCTACCTATAAGGGATTGAAACTAAAGAAACATGGTTTTTGGAAATATAAAAGGACTAGGTTTATAGTCTACCTATAAGGGATTGAAACATTGTTACAGGATCACTTAAATCATACTCAAGCACATGTTTATAGTCTACCTATAAGGGATTGAAACTTGCATCAGTAGAGTCAACTACTCCTCCAATAGAAGGTTTATAGTCTAGCTATAAGGGATTGAAACATGGTAGAAACTGATATAAATAAGAAGCTACAGCTTCGTTTATAGTCTACCTATAAGGGATTGAAACTAAAGATAGTTCTAAAGAAGAATTTGTACAATTATAGTTTATAGTCTACCTATAAGGGATTGAAACAGGAGTTAGACCTATTTACAGATGTACTGCCAACTTGTTTATAGTCTACCTATAAGGGATTGAAACTTGAAAAGCCACAAGATAAAATAGATTTTGCAATAATGTTTATAGTCTACCTATAAGGGATTGAAACTTATATAAGAATATAAGTCCTATATCTAAGACTGTCGTTTATAGTCTACCTATAAGGGATTGAAACAAATCATCTACAGTAGCAGAATTAGGAAGATTTACACTTCATAGTCTACCTATGAGGATTTGAAATTGAAATTTTGATTGCTATTTTATAGACTAAAGGACCTTTGGTTTTAAAAAGCTCTATCAAATCAGAAAAGTTCTGTAAAAAGTCATGGTTCTAATAAGGTTAGAAAATCTTATTGGGGTCATTTTCTGTTAGAATCATTAATGATAATGAACTACAGATAAGATTGAGGTATAATTTTATAGGAGATAAATTTACTTTGAAGATTAAATTTTAAAATAACAAAAGGGTATGCATGGTATTTTATTTTAAGGTGTTTAAGTATAGAATTAGATGAGTAGAGGGATGTCGGAAGAAAAATGGAGGTAAAATCATGTTGATTCCTGTAAATATAAATAATTCGATTGAAGTGGATAATTTAGATGTAGAGACTTTACAATTCAAGGATTTAAATATTAAAGAAGAACATATAGAAGAGTTTTTGAGAAAAAATATTGAAATAATTATTGATGATGAAACACTATTGGTAATTGGAAGACAGGTTAGGAATATAGAAAGAGGCAGAAGTGATTTAACTGCAATAGATAAAGATGGAAATTTAGTTTTGATTGAAATAAAAAGAGATTTAGATGATATAAAAATGAGAAAGGAGCCATTTGAATTTCAAGCTATTCGATATGCTGCAAGTTATGCCAAAATAAAAAATGTTGATGAAGCAGTAGAAAAAATATTTGCACCCTACATATTGAAATACAATAATGAATTTGAATTAGGTGAGCTTACACCAGAAGAAAAGGGAAAGAGGATATTAAATGAATTTCTTGAAAAGAACAATGCAGTTATGACATTTAATAGAAAGCAAAGGATTATTTTAGTTGCTTCAGGTTTTGACGCTCAGACTTTGTCGGCAGTAGCTTGGTTAATCCAAAATGGTGTGGATATAAATTGTATTGAAATTGCCCCAGTAAAGATAGGAAAACAGATTTTGATACAGTCAAATCAGATACTGCCATTACAAAAACTAGATGATTATTATGTTGAAATAGAGGATAATAAGACTACTGCAAGTGGACAAAGTAAAATAACCAGAAAGTATTTACCCAGAATGAATAAATTATTTGAATGGGGAATTATAAAATCAGGAGATACAGTTGAGATTAAAAATTATCCAAATTCAGAGGCCCAGGTTATTGATATTCAAAAAGTGAAATATAAAGGTGAAATAATGTCATTCAATCGTTGGGGAGAAAAAGTGACACAATGGTCATCTGTAAATATTTATGAATGGACTATTTTGAAAGGAAATAATAAGACATTACATCAATTAAGAATGGAAAAGATGGAAGAATTGCAAAGAGATATAGAAAGTTAGATATATATAAATACGATATATGTTTTTGAACGGTAAAGTTAAGTAGTAATTTTATATAATTATAATCTGACATTGTATTTCATGGAAATAGAAGCGAGATTGGAATTTATACAGATAATTTGCTAAATAAATGGTGTGGACAAGAAGTTTATAATATATAAAAAATCAAAAATGTTATGCGTTAGTAAAGGATTTGATGTTTCAAATAAATATAGTTTTATAGCAATTTGGAATAGGAGGATAAAGAATGAGAGTTGCGTTTTTATTTAAAGAAGAATATCCAAACTACAATGCATTATGTAAAGTATTTGAAAATATAGGAGTTGAAAAGTTAGACGGTTATCAATCATACATTCGTGCAGGTCTATGGGGATTTTTGAATGTTCCTGAAAAAAATGTAATGAAAAGAAGAAATTTAATTTCCGCCATTGTATTACCTTTTAAAGGTGGCTATTTTCAAATGACTAATGAAGATTCGTTAAATATTTTAGCAACTGAAAACATTTATGTAGTTCAGATAGATTGTATTAAGCGAAACTTAATTGAAAAAACACACAATAATTTAAAATCATACAAACATTATTTGGGATTTACTCAAGTATTTCTAGAAACTAAAGTACATTTAAGTGTTTTTGATAGTGTTTTACCGTATGTAGCTAAAATAGAGGATAAGAAAATTAAACTGTTATACAATGAGTTTAGTGATGAAGAATGGCTATCGGATGAAATAATGACCTGGATTAAAGAAAAATATGGTCTATTATCAATTTTTGTAGATAAAAAAAATATTGGAATGAAATTTTCTATTTTTGATTCCAATGAAAATTCAGATAGCTCTTACAATACAGCAAAAGTTTTAAGAATACTAAAAGACGAATGCGAATTTAGAAGTGAAGAGGTTTTATACAAACTTAAAGATATTGCACCTCAAGCATTTGAAGAACTCATTACAGCAATAATTTCTCTGGAGAAAAATAATAATACTCCAGCAGAATGTGCCCAAATTGCAGCTAATTTTAGAAGATGCTTTGAAAAATTAGCAGATGTTTTAATGCCAGCTACATCAAATAAACAGAAGGACAAATATAAGGATAGGTTGAAAAAATATGTCAATAAAAGATTAATAAAATCAAAGTTATACCAAGAGTATTTATCTATAGAAATTGATGAAATTGGAACTAGAATTGAGAAAGCATTTAATATGGGAAATAAAGGGATTCATGAAGATTGGCTTTGTTCAGCGTTCTCGAAATTAGCAATACGAATTATTATATTAATAAATGATTTAATAATGGATTTAAAAGTTAAGAAATCTTCTATATATTATGAAGCAGCAGTTTTTGAGGAGCAATAAAAATTACATTAGTAAAATTAATGAAGGAATGTATAAAGAATTTATTAAACAATGTTTTGAATATTAAAAAAAGATATGTTGTATGAAGTAGAGGCAATCATTACTCTGCCTTCAATATTATTATAAATTTTAATTGCTACAACTAAAGGGATTTTAGGAAATAACTAATCTTTAAAGAGAGGTTGTTATGATTAAATTTGTATTTATTAATAATGTTAATTCAATTGATGATAGAGAAACTTATACAAATAAAATTATGGAAGAAATATTAAGTAATAGTCAATTTATAAAAGATTTAAAAAAAGAATCGGCAGTCAAAAAAATAAGTATTGAATCTTATTTAGTACAATTGACAAATGAGAACACTTATAGGGTTGAATATGATTTCAGAACATATGAGAAAATTTCACAATTATTAATTGAGATTAGTTCAGTTGAAGAAAATGACAAAGAAAAAGAAGTGGCTTTTGATGAAGGATTGCATCAATTAAAAATAGCATTGAAAAATAAAATGATAAAAAATTGGGAAAAGTGTATTTGGCTATATGATAGGCAGTCTATATATTTATCACAAAAACTTTATTATCATATTCATAATGTAGAGAATTTAACTAGGCAATTAATAAATGATACGCTAATTAAATATTATGGTATAAACTGGTGGGAAGTTTTTGCTCCGTATAAAATGAAATTAAAGTACCAAAAAAGGCTAGTAGATTTTAAAAGAACTGTTTTTGATTATAAAAATATAGATGAATGCTTATTATCAATTGATACAAATGATTTATTTAATCTGATAAATTTAAAGTATGAGAAGTGGGAACCGAAATATGATACTGAAATAGAAAATTTGATATTAAACAGTGGGTTGGACCAAAATTTAAATCAGAAATTAAAGGAAAAATTAAAAACCCAACTTATTTGCAAAATAGATTTTTGGGATTCAATATTCAGTAGATACTTAGACGATGAATTTCAATTAGAAATGGAAAATTTCTGTAAGAATAGAAATCATATAGCTCATAATAAGTTGCTTGACTATGAATCATATAATAAAATAAAAAACAATGCAGAGAAACTTGAGAAAATATTAATAGAAGCAATAGACAAGGTGAGTGAAGACATGCTATCAATTGAGGAGAAAGAACAAAATTATTTATTGCTACAAGAAGAGAAGTTAGAAAAAGATGTATTAAATGAGATAATTGAGTCTGAATCTGGAGTTGAAATTAGAGATGAGGAAGAGATATTCAAATTATATTGCCATAAAATAGAACAGCTATATGAATGGATTAGAGATGCTTTTTATTTTCGAAGCGATATAGAGCTGACAAATTTGAATAATATTAAAAATATATATAGTAGTCAATATATTTTTAGTATATATAGTAAATTATATGACGAAGAGCTTAAAGTTCAAGTTTCATTTTTAATCAATGCTGGTGAAGGTGAGACAAGTGAAGCTATATTTGAAGTATTTAAAGCAAGCCAAGTTGAAGTGTGTAAAGAAGTGAAATATATTAATGGAGAAGCAGTTTGGAACAGTGAACAGGGATATTACATGCCAGAAATAGAAGATGAATTTGATGATAATTCTTTAAAAGAATTTGTTGATATACTAGAAGAATACGTAGAAAGTGTATTTCCTAGTCTTAGAAAAGAGATTGATTTAATGAAGTATAGAGTTTTAAAAAATGGTGGAGAGTTACCTGTTGGAGCGTTTGAATGTAGTGAGTGTGGAGAGCCATATGTATGTATAGATGAAAATTATAAAAATCTTGGAGTATGTATTAATTGTGGATATAAAAATGAAATAGTTAAGTGCATAAGGTGTGGAGAGTATTATAATGCTGACTATGAAAAAAACAAGGAATTATGTGATAGTTGTTTAGAATATATAAGGAAGCAATAGATATATAATTTAAATAAACCAATAATATGAAGGTGATATATTGAAGAAAAAAATAAGTGAGTATATTAAGAAAAATGATAAGGAATTACAATTAAAATTAGGTGTTGTTAAAAGTTTGAAGCAAATTGGACAAGGTGGAAATGGATTAGTTTATTCTGGTGAACAAAATGGAAAGGACGTAGCGATTAAATTTTTAGCCGAATCAGGAAATAAGAAACTACAGAGATTTAAAGCAGAGTATTTTAATATTAATTTATTAGGACATACAGATGGAATAGTAAGTTATATTAATTATGAAGAGTTAATGCTAGAAGATGATTTAATTGTACCTATGATTATTATGAAAAAGTACAAGGAATCATTAAAAAGTTTTAGAAAATCTATAAAACCTACTATAGAAGAACTATATAAACTATTTGATTTTTTGACAAAAACATTAAATTATATCCATAAAAATGGAATAGTACATAGGGATTTAAAGCCAGAGAATATTTTGGTTGATAATAATGGAAATTATAAATTAGCGGATTTTGGTATAGCTAGTTATAATCCAGAAATATATAAATTGAAAGCTGAAACAGAAAAGAGTGAACGTTTAGCAAACTATGATTTCTCGTCTCCAGAACAATCCATAAAAGGAATAGATAATAAACCTGAACCTTCAATGGATATATATGCTTTAGGGCAAATTTGCCAATGGTTTGTGTTTGGAAGAACACATAAAGGAACTAATAGAAAGAGATTTACAGAATTTTATGATGAAGAGGAAATAGAGGTATTAGATATTATAATTAATAAATGCATTTGTAATGATGCTTCTGGAAGGTATCAATCAATAGATGAAATCTGGAAGCATAAAAAAGATTTAGTTGAAAGTAGAAAAAAACCTGACGCTTTTGATGAAATGCACTTATTAGGTGAAGCAATCGTTGCTACATATCCTAAAGCATATAAGAAGGTACAGAAGATTGATAACTTAGAAGTTATTGAGAGATTGATAAATAATATTAATAAAAGAAGATTTAAAAGAGAACTATGGTTTAATACTGGAAGTAGAAATAATGATATAAATAGATTAAAGTACTGTAGTGAAGGAAGAGTATTGATTAATCAACATGATTTAGAGATAGAGAATGTATGGTTGTATCATAGTGAGGATTTATATACTGACCTAATAATATTAAATTCTAAGGTGGAGAATATTGAACCATTTATTATTGATGGAGAAGAATATACACATGCAACTATTTTAGATGATAAATATTTGGTTGATCCTAGTATTACTGATTGTGGATATGTCGAAATTAACGGAGAAGTATTTAAAATATCAGAATTTGAGCAAGATTATCGAGATAGATATAATTCAGAAAAATATTATGTAATAGGTACTGAATGGAGTAATTCTATTCTAGAAGAAAATGATAAATATTTATGTGAATTGCAGCAGTACAAAGAGCTGAATGATGAAGTTATTATTAGTTTTATTGAAAAAATAAGAGTTAAGAAACATAGAGATGTTTATATGAGATTATAGTTCTAAAGTTAAATTAGATGGTATTACTATTAAAATTATTTTAAATAGGTAAAATTACTGTATTGATAAATGATGAAAATGTGGATGTAATTTGAAAAGATAAGCGGTATAATAAAGTCGTAAGAAATTATAACAAAATAATATGAAAAGATAAGAGTCTTTCATTTAGAGCAAAGTTCAATAAAAAATATTGGATTTGCATAAATGGAAAGGCTCTTTTTGTTTGCTTAAAAATAAAATTCTGATAGGAGGGTAAAGATGGGAAAACAAAAACTAGATTGGACTAAGGAGAAAAAAGAAAGATTTATAATAGAGGGATGTGGTGCTGGTGATGGTAGAGATTATAAACCTTTGCTACGGATTCAAGATTTTCCTTCGCTAGGGCGTGTTACTAGAGTTTTAGGTTGGAAAACTAAGAGAATTCATCATTTATTTACGGATATGCAAACAAAATATTTTTATCTATTAGATTGGCAGGATGGAATCATCGATATAAAGGAGCTTTTCCCATATTTAATGTTCAAGATGAAATAAAGAAAGATTATTTAAATTTTGATTTATTTAAAGATAAGAATACAGGGGTCTCTTATTAATAAGGGACCATATCCATGCTTAAATATTACTTGTAGTAATTAATTAAAGTCTGTTATTGATAAGGTTGATGTAAGATATAGTAATGAGGCGAAAAGACCTATAGGAGTATTTAAATGTAGCTGTGGATTTATGTATACAAGGACTGGTCCAGATAAAACTGAAACTGATATATATATATATATATAAGATTGGAAAAATGAAAGAATATGGACAAGTATGGGAAGAAAAACTCAAAGAGCTGATAGAGTCTGATTTAAGTTTAAGGGAAATGGCTAGAAGACTACAGGCTGACCCTGCTACCATAAAAAAATACGCTAAAAAGCTAATGTTAAATACTGCTGATAATTATGGTGAAAAAGACAATTATAATGAAGAAACATTGAAAGAAAAAAGAAAAATATGGCTGAAGTTAATGCAGGAAAATATCAATAAAAGCAAGATAGAACTTAGAGAGATGGATAAATTCCTATATACATGGCTATATAGGAATGATAGACATTGGCTCAATGAAAATTCACCTATTTAAAAAAGAACTACTAATAAAAATACAAGAATAGACTGGGATAGTAAGGATTCTTGTTGGTAGCAAATTAGGGATAAAATCAATGATTGAAAAACATCTAGACAAGATGCCCTTAACAAAAGAATACTTAGATGATAAAAAAGAAAGCGTAAGGGGTTTTCAGATTAGAAGAATTGATTGATGAAGTTGAAAAATATTTATATAGATAATTTAAAGGAGGTATAGTTATGACAATAGAATTATATGTATCAACTACGATATTAGCATAATGTTATTAATTACGTCTGCAATTGTGGAGAATACATATTTGAAAAAATATAAAGATGATAACTCAAAGGAACATAAACAATATTGGATATGTTTAGATTTAAATTTAGAAGATAAAAAAACAGAAATTTATATTTAGTATTATTGTGTTTTTGACTTTTGTTCACTCCAGTTGTAAATTGTTGCATTTCAGCATTATATGGAGGGTGGACTATTTATAGAGCTGATGTAACGAAAAAATAAAAGTATAATTGATTATATTGATAGTCATGTAGAGATATAGGAATGATATATTTCTACATGGCTATTTTGCTAAAAATAACAAAATAAAGTTGAATTGTAGAAAATTCTTAGAAAATGCGTTAAAATAAGAACAAATAATAAAATGTAAAACTATTCAGATACTTATTAAATGGAGGCGTATTTATGAGGAAAAGAGTACTTATTGATAATTATGGACCTAACGAAGATAATTAAAGAAGACTATACAATATACTTTTCATATTTCAAAATAAGAAAATAAAGGCATTTCAATTTTAGTATCTACTTTAAATAATTTAGGATGGACCAATCACTAATATATTTGGTGATAAATTAATTAAAAGATTAAAAAAAGAAGAAGTAACATTAGATGGTAGAATAGAAATGAACTTACTTACTGATATTACAGTAACTAAAAAACAAAAGAATCCGATACTTCTTTGTCTTTATACAACAAGTTATACGATGGATAAGATAGATTTAATTCATGGAATTGATTATGAAATTTATCTGCCTTGGATGGAATCAGATGTTGAAGATTATAGCAAGTGGAATTATGAAGTAATAAAATAATGAAATTATAAATTAAAGGGGAGGAGTAGATCATATGGCTAAAAGACTAACAGGGGGAGCTGGAACAGGGAAGAAAATTATAAAATATTGGAATAACTTTAATTTCTATTTCGAAAGAATGGAAGATAGCACTTATTTTTTTAAGATTAAATTCTTTAATCAAGAAGGGTATATGAATATAAAATATTTAGACGGTGTCATAAAAGAAATTACTATGGATTGTAATTTTGATAGGCCATTAGGTTATTATAATGATAGCTCATTAGGAGCTGTTGGAATGAGAATGATGAATACATTAAAATAATACTATTTTAATAGAACTTTTATATAAGAAAGGGGGATTTTAAAGTGCAGAAGTCACCATTATTATATTATAGGATGGAATGTGAAAAGGGTGAGAGCACAAATTTTCAAGAGGTTGATTATGATTTTATATCTGGATTGTGGAATATAAATGGACAACCATTAATAAAGAAGTATATTGAAAATAAAGGAATTGAAGAGAAGTGTCAGACACTTATAACAGAAACAAGGGAAAGCATAGACAGGTCGGAAGGTTCTTGTTATAATATGCATACTTTGGAAATAGATAAAACAACGATTACAGCTACAAGAGAAGGAATAGATAGGTCAGAACAAGCAGTAAGTGAACATTTTAGTAATGAAATTATGAGTTTTAATAATGTGGGAAAGACATTATTAACTAAAACTAGAGAAGGAATAGACAGGTCAGAAAGTTCTATGGGAAATACTAATGACGAAACTATGTCTTTACACCAATCATTGATTACATTTACAAGGGAATCAATTGATAGGAGTGAACAATCATGATTAATATATCTCCTAAAATATTGTTAATTACAAATAAAGATGATTTTGCTATAGATTATTTAATACTAAAATTAGCAAAAAGAGATATACAGTATTTGCGTATAAATTCTGAAGATATTACAAATTTTAGATTATCGTATGTGTTAGATAATAGTATTGAGTTAAAATATAGTAATTATATTTATAACTTGAAAGAAATTAAATCAGTATATTTTAGGAGAGCACCTAGTATTTTCCCTAAAGCAGTAAACTTTAATGATACGACTTTTATAAATAGAGAAAGGAGAGATTTCTTAGAAGGGTTGTATTTATCAATGGATGCTAAATGGATTAATCCTGTATTTGCAACTTATAAAGCAGAAAGAAAGATATATCAATTAACGGTTGCTAAAAAAATAGGATTTAATGTTCCTAGAACGTTGGGGTCAAATAATCCATCTAAAGTAATATCATTCATTAAAGAAAATAATGAATGTATAATAAAACCAATATCTCATGGATTGCAAGTTACTAAGGATGGTATATATTCAATTTATACATCTAAGGTTATTAATTATGAATCCATTGATGATAAAGAGATATTTGAATCACCAGTATTGATACAAGAAAAGATTGATAATTATAGAGATATAAGAGCCACAGTTATTGGTGATAGAATTTTTGCTGTTGAAATTGATACGGATGAAAATAATAAAATTGATTGGAGAAAACCAAATTTAAATAAGACATATAAAATACATCAATTGCCTACAAAAATTAAAGAGCTTATCTTTAAACTTCATAAAGAATTAAATCTTATTTATTCAGCTTTTGATTTTATTTTAACTACTGCTGGAGAATATTATTTTCTAGAAACTAATCCTGCTGGAGAATGGGTGTGGTTAGAAAGAGAACTTAATATACCAATAAGTGAAGCAATTATTGATGAACTTATGAAGTAAAGGAGTAATAAAATGAATGAAGAAGAAATGAGTTGGCAAGATAAATATTTAAGTCCATCGATAGAAAGAGAAAAATTTAAATTTAGTAAGTTAAAAAGAATGTTTTTTGATTTTAAAGAAATTTTTATGCACGCAATATCCTTTCATAAGAGGCCACAGTATCCACCTAATGAATTACCAGACTTTGAATCGCAGGATACAGAAATAATTTATATGACATGTAAGCAATTTTATGATGATGCAAATAATAGAATAGATAATTTAGAAGATAAGTCTTTAAAACTACTATCATATATCACAGCATTATTTGCGTTTATATCATTTGCATTTATAAATACTAATTCAATTGGAACTAAAATTTTATTATTAGCGTCAATTATATTTTTAATATTATCAATAATAATATCGTTTAGATGTGTTAATGTAAAGGGGAGGCAATCCTTATTTCTACCTTCAGTTTATGATTTTAGTAACAATAATGCAAGTGATAACTTTGATAAAAGAGTCATAGCAAAAAAAATGTTAAATTCAGCTATTTTTAATCAAAATGTTGCGGATAATACAGCGGATATTTTAAAAGCAGCAAGGTACACATTGACTATTGCAATAACTGTTTGTATTATTGGATTTTTAGTGGGTATAAATGGATATTTTAGTGATACTGGACCAAAAGAAATAAAAATTGATAACCCAATAAATTTAAATAAAATTGAAGAAACGTTAGATAAGAATAATCTATTGTTGGAAAAGATTACAGATAATATTAAAAATTTAGATAACAAAGATAATTTATATTTGGAGATACAGCAACTTAACAATGAGTTAGAAAATCTAAAAACCGATTTTAAAGAAGTTTTAAAGAGCTTAGAAGAATTAAAGGTAAAAGAAAACACCTATTAATAATGAGAAAGAAAATAAAAAGTTACAGTCTAATAGTAAGTAGGCAAAATAAATCATATAAATTGATAGGTACATGAATAGATGTAGTTACTTAAACTTAAAAAAACAAATTGTGATAGTATAATGAATACCAAGTGTTAAATCAGAGGTGGAAATATGTTTATTTTTATATTCATAATTATTATATTAATACCTTTTTGCAGCCTATTTTTTTTAATAAAGCCATTAAATGCTATTTTCGTTATGGGTAATAATAGTTTTGAATTAATGAATAATATAGATGCAACTAATTTTTATGCATCTTTAAAAAATGTAAAAAAGAATATACGGAAATCTTTAATAAATAATGGTGTAGGAGAAGAAAAAAGTGGTATAATTGCTGATAATGTAGTTAAAGTTATAAAAAGATTAATAATATACATACTTACAGGAGTAATGTATTTTATTATCACAATAAGTTTAATAATAAATGTTTTCCATAAATTTATAATATTTATTCCTAATGGAATTCAAGAGCAATTAGGATTGATAATAGGTTTTGGTATGACTTTTTCTATTTTATATGCACCACCTTTATTAGAGTATTTTGGATATCAAAAACTTAAAGAAACTATCCTCGATTCTTTTGACCAAATGTTTAGGTTAATAGATAGATTGAGTAATTATTCAGTGTATATGTTTGGTGAGCTTATTGGTTTTTTTGTTTTGTTGTTATATATATACTATGTAAATAGGTTTAATTTTATGAAAGTAAATGTGATTTTGCATAATGTGATATATATTGGAATATATCAACTAATTATAAATAAATATGTACTTAGTAGAGTATTTATTAGATTTGATAAATATAGATTTAAAAATATAACGCTAGAGCGTAGTTGCAAAATACATAAAAATAGTAACTATATGAATATGGTTATTATTACAATGTTTAGCTATATAAATA
>CBETVX010000025.1:0-40162 GCA_965539935.1 uncultured Eubacteriales bacterium | reverse complement strand
CCTCAAAAGAAGCAATTATTATGAAAAATATAATATTTGGTCAACCTAATTTTTATTCTTTATTTATTGCTCTGTCATTAAAATTGTTGAAATATGATGGAACTTATGTAGTTCTTAGCCCTAGAAATTACCTAAATGGAACATATACTATTAAACTTAGAGAATTCATTTTAAAAGATTATAGTTTAATTCACTTACATTCATTTGAAAAAAGAAGTATTTTCAGCTTAGTATCTCAAGAAATAATAATAGCAACATACGTAGGAACAAAGTTTAAAAACAATGATGTTGAAATTTCATACAATGGTAGTACTAGCTTTACAACTGAGTTTAATAATTTAATTTCAGATAAAAAAACAAGATCTTTAATGGTGCCAAAATCAAAGGAAAACTTAAAAATCTTTGATTTATTCTCTAATTTTAACTATAAACTAAAAGATATTAATCTAAAAATTTCAGTAGGACCTGTTGTTCAATTTAGAGAGAAAGTAACATATAAAGATATCTATATTCCAGGTAAATCTTATCCATTATTAGTTAGTATAGATATCTTGGAAAACAATATTATAAATTATTACAAGAGAAAAAATATCAGAAAAACTCATAATAAATCTATTTCTATTGAATCTAATAGACTTATTAAAAATTCAAACTACGTAATTGCTAGGAAAGTAACATCAAAAAATTGTACTAATCTACTTATTGCTGCTGTATTACATAAAGATTATTTTGATACTGATAAAATTGGTTTAGATAATAATTTGATATATTTTCATAAGCTTGATAATAGTGTATTAAAAATTGAAGAAGCATATGGCATTTATTGTTTTATATCATCTTCTTATTTTAGAAATGTCTATAGCTTAATAAACGGAACCCATACTATAAATATAAGCGATTTTGATAATATACGATTTCCTTCAAATAATATTTTAACAGCTTTAGGTAAAGAACTTTTAAAAGCAAATGATTACTCAGAAAAGAAATGCAATGAAATCTTCGAAAAGTTTTTTTATCAACAATCACAAAAAGTAAGCTATTAACTGGCTTACTTTTTTCCATTTTATTTCTGAATTCTATATATTATATAATATATAAAACTTTTTTTAGATTGATGTATATTATTGTATTGAAATAATAGAAGTAGTATATCTATAAAATATAGTTATTTATAAAGGTGATAGTATGAATGTATGTATATATTTAAGAAAATCACGTTCTGAAGAAAATATGGCCATTGAGGAAGTATTAAGAAAACATAAAACTACACTTTTGGCTTTCGCTCAAAAAGAAGGTTATAACATATTGGATATAAAAGAAGAAGTTGTTTCTGGAGAATCCATAGCAAGAAGACCCAAGATGTTAGAGCTACTAGAAGAAGTTGAGGATGATAAATATGATGCTGTGCTAGTAATGGATATTGATAGATTAGGTAGGGGCAACATGCGTGAGCAGGGTCTTATATTAGAAACCTTTAAAGAACATGATACTAAGATTATTACCCCCAGAAAAACATATGATTTAGCTAATGAATTCGATGAGGAGTTCTCAGAGTTTGAAGCCTTTATGGCTAGAAGGGAACTAAAAATTATAAAGAAAAGGCTCATGCGAGGTAGAGTAAAAAGTCTTGAGGAAGGAAATTATATTGCTGCCATTGCTCCTTTTGGATATGAGAAAAAAGGAAATACTTTAATAGTTAATGAAAAACAAGCTGCTGTTGTAAAACTTATTTTTGACTTATATGTCAATCAAAATTTAGGTGATGCCAAAATTGCCAAGTACCTAATAAACAATAAAATTCCTAATGCCAGTGGTAATCTGAACTGGGATAAAACAACAGTACGCACAATTTTAAAAAATCCTGTTTATACTGGAAAGGTAGTTTGGAGAAAAAAAAGATTTAAATATGATAAGTATGGTAATAGAGTTTCTAAACTTCAAGATAAAAGTGATTGGTTAATACATGATGGAAAGCATAAAGCAATTATAGATGAATTCACTTTTAATAAAGCACAAAAAATAGCTAAACTAAGATATAATCCACGTACCCATGATAGTAAAAAATTAAGAAATCCTTTAGCTGGATTAGTTAAATGTGGTGGTTGTGGCAATACTATGACTATAAGAACTCATCATAGTAAACCTGATAGTATTCGTTGTTATAAAAATTGTGGGAAAGTAAAATCAAGTTATATAGAACTTATTGAAGAAAGATTATTGGAAGTTGTATTAGAAGAACTAGAAAAAATAAAATATAGATTTGAATATGAAGGTCAGGATGATAATAGTACCGAGCATAAAGTCTTAACTAATACTTTAGATATTTCAAAGAAAAACTTAGAAACTCTTAGAGCTCAAAAAGACAAACTATATGATCTGTTAGAGCAAGGAGTATATGACAATGAAACTTTTTTAAATAGAATGAATATATTATCGTCAAAAATTGAGAATACTTCTAAAGATATTGAAAAACTTGAAAAAAGAATAGCTAAATTAAATGAGCAGTCAAATCTTATAGAAGTAATATTACCCAAAATAAATGATTCTATTGATTTTATTAAAACAGTTTATCATAAACTAGAACCAGATCAGAAAAATGAGTTTCTAAAGAGTATAGTTGATAAAGTAATTTATACTAAAGATAAAGATGCCAATAAAGACGAATTTAATTTAAATGTATATCTAAAATTATAAACATTGATTTTACTAGGTTTCTAAAAGGTGGTATCATGTAGGTGATTATGTATCATTATTTGAACCTACTGCAACAATGATGGAAAATGAGGGTGCTGGATATATAGTAGCTTCTATAGGTAAAGAGGGCGGATATATTCCTTATACTTGCTATAGTGCTAAAAAAAGCTATATAGAAGAGAATCCTGAAATCATTCAGGCCTTCACTAATGCAATTTATAAAGGCATGAAATGGGTAGAAAATCATAGTGCTGAGGAAGTTGCCAAGTCACTTCAGCCCCACTTCCCCGATGCTGACCTTGAAATTCTTGCTACTTTAGTTGAAAGATATAAGGAGCAGGATACATGGAAGCCAGACCTTATTTTAACTGAGGAAGGATTAAATCATATGATGGATATCATAGACCAAGCAATAGGTCTTGACCAAAGGGCTCCCTATGACAAAATAGTAACTACTGAATTTGCTGAGAATGCTATGAAAAATTAAATGC
The DNA here is from genome assembly GCA_965539935.1 of uncultured Eubacteriales bacterium. Classification (GTDB taxonomy): domain Bacteria; phylum Bacillota; class Clostridia; order Peptostreptococcales; family Caminicellaceae; genus CBETVX01. Next base: position 36,977 of record CBETVX010000025.1, on the reverse strand, counting down.
CCTATTAGTAAATCCTCTCCAAAACCTGGAGAGGATTTAAATTTATATTTCATTTTTCCATGTTTTAGGGGCTATAAGAGCAACAATTGTAAATAACTCTAATCTTCCTAGTAACATTAGTAGAGAAAAGACTAGTTTGCTAAAGTTACTAAATTCACTATAAGTACGGGTTGGGCCTACAAATCCAAATCCAGGGCCTACATTTCCCAGTGTAACCGCCACTGAACTGGCAGCACTTTCTATTCCAATTCCCTCTAAAGAAATAATTATAGTTCCAACTACAAATAGAAGTATGTATAAAGCAAAAAAACTAATTATACTTGCAATTGTATCACTAGCAAGATGATTTTAAAGGAAATGCTGATGGTATTAAGTACCACTGCTCTATTGTTGACCCTGTAAACCGTAAAGTTATGGATATAGTAAGAGATAGAAAACTTAGCTATTTATCTAGCTATTTTAAAGCTTTTAAGGATAGGCATAAGGTTAAATACTTTATCTGCGACATGTATAGACCTTTTAAAGATATTGCTAAAACTTATTTTAAAAACGCTAAAATTGTCATTGATAAGTATCATTTTGTTAGATATAACTACTGGGCTATAGAAAATGTTAGAAAGCGCGTTCAAAGGTCTATGCCTTCTAATCTTAGAAGATACTATAAAAAAAGCCGTAGGCTGATTCTTGCTAGAAAAGATTCTCTTAATGATGAGTCTTTAAGAGAGCTTGATATTATGCTTCTTTATAGCGATGATCTAAGGGCTGCCCACTACCTTAAAGAACTTTTTTATGAGGTTATGAAGGCTAAATCATCTAAGGAGGCCCGTACACTTCTTAGTAAATGGATTAATATAGCTTCTTCCTCCGGAATTAAGGAGTATGAAAATACTGCTAAAACTTATTCTAACTGGTTTAATGAAATACTAAATTCCTTTGATGTTCCTTATACTAATTCATGTATCGAAGACTTTAATATCAAAATCAAGGTCTTAAAACGTAATGCCTTCGGCTTTAGAAATTTTGATAGATTTAGAAATAGAATTTTACATTGTTGTAGTTAAGCTTATCATTATTATTTAATATTTTTTCATTGGATCAACTATCGTTGGTCTATTAGTTATGCCCTTTTTATGATATTTTTTATTATTCTCCAAACAATTTTTAAAATAGCTTTAAATTAAGAAAAGGAAGGCATTCTATAGAATACCTACCCAAGTACTGACGAAGAGCCGATTTTTTAGATAAGCTGAGTATGCAAAAAACTTTGTGCTTGCTTTAAAAAATGTAGTTGTTAACTGACAATAAATATAGGTCTATATTTATTGAGACTAATATATAAGTACATATAATTAAGGACTTAATTGTATTCCCTTTAAAGACTATACTGTATTTCCAAACGTTAGCTTTGGTTTTTCTTGACTTATACTAGCTCGATAAATCTCTAGTAAAATATAAGTTAGATACACAACATGCCAAAATCTTGTAAAACATTTTTTTATAGAATAAATCTATCTGTAAATATTTTTTCAAATTTAATGAAACCATATGCTTTTATAAATTAAGTTAACATGTTTATTACATAGATTTTTAATTTATTACCAGCTAACTATATATTTTTCTTTTGCTGTCTTGATTACTTCCCTTAATAAGTCTACAACATCATTTGATAAATTAGCAATTTTAAACTCTGTATCATCTCTATCTTTTAAAGAATATATTTTCCCTATAGCATTATTTAAAAAAGCCGTATTAATTAGTTCAACTCCTTTAAAATCAATAATTATTATGCTATATTCTTTATAGCAGTCATTGATTGTTTTGAAAATAATATCACCTTTTTTAGGGTCATCTGCACTTGTTGAATTTAATATATCCACTATTTTTATAACTTTTTCTCTTTGATTCATTTTATCACCCCTTATTGCATTCTGCTAGCATTTTATTTAATATACTATATATATTATATATGTGCAATTTTCCTACATTAGTATTATAATATTCTTTATTATTAATAGATAATATCTTAAATTCTGTGTCTAACTTTGATACTATTAAATTAGCTTTAGTAATTTCTTCTTGATTTCCATTACGTTCAATTTTTAACTTTATATCTTCTATATCTTTTACATCAACATCATCTACTTTTGAAAAATCTATAGGGACGCTAATATCTAATTTCTCATATAATTCCCTATCATATACATGATCACTAGTAATATTAGTAAAAATAGCTACATTTTCTTTATATTCTGACCTAATTAATTCTTTAATTTTTTTATTATTATTTCCAGATTTATTATTATCATTAATGACTAATTGCTCAAACCTCTTGGTTGAATAATATATTATTCCATCATATGTTTTATTTTTAAGTGTTTGTGCTAATATCTGAGGTATTACGTATTCTTCACAAAAGGAAAACCCTCTGTGTTCTTTTCGTTTTTCAAAGCTACATACAGACGCTAAAATATTCTTGAAAAATTTAATTTTATCATATAATTTAATATTATTGGTTTCAACTAATATTTTATTCATATCATGATTTATAATATCATTATAAATATCGTTCCTTAAATCATATATTTTGAGATTATCTTTAATTTCAACAGTAGATATTTTTAATTTTTGAAAATCCTCTATTGGTAAGTTTAATTCTTCTACTACATCAACTACAGATTTACCTAAATACATAATAGGCTGTCCTGTCAAACTATAACGCTGATTATTTATTAAATATCTCTTATTAAAAGGTATATGAAACATTTCCCATTTTGTCAATATCTCATCACTAACTCTACCTTTAAAAAATATATCCTTATCTATACCTTCTGCATGAAATTCTAAAACTTTCTTTTCTTCCAAAAGATTGTTAAATATATTTAGGGATTCACTTAGTTTAGCATCAATCCACTTTACATATGTTTGTTTTAAAGTGTTAAAGAAATCAATTATTTCATCTTTATCTATGGTTTTCATAATATCTCTAAGATTATCACATTCATCTGAACATTCTAATTCACAACTTTTACACATTTTATTATTTACAACATCTCCAAAGTAAGAAATATATAAATTCTTATATTCATCTAAAGCATCTTCATAGCATTCACATTTAACCTGCGCTAATCTCCTGAGTTTTTTTTGATAAATATCACTTAAAAAATAAACTAAACAATCCATAATATCCCCTCTTAATCTAATTATAGTTCGAATAAATTAACTTCTTCAATATACGATTCAATATATTTTTGTTCCGTTCTTTCATAATTAAATACCAATGTTATTATATTTCCTGGACAAAAACTCCTTAACTCGCTTTTGTTTTCATCGATATATATATCATTCTCATTGTTTTCATTATAAAATCCGTCTACTAAATTTATTGCTCCTTTTCCTGAGAATATTATAATTGACCCCTGTATTTTTGATAAGTATTTTCTCATTAGGTACAGTCCTAATCCACCAAACTCTTCTTCATTTCTAGTTGTATTTGTTCTCTTTAATGCCCACACCACAGCATCACTATCACTAGCAAAATCATAGCCAAGTTTTTCTTGGATATTTTGCTTTATAGTTTTACCAATGTTGCAAATACTAAACATGATTTTCTTATTTGATTCATCTATATATGCTGAAATTGCACCTTCTACAGGTTCTGCATGCATTTTTACATTAGTTATTAACTCACTTAATATTTGTCTTATTATACTATATTCTTTTAATTGTATTTCTTTAAGTTGTTTATTTAAAAAAGTATTAACCTCTATACCCTCAAAAATCTCCATAAATTTCAGAACATCAAATTGATATTTTGAATATTTTTTAAATAACATTTCAATAATATCTTTCGACACAGTTATCGGTTTACCATTTGTATCCCTAACAATAAGATATACACAATTATTTTTCATATTCATTCTTTTTAAAATCAATCCTAATATACACAATAAATTTGTTTCTAACTTTGAAGTGAATTTGAGATCCCAGTAAATTGATTTACCATATAAACGTTTTGTTTTTCCCCATAAGTACGCTATAAATTCTATTCCGTTATTGCTAGTATCTAATCTTTTGGGGAACTGAAAATGCATATGCCACCTCCTTAATCTATCATATTAGCGTTTAGCATAACTTCAAACGCTTTATATGGCTTTGTTCTAAAACATAAAATTTTATAATTTGCCTGTAAACTTTTTCTATTTTAAAAAAGGCTTTTGCCTCACTTATGTGGAATATTTTATTTACCCCTAAATATTAATTCTATTAAGGAGGCGAAGCCTTTATGAAGCGACAGTTCGGAACATAAATCAAATTTCCATACTAAACTATTCGATACCATTAATTTATCTGATTTTCCAGAATACCTATCCTCTAAATATGATCCTATAGGATATTCTAAACATGCTCTTTTCATAGCCTTTATTGTCATAAAATGTGAAAAATTTGGTTATATTACTGATTTAGTTGATTATCTTAATAACAATCTTTATATTGCCTATCTTTGTGGTTTTGGTATATTTAAATCTTTACCTTCTTATTGAACTTTTGAAAGGTTTATCAAAAATATTCCTAATCAATATTTTTCTCAGGTTATGAAAAATTTAGTTTTACATCTTCAAGAATTAAAAGTTATTCATAATTCCTTTGTTTCACTATATGCTATTCCAATCTTTGTTAAAAATAAGTTTGATAAGTCTAATCCTCTTAAATTCAATAATGACTATAAGTTAGGAGCCCATACAGCAAGTAGTTCTCATAATGAGAAAAACTATGATTCCTATCGGGGCTATAAAAGCCATATTCTAACCGATGCTTCTCTAGTTTACCTATAGATGAAATTACTACTCCAGCTAATGTGTTAGAACTTACCATGACCATAGGTTTTTTTAAAAGAACAAATGAATGGTTTTCTTCAGATGAAACCTATTTTATTGCCGATAAAGGTTATGACACAAAGTATATTAATAATTTTGTACACTATAATCTTAATGGTTATGTCTTTATTCCTTTAAATCCTAGAAATAGCGAGGAGCTGCCAAGTAGTATTGTTTTATGCGATGTTAGTTTTGCTACACATAAATATGTGAAAAAATATTTTAATGATAAAATCACACAAAAATTTTGCTACCTTTTTAAAACTAAAAAGAATAATTTCTCATGCCTATGTAAGCATCCTAAATACTTTAATAACAAGAAAATCGTGGCTGTACTAAATATATTACAATTGGTACTGACCACCGTACTTCCATCAATAGATATTCTATCTTTTTTAAGTAAATCTATGTTTGGAAGATAAAATTCTAGATGTAAAGATTTAAATCTTGAAAAAACTTTTATTAGAAATATATTTTCAGTATCTAATTTAAATATTCTTGGGCATATAATCTTTACTTACCCTAGCTATGCTATTAAAGATGTATATGTCCATATACTTATCCTTATATTATATGATTCTAATTCTACATTAGCCCTTATATTTCCTTCTTAATTTATGAATATATAAAACTCTTCTCTACTAATAATATTTAATTTTGTCACCCATTATATCGCTAGTAATACTTATTCCTAGTTATTTATAATAAAGAAAAAATTTTTTACTAATACTATGGATTTTATCAAGTATATAGGATAGAAGATATATCCCATATACTTGCTATAGTGCTAAAAAAAGCTATATAGAAGAGAATCCTGAAATCATTCAGGCCTTCACTAATGCAATTTATAAAGGCATGAAATGGGTAGAAAATCATAGTGCTGAGGAAGTTGCCAAGTCACTTCAGCCCCACTTCCCCGATGCTGACCTTGAAATTCTTGCTACTTTAGTTGAAAGATATAAGGAGCAGGATACATGGAAGCCAGACCTTATTTTAACTGAGGAAGGATTAAATCATATGATGGATATCATAGACCAAGCAATAGGTCTTGACCAAAGGGCTCCCTATGACAAAATAGTAACTACTGAATTTGCTGAGAATGCTATGAAAAATTAAATGCCCTATTAGTAAATCCTCTCCAAAACCTGGAGAGGATTTAAATTTATATTTCATTTTTCCATGTTTTAGGGGCTATAAGAGCAACAATTGTAAATAACTCTAATCTTCCTAGTAACATTAGTAGAGAAAAGACTAGTTTGCTAAAGTTACTAAATTCACTATAAGTACGGGTTGGGCCTACAAATCCAAATCCAGGGCCTACATTTCCCAGTGTAACCGCCACTGAACTGGCAGCACTTTCTATTCCAATTCCCTCTAAAGAAATAATTATAGTTCCAACTACAAATAAAAGAATATACAACGCAAAAAAACTAGTTATACTACTGATAGTATCACTGGCAACTGATTTATTTCCAATCTTTACAGGTATTATTGCCCTTGGATGGAGCATTTTTGCCACTTCTCTTTTAATTAACTTTAATAATACTAATATTCTTATATTCTTTATAGCTCCCCCAGTAGACCCAGCACATCCACCAATAAACATTAATAAAAATAAAATAACTTTACTGAATGTCGTCCATTGGTCATAATCTACTGTGGCATAACCTGTAGTAGTTATAATTGAACTTGACTGAAATAAGGCATCCCTTAATGCTAGTCCTATATTATCATATAAGCTAAAATTTAAATTTAATCCAATAAGAATAGTAGCTGCAAATATTACACCAAGGTATAATCTTAATTCTTCATCTTTTAATACTTCCTTCACTTTCCCTTTATATAATGCAAAATATAGGGAAAAATTAGTTCCTGACATAATCATGAAAATTGAAATCACAATATGTATATAAGTACTATTAAATGCTCCTACACTTGCATTTCTTGAAGAGAATCCACCTGTGCCAACGGTACCAAAGGTATGAATACTAGCCTCATATAAGCTCATACCGCCTAGCATAAGCAAAACTATTTCTAGTATGGTAATGGCTATATATGTCATATATAAAATTTTTGCCGTATCCTTTATCCTTGGAACAATTTTATCTGCCACTGGCCCAGGACTCTCTGCTTTAAATATCTGAAATCCCCCTACACCTATTGTAGGTAAAATTGCAACAGTAAATACCAATATGCCCATACCCCCTATCCAATGGGTGAATGAACGCCAAAATAAAATTCCTTTAGGCAGTATTTCTATATTATTGACAACAGTAGCTCCGGTTGTGGTAAATCCTGATACAGTTTCAAAAAATGCATCTATTAGCGATGGAATACTACCAGAAAAAACAAAGGGCAGGGATCCAAAAAAGGAGGATAACACCCACCCTAAGGCTACAATAGCTAACCCTTCCTTTGCCTTTATTCTTTTACTAATAGCTTTCTTTTTAGACATTATAAAGCCTAGGATAGTTATTATGGTTATACTTATTACAAATGCCAAAATATCAGATTGTTTATGGTAGCTAGCAATAAGAAAAGAGGGTATCATCATTAATGCTTCAAGGATTAATAAGTTTCCTAATACCTTGATTACGATTCCATAGTTCACTTATTACTCCTCCTTTCTTTTTCTTTAAAAATACTTCTAATGCTGGTACATCTGGTAGTAAGCAGAATATAATCAATCTATCATTTGCATGAATAACTGTTGTACCATTAGGGATAATTACTCTTCCCTCATGAACAACTGCTCCAATTATGATTCCCTTAGGTAAACCTAACTCTGAGATCTGTTTTCCAATGACAGGTAAATCCTCTCCCACTATTAACTCCGTAACCTCTGCTTGACCTCCTAAAAGTAGAGATACTGAAACTACTTTTCCTCCACGGATAAACTTCAGTATATCACTTGCTGTAATATGAATGGGATTTAAAGCTACGTCTATTCCCAATTTATCTATAAGATGTACATAACTTGGCCTACTTATTTTTGCAATAATTTTATTTACTCCTGCCTGCTTAGCCATTAAAGCCATTAGAAGATTTTGTTCATCATAACCAGTAGCACCTATAAATGTATCCATTAATGATAAATCTTCTTCTTCAAGTAAATTAATATCTGTTCCATCACCATGAATTACTAAAGCATTATTTAATTTCTCAGTTAGATACTCACAACGCTCTCTATTTTGTTCTACTATGGTAACACTTATATTTGATTCTATTAATTGCTTGGCTAAATAATATCCTATTTTTCCGCCACCAAGTATCATTGCTCTTTTAATGTATTTTTTTTCAACGTTTAATTTAAATCTTTCCGCCAAATTACTTATATTATTACTTTTTCCTATTATATAAATCACATCATTTTCCATTAATTCCGTTGACCCATCTGGTATAATAATGTCTCCATCCCTTGATATGGCAGTAATTAGTAGTCCTTGCATACCATCTAATTCCATAATTTTTTTGCCTATGAAATCCTTTATATTATTTATATTAATATCAATCATTTGAACTTTACCCTTTGCAAAGTCCCCAGAATAAAAATTATAACTCTTTAACAAATAACGGACTATTTCATTAGCAGTTGCTAAATCAGGATTTACTATATGGTCAATACCCATTTCATTCTTTATAAAATCAAGCTGCTGTGTATATTCTGGATTCCTTATTCTAGCTATAGTTCTTTTACAACCTAGTTTCTTTGCCAAAGTACATATTATAGTGTTAGTTTCATCACTATTTGTTGAAGCAATTAGCAAATCATAGGTCTCTATATTTAATTCCTTCAATATACCAACTTCCAAACCGTTGGCATTTACAGTTAGTACATCTAAATGGTCATTTGTTCTTTCAATAACCTTTGAATTTGTATCTACTAATGTTACGTCAATATCACTATTTATCATTGATTCTGCCAATTTATAACCTAATTTCCCTGCACCTATTATCATTACCTTCATTGTATTTTTATCTCCTTTTAAAATCCACTATCCAAATTTTATGATGAGTCTTTTATATCCTATGAACTCATTAATTACCTTCAATTTGAATAATTGGATCACTATCATTTATTTATACTTTTTATTTAGGTCTAAAACAATAGATCCATATATCTTATTTTAATATTATTATTGACTCCATGCAAATATAATGGTTTTTGTAAATTTATAGTAATCCTATGGAATATAAAATCTTAAATATAATACACTTTAGCTTAACATAAGGGAGCATCCTCTAAAAATATAAATTAGGATGACTTCATTTTAACAAAATTAGAACTCTTTTTCTATATGTTTTCATTGGACTTTTTAGATTAAGGAAATGATAAAATAAATTTTCCCAGGTAAAAAATTTAAAACAGCTAGGCTAAGCCATAGCTGTCTTAAATATATTATTTTTTATTTTTTATCTTCTTCATGCCATCCAAGCTACCTATCATTCTTATAATCTTTTTCTTTTCTAATTGCCTACTATTAAGCACTTCTTTATCTTCTAGATATTCTATCTCTTTTTGTAGTTTTTTATAGCTTTTTAGTCTTTCTTCATCAAGCTCCCCATCTTTTATGGCTTGTTTAACTGCACAATCTGGTTCATTCTCATGTTTACAATCTCTAAATCTACAGCTCTTTGACAGCTCATTTATATCTGAAAAAGAGGTGTCTAAATCCCCATTATATACTCCAATTTCTCGCATTCCAGGAGTATCAATAACCGTACCTCCATTAGGTAACTTAATTAGTTCTCTGTAGGTTGTAGTATGTCTTCCTTTATCATCGTTTCTAATACTATTAACTTTTTGTCTATCTTCTCCTAACAACATATTTATAAGGGTAGACTTTCCTATTCCAGAGGAACCTATAAAAGCCACTGTATCTTTAGAACTTATTATGTTTTTTATCTCATCTATGCCTTCAAGGGTTACGGAACTTACCACTATTATTTTTATACCTATGGCAACTTCCTCTACTAAGATAAGTTTTTCACCTATATTTTCACATAAATCAGCCTTTGTTAGAATAATAATTGGCTGTGCTCCACTGTCCCAAGCTAGGGTTATATATCTTTCTAATCTTCTAATATTAAAGTCATTATTTAATGCCATACATAAAAATACTTTGTCAATATTTGAAGCTATAATCTGTTCTTCATTTTTCTTACCAGAAGTTTTTCTAGAAATAATACTTTTCCTGGGTAATATTCCATGAATAATCGATATTTCATCCTTAGAACTGATATTTTCTAATGCTATCCAGTCTCCTACAGCTGGAAAGTCTGATTTGCTATTAGCTTGATAGTTTAACTTTCCTGATATTTTACTGAATCTTTCCCCTTTTTCTGTTATTACATTATACATATTTTTATGCTGGGAAGATACTCTACCTAAAACATATCCTTTATAATTTTCTTCAAATTTTATTTTAATTTCTTCATTTAATCCAAATTCAAATAGATTTATTAACTTATTCAATTTATTATCCTCCTATATTCTTAAGTCATTTATGATTTTAAAATCTAAGTACGACTTAATGAATAAGAAAGCATTTATTTAACTTGACCGTTTATTTAAGGTTTCAAATTAGTTAAACGCACTTATTTATTAAGTCGTTTAACTACAATCTCCAATTCGCCTAAATTTCTAATTACCATAAAACAAATCTCCCTTCATACTTTCTATTAAATTTATATCTTTATGCAATTATCTCATAATATATATAGTGTTTCAACATGGCTTTATTAAGATTATTCTAATACTATTTACTAAAATAAAGGGAACCAATCCTTTATATTCTATTTCCTATAAAGCCTTATGGAATGTTCTTTTTATTACTTCTAATTGTTGTTCCTTAGTTAATCTATTAAAATTTACAGCATATCCAGATACTCTTATGGTTAAAGTAGGATATTTCTCTGGATTCTTCATGGCGTCAATCAATGTATCCCTGTTAATCACGTTTACATTTAAATGATGGGCTCCTTGAGAAAAATATCCGTCTAAAATTGATACTAAGTTATTAACTCTATTTTCATCGTCTTTCCCTAAGGCCTTAGGAATAATTGAAAACGTATTAGAGATGCCATCTTGACATATTGAAGCATAAGGAATCTTTGCAACTGAATTTAGGGAAGCTAATGCCCCCTTTATATCTCTACCATGCATGGGATTGGCCCCTGGTGCAAAGGCTTCTCCTTCTTTTCTTCCATCGGGTGTTGATCCAGTTTTCTTTCCATAAACTACATTTGAAGTAATTGTAAGAACTGATAATGTATGCTTAGCCTTTCTATAGGTATAATGTTTTTTCAATTCCTTTGTAAATTTAGTTAAAATATCAATAGCAATATTATCAACCCTATCATCGTCATTGCCATATTTAGGAAAATCTCCTTCTATGTCAAAATCAATGGCTATGCCATTTTTTCTTATAGGTTTAACTTTAGCATATTTAATGGCACTAAGGGAATCTGCCACAACCGACAAACCAGCAACACCAAAGGCCATAAATCTTTCAACATCTATATCATGAAGAGCCATTAATCCTGCTTCATAGGCATACTTGTCATGCATGTAATGTATTATATTCATGGTATTTACATATAGCTCAGCTACATATTCTATAACTCTATGATAATTCTCAAGTACCTTTTCATAATCTAATTTATTATCTTCAATTTTTTTAATTTCTGGAATCACTTGTATATTCCTTTTCTCATCTATTCCACCATTTATACCATAGAGAAGGGCCTTTGCTAAATTACATCTTGCCCCAAAGAACTGCATTTGTTTACCAATTTTCATGGCAGATACACAACAGGCAATACCATAGTCATCTCCGTAAATAGGTCTCATAATGTCGTCATTTTCATACTGAATAGAATCGGTTGTTATGGACATGTAGGCACAATACTTTTTAAAATTATCTGGAAGTTTCTCCGACCATAAAACAGTTATATTGGGTTCTGGAGCTGGTCCTAAGTTTTTTAAGGTATGGATAAATCTATAGGAAGTCTTAGTTACAAGGGGCTTGCCATTTAGTCCAATACCTCCAATCGCCTCAGTTATCCAATTGGGATCTCCTGCAAATAATTCATTATATTCTGGGGTTCTTAAGTGTCTTACCATTCTAAGCTTAATAATAAACTGGTCAATAATTTCTTGTGCCTCTTTTTCAGATAAAATTCCCCTCTCCAAATCTCTTTGTATATATATATCTATAAATGTGCTTACTCTCCCTAAGGACATAGCAGCACCATTATTCTCTTTGACTCCAGCTAAATAGGCAAAATATAAAAATTGAACTGCTTCAAGGGCATTGACAGCTGGTTTAGAAATATCAAATCCATAGGATTTAGCCATTATTTTAATTTTTTCTAATGCCCTTATTTGATCAGCTATTTCTTCTCTTTTTCTGATTAGTTCATCCTTCATAACTCCATCTATTTTTGTGTAACTATTCTTTTTTTCTTCAATCAAAAAATCAATTCCATATAAAGGTACTCTCCTATAATCCCCTATAATCCTCCCCCTACCATATGCATCCGGTAGTCCTGTTAATAGGCCTACACTTCTAGCTTTCTTCATTTCTTCTGTATATACATCAAAAACTCCTTGATTATGGGTTTTCCTATATTCCTTAAAGGTCTTTTCCATTTTTTCATTTAGATTATAGCCATAGGATTTCGTTGCTGCTTCAGCCATCCTGATGCCACCAAAGGGATTGATCATTCTCTTAAGGGGCTTGTCTGTCTGGAGTCCAAATATTATTTCTGTATCTCTGTCTATATATCCTGGCTCAAAACTATCTATACCTGAAATATTTTCAGTATCAATATCAAGAACTCCCTTTTCCAATTCCTTTGAAAGCAATTTTTTACAGCCTTCCCATAGCACTTTAGTTCGATCAGTTATCCCCTCTAAAAAACTACTGTCTCCTTCATAGGATATATAGTTTTTTTGGATGAAGTCTCTAACATCTACTTCCTTAGTCCATCTACCTTCTTTAAATTCTCGCCATTCTTTTCTAATCATAAAAAAACCTCCTCGACTTATATTCCATAAGTCCAGAAGTATACCAAAAAATATATACCGCCTGGACTTAACGCCCAGGCGGTCGGCTTTCATCCAAATTGCACTCCATGTGGTCATTTCCACTTCCGCCAGTCATGCAATTGGTTTTTATTAATATTTATTCATTTGATATTAAAATTTTAACAATTACTAAAATAATTGTCAATAGTTTTGAATATATTACAATTTTTTACTATTTCCAATGGATCAATCTAAATTCTTTATATTGTCTAAAGTCAGTTTAAGCTCTTTGATTAACTCCCCCATCACAACTTTCACAGGCTTTATTTCATTTAATCTATTTAGACTTTGTCCAACTTGAACAAATCCATTTTCCACATCTCCATCTACAGCTGCCAGTTTATTAGTTCCCTTTGAAATTTCTGAAAGGATTTCATAGGATGCCCCTGTTCTCTCAAGTTCTAAGTATTTATCGGTAAAAGCATTTCTTAAACCCCTTACACCATGACCTCTAGAATAACCTGTTACCACTGAATCTGTATCCTTAGCTTCAATTATTTTCTTCTTGGCATTGGGATGGAAAGTACATTCATCAGTTAGGAGAAATCTTGAACCCATTTGTACTCCCTGGGCTCCCATTACTAAGGCTGCAGCCATACCCCTACCATCTACTATTCCTCCTGCTATTATAACAGGTATGGAAATTTCAGGTATTACATTGGTTAGTAGAGCCATGGTTGTTTCAGTTCCAATATGGCCTCCTGCTTCCATTCCTTCTAGTATTAAAGCATCTGCACCTGCCTTTTCAACTCTCTTTGCAAGCTTTAAATTTGGAACTACAGGTATTACCTTGATACCTGCATCATGAAGTTTTTCAAAGTATGGTAGTGGATTACCTGCCCCTAAGGTTACGAAATCCACCTTTTCTTCACAAACCACATCAACGATTTCTTCTTTATTTGGAGCCATTAGCATTATATTTACTCCAAAGGGCTTATCTGTTAATTCCTTAGTTTTTCTTATTTCTTCTTTTACCCACTCAGTAGTTCTTCCCCCAGCAGCTATAACTCCAGTTCCACCGGCATTTGCCACTGCACTTACTAATTTTGATTCTGATACCCATGCCATAGCCCCTTGAATAATAGGATATTTTATATTAAGTAACTCTGTTAATTTTGTTTTCAATTTCTATGCCTCCTAATACTTGTTAATTGTTTTTCAAAGAATTCAAAAGCCTTCTAGTGTATTCAAAGAAATTATTATATTCCAAGTCTTCTTCCACATTATTTTCTATGTTTAAGAGCTTAATATTTTCCTTTTCATCTATATGAATTTTTCCTTTAAATACATTAGTTGCATTTCCTAGAAGTTTTGCTTCAAAACCATCATCTTTTTCATTTACTGATATCTTTACCATTCCTCCATCATTATAAACATTATACCAGGTATTAAAAGAATTGTTTTTAATACATACTGTGGTAGTTGCAGAAACCATTCCAGTGCCGCAGGATTTAGTAAGTCCTACTCCTCTCTCAAATGTTCTTACATAAATATTATCCCTGTCAATTTCAGTTACAAAGCTTACATTAACCCCATATTTGAAAACATCTCTTCTTTCATTAGCTAAAATTCCTATTTTCTCTATATCATCGGTAAAGATATCATCCTTATTTACTATAGAAATGGCATGGGGATTAGATATTGTTAAAAATTTAAATTTATATTTGTTCTCAAGATTGTCAAAATCCTTAAAATCAAAATCCCTATGTAGTTTTATATTTCCAAGGGTTATTTCGTAGGCCCCCATGTCTTTAAAAAAGTTATCCACTTTTTTTACTGTATAATCCTGCTTCATTGTTTCTATTTCCACAATGTCTTCATTTAATTTTTCAATAACGTATCTTCCAAGACATCTTAAGCCATTTCCACACATTTCTGGTTCACTACCATCGGAATTGAAAATTCTCATCTTTGCATCACAGTTTTTACTATCTAAAACAAATAGTATTCCATCTGCACCAATAGAATTTTCTCTATCACAGAGCTCCATAGCTATTTTTTTTCTTATTTCATCGTTGAATCTATATTTATCATTCATTTCGTCAATTAGTATAAAATCATTTCCTGAACCGTGATACTTTAAAATTTCTATATTCATTATACAATTCTCCCTTTCCATTTTTACTCTTTTGTATATTTTAATTAAAATTTCTACCTTTGTCTATTATTTATTTATGTCAATCTATTTTATTTGATTTTACTAGATTTAACATGTATAATTCTTGACATACAAAGTTTGAGTTCCCTATCAAAAATAAAAACAAGGCTACTTATTTAACCTTGCTTTTAAAGCTTTATTCCCATTTGGGTCTATTAAACTTCCCCGATTGTTTAATCCTTTGTCCTTCTTCTTCAGTTACTATATAATATTCTAACCCTTCACTGGCTAAATCTTTCACTTTATTTATAGCCTCTTCTCTACTCATTGGCTTAGAAATAGAATTATCCTTTTCCCCCACTACAACATACTTCTTATCCATAATACTCCCTCCAAAAAAGATTATTCTTTAGTATTAGAATAACTCATAATCCATTTTATATACTTATTATTATTTTTTCTGTGTCTAACAGTCAAAATTATATAAAAAAAATAGCAAAGGCTTTTGTATCCTCTACTATTTTAAATAATTAAGTTCTCTATTTATTTCTTTATTGAAAAATGTAAGATTTATTACAAATAAAGCTCCTGCCCTTAGTAATGGTGACTCTATCCCTGCTTTATTAAAGCCTACAATTGTTAAAACTATTACCCATGGAGCAAGTACTGATTTTACAAATATAATATATGGCTTTTTCTTATTCTTATTAAATACTGATGTAAATATAAACCCAAATCCAATTGAAACAAAAAGTAATGGTATTATAAAACTAATAATCATATTACTCTCTATAAACTGTCCCCTCGTCAATGTTCCTGCTATAAATAACACAAATCCAAGTATTATTCCCATTATTCTATTCTCAGTGATGAGACTTAACAGTTTTTTCAAACAAATAACCCCCTTTATTTTAGCATAACAGCCCTAGGGGGGTAGTTTCAATGTAATATATATGGATATATTTCTAGTTTTTATACTACCTATCCATATTATTCATAAAATAAATTGCTCTAAATTAATTAAAATATGATAAGTGTTTCTTAATTAGATTTACTAAAAATTGAGATGTGAGACCTACAAATATACCTGTCCCAATAGCCGTTATAAAGAGCATAGGTAGGTATACAAATATATTTACATTGTTAATCACTATTGCAGCAGCTAAAAGTTGTCCTATATTATGGAAAACTGCTCCTATTATACTTATACCAATAAAACTAATATTATCCCTTCCTATTACTCCTACTATATACATGGCTAGTATACTTAATATCCCTCCTGATATGCTATAGATAAGAGAGGAAATACTTCCACCAAACATTGATGCCATAATTATCCTAACTATAAGCACAGTAAATGCATCTTTAAACCCAAAGGTCTTTAAAATAGTTAAAGTAACTATATTTGAAAGTCCTAATTTAGCACCAGGAGCAATAAATGGAACTGGTAATGCTCTTTCAAATACATGTAAAGCTAAAGCCATAGCCACAAAAAGTCCCATAAGTACTAATTTTTTCGTATCTTTCATTTTTATCACCCGATCTATATAAGTCTGAATTATATTCTATCATAAAATTTAACTAAAAGCGACTATGGAACTTTAACTTATTATAAATTATTTATTTAATATCTTCTGTGCTATCTTTTTACCTGTTGGTGTAGCAGCTAAACCTCCTAGGGCTGTTTCCCTTAAGGTATAGGGCAAAGCCCTACCTACTCTATACATTGCTTCTACTACTTCATCAAAGGGTATTATACTTTTGATTCCAGCTAAAGCCATATCTGCTGACATTATAGCATTTGCTGCTCCTATAGCATTTCTTTTAACACAGGGACATTCTACTAAACCTGCAATAGGGTCACATACAAGACCTAAAATATTTTTAATGGTAAAGGCAGCTCCATGTAAAACAGCTTCTGGACTTCCCCCCATCAATTCTACTACTGCCCCAGCAGCCATGGCAGCTGCACTTCCTGTTTCTGCTTGACAACCTCCTTCAGCACCAGATACAGTTGCATTTTTTGAAATAATAAGTCCTATTGCCGATGCAGTAAATAGGCCCTTAACTAATTCATCGTCATCTAACCCTAATTCTTCACCTACTGTAATTAAAACCCCAGGAAGTATTCCACTAGACCCTGCTGTAGGAGCCGCTACAATTTGTCCCATGGAAGCGTTTACTTCAAGAACTGCCATAGAACTTGCAACTGCTTTTAACATTCTATCTCCTGAAAGGGTTTTATTTTTTTCGTAATAATTTTTCAGCATAATAGCATCTCCACCAACTAAACCACTAACGGATTTTATTTCTTCATTCAATCCCTTTTCTATTGCAGACTTCATTATGCTAAGATTTTCTTTCATAATTTCTATTACTTTATTATAATCATTACCTGAATGTTCAACTTCTCTTAAAACCATTATCTCCCATATTTTCTTATCATATTTATTACAGATTTCAGTGAGTTCAAGTCCATTATTGAAATTATACATTTTAATCATGCTCCTTTATTATATAGTATTAATTATGTATACATCCTTTATGTCTTTAGTTGATTTCTTTATTCCATCTATCAATTCATCCATTAAAAAATCATCGGTCTCTATTACCATAAAGGCATCCTTGCCCTTATCTTGTCTAAATAAGCTCATAAAGGCAATATTAATGTTATAGTCAGCTAGAATTTTAGTAATACTAGCTATAACTCCTGGATGATCTAAGTGTCTAGTAATAAGAGTAGGGTATTGTCCTGTAAATTCAAGTTTTAGTCCATTTATTTCTACAATTTTTATACTTCCTCCACCTATAGATGACCCCATTAATTCGATAAAATCCCCATTCGTTTTTTCTATGATGAATTTTACTGTGTTGGGATGCACATCCCCTAAATCTGCTTCAATGAATTCATATTCTAACCCTTTTTGCTTTGCTATTTCTCGAGACTCCTTCAATTTATCTTCATATTCCTTTATTCCCAAGAGTCCTGCCAGCAAGGCTCTGTCTGTACCATGTCCCCTATAAGTCTTTGCAAATGACCCATGTAATAATAGTTTTACTTTTTTGATATCATAATTTGCAAGTTTTCCAGCTACCATTCCAAGTTTAGTAGCTCCAGCAGTATGGGAACTTGAAGGTCCTATCATTTTAGGCCCTATTATTTCAAATGCACTATAATCTTTCACTGAATATCTCCTCCAGAAATTAAATTTTTCAAAATAATGTCCACGTTTCCTTAAATATTAAACATAATATTATATTTTAATTGTATAATATAGATATCTAATTTCAAAGCTAAATTTATGCTATTATGATACATTCAGTAAGATTTATTTGTACTTCAGCTAAGGGCTTATAACTCAAAGATTTTTACTTTCAAATTATCATCTATTAATATTTAATTCTATTATCCTTTGAAGAATATCTTTAATCTATCTTGATAAAAAAATGGCCCTTATTTTATTAAAGGCCTACATCATTAAAACTCCATTTTCTTTGATTATAAGTTGTAATATCTTTTCTTCCTCTCCATTTATTGCATTTATATATATTAAGAAACTGTCTTCTAAATAATTTACTTTAAATTCATAACATAGTATCTCCTTTGAACCTTCTGTAGGTATAATAGCCAGTCTTACTTCCTCTATTTCACTACCTATATTTATATAATTTTTAGCCTCCTGCTCTGTAATTTGAGGCTTTGGTATATCTCTTTCATGATGATTGGAGAGATAGCCATCGGCTTCAAAGCCCTTGATACTTCCATCTTCTAAACTGACTTTTACCTTTATTAAATCAGTATATACTATCACACCATTGTCATTATAAGCAAAATTCACAACCAACTGACCATCATATTCCTCAAAATATGTAGCCTCCATATTTTCAAATCCATTCTTCTTTAGAAAATCCTTCGCTATATTTATAGCTTTTTCTTTGCTTATTTTTGAATCTCCAATAGAATCTGTGTTTAACATCCATAGAGGCTTACCTGCTTTTTTAGTTATAGCTATCATAGTATCGCTTTCATCTTCATTTGTCTTTTTAAGTTCTATTAAATAAGCTGGTAATCTTGTGTTTTCTGTTTCAGAAACAATCTTTCCAATATAATTATTGTCATCTTTCATAAAGCTTTTAGCTATTTCTATGGCTTTGTCCCCACTTATCATATCCCCCTTTAATTTAGGTTCTAGATTAACAATATGTTCAGAAAATGGCCCATCATAAATAAGTTCTGGATATTCCTGCATCCTTTCTTCAACATTTATAAGGCTTGTATTCATCATATGCTCATTGGTTTCCTTTAGACTTTCACTTGTTTCTATAATTAATCCCCCTAATTTTATATTATCCTTAGATATTTTCTCTTGAAGTTTTAGTAAATCTTCAGCTAAATAATTAGAATAATTGTGTAGTTCTCTAAGTGTTTCCATATCTTCTTCAGTTAATGGAATTCCCCTAAGATTTTTTCTTGCCATAGCCATACTAAAATCTCCAACTTGACTTAAAAACTTTTGTGTTTTACTTACATTATTATGTAGTATAGGAAGCTGAGTTAAATTTGATTGTGCATCATAGGCTTGATACATTAAGTTGGAAAATATCAATACATTTTGTTTTGGAGTACCTGTAACCATAATTTTTGCTAAATTAGATTGGATATTTTCCACTCCACCTATAAGATCATAAAACATTTTTTGATATTGATTTTCTATATAAATACTATATTCATCTAATTGTTGTTTCTGTTCTAATCCCCAATTAAATGTTAAAGCTAGTATTATAATTGTGGAAACAAGCATCCCAACAAATATGTTTTTCACTATTTATCACCCTCTACTTATTTCTTTGCAAATACATGCTTACCTATTTTAAGTGTAGGTTTAAGACTCCAAATCCATTGGCTTTCTGCATTGGCTGGATTCCAAAAGTATAATGCTCCTCCTGTGGGATCCCATCCATTCATTGCATCCCTTGCTGCCTTCAGTGAACTTTCTTCAATAGGCATATATATTTGTCCAGTATCCACCGATTCAAAGGCCAAGGGTTGATATAATACTCCAGCTATAGTATTGGGAAAGGAAGGATGTTTAACCCTATTCAGAATTACTGCTCCTACAGCTACTTGCCCTACATAGGACTCTCCTCTAGCTTCTCCATTTATGGCCATAGCAAGTAAGGTCAACTCATCATTCCTTGAAATGCCTTCACTACTTGAATTATAACTTCTACTTACAGATTTTGTTGTGATTCCCAATGCAGTTTTAGTCTCAGTCCCTATAAGTCCATCTACAGTTAGCCCGTTTTTCCTTTGGAACTTTACAACTGCTTCATAGGTCTTTGACCCATATAGTCCATCCACAGCACCATCATAATATCCCCATGTCTTAAGTTTCTTCTGTACTTCTGCAATATCTTCATCATATTCCATGGCGGATTTTTGATTTCCCCTGTCAGTTTCAGATATACCTAATGCATTCCTAGTCTTTGTACCAATTATCCCATCTTGATTTAATCCGTTTTTCCTTTGAAATAATGTAACAGCTTCATAGGTATTTGGTCCATATATTCCATCGATTGCTCCATCATAGTATCCCCATTCCTTAAGTTTCCTTTGTGCTTCTTCAACAATTGCACTATAAGAAGCACTAGTACTACTGCCATATCCATTATCATATATTCCTAGTGCTGCCTTTGTACTATCTCCAACTAATCCATCCACAGTAAGTCCATTTTTTTTCTGAAAATTTAATATAGCTTTGTATGTATCTGCACCATAAACTCCATCAAGACTACCATCATAATATCCCCATTTTTTTAACTTTTCTTGTACTTGTCGTACATCTTCTCCCCTTGTTCCCCAGTATAGGGGCCGAGCAGTAATTTCCTCTATATTAAATACGGTTATTACTAGTAATAAAAATATTACAACAGCCATAACCATACTTTTACTTTTCATCCCTATTCCTCTCCTTTGTTTAATCCTTTAATCTTATATAGTATTCTCTGTTAAAAAATAGGGTTTTATTCTATTTAAGTAATAAATTTACATTGCAAAAAAAGATAAAAGCCTTGGTTTAGAACCAAGACTTCAAAATAAACTATCTTATATACTTAAATAACTATTAATATTCATTAAAAACATGGCAGCTCCAAATATAATTGAAAAATATGCTGCCCCTACAGCTAAAGCTTTAAAATCAAATTCCTTCATCCTTTTACCCCCTAAATATCTCTATAAATTTATCTCTTATTTTTTTAGGTATCATTAATCCCTGATTTTATACTAAATTTCACTTATAGTCAATTTAATATTTATTTTATTTATATCCTTTTTTACGAAAAATAAACAATATTTTAAAGTTTTTTATAGATTTTTTATTTGTAAACTATTTAACTAAACCTGCAGCTCTTTTAACTTGATACTGATGCTTGTCATCGGATTTATCATTTTTATGAAGTAAACTTCCCTTAAAGTGAAGACATATTACTCCGTCCATACCATTATTTTTAACTTTATCTAAGTTATATCCATACCCATATCCTTGAGATCTTCCACTAACATACTCTCCATAGGGTTTATCATCTCTACCTGCATGGGGCATCCCATTTAAGGAGGCTGCTATAGCCCTATCCCCTTTATATACAATAACTGCTCTTCTCTCCCAACTAAAATCTCCACCCCATAAATCCTTCATGATTTTAGTATCATTTAAAGATGCGGTTTCAACATCCATATGATTACTTCCTGCAATAGCAACTACCTTAAATGTCTTTCCAGTATCTAAGTCTTTAATCTCTAAAACATCTCCTGGTTTAATTATTTTATTGTCTACTTGTGTCCACCAATCAAGATATTCCCCATATCCTCTTCTTGAAGAAGTGCTGCTTCTACTTACAGGAGTATGGGTAACTAATCCTAAGGACTCCATCTTTTCTATAGTAGTTCCTCCCACTATGCCATCGGCCTCTAGTCCATATTTGCTTTGGAAAGATTTTACCGCACTTTCAGTTACTG
The DNA here is from genome assembly GCA_965539935.1 of uncultured Eubacteriales bacterium. Taxonomy (GTDB): domain Bacteria; phylum Bacillota; class Clostridia; order Peptostreptococcales; family Caminicellaceae; genus CBETVX01. Next base: position 14,895 of record CBETVX010000025.1, on the reverse strand, counting down.
AACCATAATATGTTGTAAAGCTTTCTTCTTTAAAAGTGCCTACTTTACTTAATGCTTTCTGTATTACTTTTATATCGTCGTGAGTCATTCCCTTTTTATATACAGATAATGATAGGTTTCCAAGTACACTGTTAGAAGTTGTAGCATCTTCATTATGAATTACTAATCCTAATTCCTCTAATTTATCTATTGTTGTTTTACCTACTACTCCATCAACAGCCAGTCCATATTTTTTCTGAAAAGACTTCACTGCATTTTCAGTATCCTCTCCAAAATATGTGGTATAAAAATCATTTTTATAAACGCCATCATGATATAGGGCTTTTTGAATAATCTCTATATCTTTATGTTCAATACCCTTTTTATATACATTTTCCGTAAGTATTCCATATGTGAATAATCCTAATTCTTCCATTTTTTCTATAGTAGATTTTCCAACTACCCCATCAGCTGTTAATCCGTATTTTTTTTGAAATTTTTTAACTGCTTCCTCAGTAATTGGTCCATAATATTCAGTTATTTTAGTATTTTCAAATACTCCATCCTTTAATAAGGCTTTTTGAATCATCATTACATCTTCATGTTCCACACCATTTTTATAAACTGATAAATCAAATGATTCAGTTTCAAGTCCATAACTTATAAAACTTGTTGAAAATAAACATATTGAAGCTACGACAGATGCTACCCGCTTCTTCACTAAATTTCCCTCCTAACATTCTTGGACAAATATCCTACACTTTAAATATATCATTATTCATCTTAATTAATCAACCTATTGTACAGTTTTATTTTTGTCATTTGCTATAAATAGACTAAAGTTACTACTTTCTTATAGATAAGATTTCTCATTTTTAAAAATCACTGTTCTATGTATTTTCCTTATTAAAAATAAAAACTATAGTTTTGTATTGAACATACCAGTACAAAACTATAGTTCTACATATCTTTTTAAAAACCTTTTTACTTTTGATGGTAATATTTTCTCCTCGTTTCTATATATTATACTCTTTGAAAAATTTATCAGTATTAGATAGAAATTTTTAAGTTATGAATTTAATAGGTCTTTAATTACCTCTGAGGCTATTATCAATCCTGCCACCGATGGTACAAAAGCAACACTTCCTGGTATCTGTCTTCTCTCTGCACATGTTCTATCTTTATTGGTACATATACAATCTGTTTTGCAGTTAGACTCAGTATTCATTGGAGTTATGGGCTTTTCTTGTGAATATACAACTTTAAGATCCTTTATATCTCTTTTTTTAAGTTCTTTACGCATAACCCTTGCCAATGGGCATATAGATGTTTCATAAATATCTGCAATTTCTAACTTAGTTGGATCTAGTTTATTACCTGCCCCCATACTACTCATTATAGGAATATTTCTCTTTTTACATCTTTCTATTAAATCTAATTTTGAACTTACCATATCTATGGCATCTACCACATAATCATAACTATTATCTAACAACTTATCGGCAGTTTCTTCATTATATAACATTTGAAAAGTGGTGACATGGGCCTTTGGATTTATGTCTAGTATTCTTTCTTTCATAACCTCTACCTTTGATTTTCCTACTGTACTCCTCAAAGCGTGGATTTGTCTATTTATATTTGTTAAACATATGTCGTCATCATCAACTAAAACGAAACTACCTACCCCCGTTCTTGCAAGTCCTTCAACTACAAAAGTTCCTACTCCACCTATTCCAAAAACTGCTACTTTAGATTTATATAATTTATCTAATCCATCTTTTCCAATTAATAATTCAGTCCTCGAAAATGTGTGTAATCCCATATTTCTTCCTCCTAGCATTTCGTATATTATTATGTTGTCTATTTACATCTGTAATTATATACAATGTAGTGAAATAAAAAAACCCTTTCTTTAATAGAAAAGGTTTTTTTGAACTGAATTTACATTATAACTTTGTTTTTCTTCGGCTACATTATTTAAAAAATCAATTTTATTTTTAGTTAAATTATGATATTGATCATATGTTATTTTTCCATCATCCTTTAGTTGTTTTGCAAAATCCACAAACTTTATAACTAATTCAGTTAACTCTTTTAATTCTTGAGATTCATTTTTTTTATGTGCTAATTCATTTTCCTTCATGGATATCGCTTCCTCCCAATACCATAGTAGTATCTTTTTTATATATAAATGTAGTTATTATATATCACATTAAAATAATATATTTTACATTAATACCAAAAATTCCTTCTTAAAATTAAAAAAATTGAAAATTTTTTCATCTATTTATTAAAATCTTTTTAAATCACATTATTTTATCATATTATTAAGATAATAATTGGGTATATAATAAATAGATAAATAATACTATTATTGTGAAGGGAGGTTTTATAATTATGTTTAAAAAAATATTGCTTCCTGTGGATGGATCTAAAACCGGTGCTAAATCCTATGATTTTGCAAAAGATTTAGCTCTTAAATACGATGCTGAGATAGTCATATTCAATGCCCAAGCTCTAACTCCGGCTTTTAACTGGGCATATGATCCAGTGGTATCTACAAGTATTGAATCTAGTCCTGAACAAATAGCTGAAAGAATAGTTGAAGATGCAAAAAAATTTTTTGATGATTCCGGTATTAAAGTTTCTATTAAAACAACCGTTGGCGATCCAGCAAATGCGATTTTAGAAACTATTGAAGATGGAGACTATGATCTTGCTATTATGTGTACCCATGGTATGTCGGCTGGAAAAAGATTTTTACTAGGTAGTGTGACTAATAAAGTTATACATCATGCAACTATCCCTGTACTTGTAGTAAGATAATAAAAAATACTTTTTAAAGTAATAATCTTATTTTAAAATAACTGCCTTCATTAGAAGACAGTTATTTTATTATTAACTGTATAGTTCAACTATTTTAACTATAACTTCAACGGCTTTTTTCATTGAATCTATAGGTATGTATTCATACTTTCCATGAAAATTATGTCCCCCTGTAAATATATTAGGACAAGGTAGACCCATGAAAGAAAGTCTGGCACCATCGGTACCTCCTCTAATAGGTTTTATGTTAGGAGTTACTCCTACTTCCTGCATAGCTCTTTCAGCTGTTTCTACTATATGAAAAACAGGCTCAATTTTCTCTTTCATATTATAGTACTGGTCCTTCATTTCAAGCTCAATTATTTCATAGCCCATGCTATCATTTATATATTTTACAGCTCTCTTTATTCTTTCCTTTTTCTTTTCAAATTTATCTTTATCATGGTCTCTAATAATATATTTCAGAACAGTTTTTTCTACATTCCCTTCAATATCATTTAAATGATAGAAGCCCTCATAGCCTTCAGTATGGGCTGGTGTCTCATTAACTGGAAGCATTGAATTAAACTCCATTGCTATTAATATAGAGTTAATCATTTTGTTCTTTGCGGAACCTGGATGAACATTTCTTCCATTTATAGTTACCTTAGCATAGGCTGCATTAAAATTCTCATATTCTAGTTCTCCTATAGGTCCACCATCAATTGTATATGCAAAATCAGCTCCAAACTCTTCTGTATCAAATCTATCTGCACCCCTACCTATTTCTTCATCAGGGGTAAAGCCTACTTTAATTCTGCCGTGTTTTATAGAAGGATTATCTATTAGATACTCTAATGCAGTGATTATCTCTGCTATACCTGCTTTATTATCAGCTCCTAATAAAGTAGTACCATCGGTTGTAATAATATCTTGAGATATATAGTTTTTAAGTTCTGGAAAGTCTTTAGGAGATAAAACTATATTTTTATCTTTATTTAGCACTATGTCTTTCCCATCATAATTCTTAATTATCTGGGGTTTTACATTTTTTCCACTAAAATCTGGACTTGTATCCATATGGGCAATAAAACCTATGGTAGGAATATCCTTATCTGTATTAGAAGGTAGAGTTGCCATTACATAACCATTATCATCTAGACTTACATCCTCAAGTCCTAAACCTTCAAGCTCTTTTACTAACTCCCTGGCAAGGTCAAATTGCTTTTCTGAACTGGGACAGGTGGCTGAATCGGGATTAGATTCAGTATCAATCTTTACATATTTTAAAAACCTTTCAACTAATTTTTCCATGTTATCAACTCCTAATTTTTCTCTTGCTTATATAGTTTTTCATATCATCTTCATATATTCCCATAAGTTTTTTAATTAAATAATTTTTTTCTGAGTCTAATTTCTTGTCATTTATACTTTTTATAGGTAGTACATTTATAGATGTGCCTGTTATAAATGCTCCATCATATTCCTTTATTTTATTTACTAAAATATCCTTTTCTATAACTTGGATTCTATTTTTATGACAAAGTTCTAATATTTTAGTTCTCGTCACTCCTAAAAGAACTTTTTTAGCCGGTGGAGTGAATATCTTATTTTCACCAACAAAAAAAACATTTGATCGACTTCCCTCTGTAATTTGACCCCTATGATTGACTAAAAGGGCTTCAAATGCTTCTTCTTTTTTTCTTATTTTATCTATTTTTGCCCTTAACTCTTTATTTGAAATTTTTGCATTGGGATTGTCTCTTTCACTTTCATATAGTATGGTATGTATTCCATCATTATATAAAGATTTTGGTGGATAAAAACTATTAACAAAATACAAAAATACATTTTCAATAGTTTCATGAAATCCATTACACAATATCTTGATATTTAGATTAGGGCTTTCATTTTTCTTAATCAGAGAATATATTTCTTCAATCAACTCATTATCTTCTTTATTTATTTTCATATTTAATAATTTAGCTGACTTCCTAAGTCTACTAATATGTTCTTCCAAATAAAGGGGCTCACCATCTATAACTCTTATTACTTCATATATTGCCGGTCTTAATGATATCTTAAACAAATCTAATTCCTTGGTAGATAATAACTTTCCATTATATATCACATAATCTCTTATGGCTTCTTGATTCATCTGCTCACCTCCAACTCTTATTATATCTGTTATGTATATAAGAGTACAATACATAAAATGCTACCATAAAGGTAGCATTTTAAACCTTAGGCCATTCATCACAGAAAGCATTGTCTTAGTCTGTCATAACATTATCGCAATTTCTATCATTACATTTTTTTACATTTCCCTCAACTTCACACTGTTGATTTGTACAAACTCCATATCCTTCTTCTATACTTACAGATAAAGATTGGTATTCTGGACAAAATAACTCATCTATAATTTTTTCTGTTTTTCTAGTTTCAAATCTTCTTGACATATATTTATCACCATCCCACTAGATAAATTGTTGCCTATATAGTATTTATCAAAACTTAAATAAATATATAGCTTTTTTATAAAAAGATGGTGCTAAGTATATAGTTAAATACCCTCATTATTTTCTTTGGTAAAATATCAAAAGCAGAAGATAATCTCCTGCTTTTTTGCTTTTAAGTGTATTTAATTTTGTCTTGGTATTTTAAATAATTCTAATTCTGGTGGATTCATTCCTAAATATAGATCCCTCAGTAATTGTCCTCCCAATACAGCATACAGTATTCCATTTGAGCCACATCCTAGACAAAAATAATAGTTGGGATATTTTTTATATTCACCAATATAAGGTAGGCTATCTCCCGATTCTCCAAAATGTCCACTAAACCTATATTCTACTTCTAAGTCTTCTATATTAGGAAAAAGTCTTGTTAATCTTTCCTCTAATATCTTGAATTTTTCAATGGCCACTGGGTCATCATTTGATAACCTTGATATCTTACTATTATTTCCTCCTAAAGGTATATCTTCTCCACCTATGATTATTCGATTATCTCCAGTTACTCGTAGATAGGTATAAGGATTACCATAATCCCTTATAATACATTTATTATACCAGCCTTCAAGATTATTAACTGGTTTTGTGCATATTGTGAAAGACCTTGCCATGGCTGTGGTTTTTTCGTCTATATAATTTTTAGCATCAAATCCAGTTGCTATTATAACCCTTTTAGCTCTTATTTCAAACTGATTTTCTGTTATTAAAGTTACACCGTCTTGTTCCCATTGAATATCTATTACTTTAGTATTTTCATATACTCTTAGTCCATTTTTAACTCCTTTAGATATAAGTCCATGGGCAAATCTATAAGGATCAATCTCTCCTGCACTTCCCTTTGAATATATACCTGCTTTGATAGGAAAAGAAAATAATTCTTTGCCCCTATGTTCATCTATAAACTCCACTTCAAAGCCATTTTCTTTTCTTAATTCAAATTCTTTTTTAATAATTTTTTTATGACTTTCCTTGTCAGTATAATAAAAACAATCCCTATAATTAAAGTCACAGTTATCATCTAGTTTATTAACAATATCACCTATATCATATACTGCCTTTTTACACAAGTTAAAGGCTTTTACAGCATTATCCAGTCCTATAAGACCTTTAAGTCCAATAAGGTCTGTATCTATTTCATACTGTAAAATAGAGGTTGAAGCTCTAGTACTTCCATAACCAATAATATTTTTATCAACTATAACAGTATCTATTCCAGCCTCAGCAAAATAGTAAGAACAAAGGGCTCCAGTTATTCCAGCACCAATTATTGCTACTTCACATTTTATGTCATTGCTTAGATATGTATATTTTTTAGGAATTTTATTTAACTTAGTCCATATAGTATCTCCTGATACTAAGCTCATATTACTGCCTCCTTTGTCTAGGAATGATTTATCGCATTTATTATTTACATTCCTAAACAAAGGTATTCAGATTATTCTTATGTCTTTAGAGAAGCAAAATTGGTAACAACTTATTTGTTTCTTAATATATGTAAACAAATTAATTTTAGGATAATATCTGCTTATAAATGAATTTAAATACATCTCATGTTATGGTTAAATTAATCGGTTTAAATGCATTACTAGCAATAGTTCATTTAAATACATCTCATGTTATGGTTAAATCCAAGACAGCCAAGACGACCTATTAAAACAAATTAAATTTAAATACATCTCATGTTATGGTTAAATCTAGCCATTCTTTTCCTGTATCATCAGTAAAAGTATTTAAATACATCTCATGTTATGGTTAAATAAATATGGTCCGTTTTATATAGAAAATACGTTCAAATTTAAATACATCTCATGTTATGGTTAAATTGAACTTGGACTTAGACGTGGAGAATTAGCTGGCCTATTTAAATACATCTCATGTTATGGTTAAATCCAGGGGTACGCACAATATGCGTATCCTTTTCATCATTTAAATACATCTCATGTTATGGTTAAATATAAGTCATATTTACATACCTCCCATTTCTAGCTCCAATTTAAATACATCTCATGTTATGGTTAAATCAGGTCTTGTTATTTTATAGCTATCTTCATTATTATTTAAATACATCTCATGTTATGGTTAAATTGTTACAGTTAGTTTAAAGGTATAATCTCCTTCCAATTTAAATACATCTCATGTTATGGTTAAATCTATCAAAGTTACATTTATAACTAGCAATACTACATTTAAATACATCTCATGTTATGGTTAAATTTCCATTATCCCCTTGACCTTTAAGAGAAATATAAATTTAAATACATCTCATGTTATGGTTAAATTTTTTTACTGGAAAATAATTATTGCTTAAAAGGTCATTTAAATACATCTCATGTTATGGTTAAATTTATAATGCCACTTTCACCTTGATTACTACCTTCATTTAAATACATCTCATGTTATGGTTAAATGAAGCTTATAATTGGAAAGGTAAAACCTAAATCAAAATTTAAATACATCTCATGTTATGGTTAAATCAACTAGGAGAGGTTATTTTATATCTGTAAGATTATTTAAATACATCTCATGTTATGGTTAAATCATAACAAAATGGCGACTATTTAATATAAGGATATACTATAAACCCTAAGTTTTCAACATTTCATTAGAATTTTACCAACTATTTAGAAATTATCGAATTTAAATTTTTTAATAGGTTCTAACGCTTTGGTAATACTTGATTGTAAACTACTTAAATATAGATTTAGCCTGGTAATTCTATATTATCAAATCTTCTCCAGTATTATTAGTTCGTACCCCCAAAATCTCCTCATCAAACATATTATCATTTAACAATTTTATAATACATATAAAATCTTCACTTTTATCAATAACCTTATTCAGATCTTTTCTTAAAGAAATCAAGTTAGATGGAGTTATTTCTCCTCTAAAAACAGACTTTTGAAAATGTGATAAATACTTTTTACAAACTTTAAATACTTTTTGAACTCTTTTTTCTTTCACATCATAAAAAAGAAAAGCATAGTTGTAATTCAATTTTTTTCTCATTTACATTTTCTCCTTAATACTAAATGGAATAAATTCTTTATCTTCCATAATAAATTTAATTAATTTATAACAATCTAACTTAATGGCTGTTCTATAACTTACTTTTCTTTTTAATTTAGGATGCATGAATACACTTTCTAATCGCTTTTCAAATCCTTCTATGAAAATTTTTCTTCCTTCTTCATTTAATAAACAATAATTTACTCTTTTCTCAAAATGCTTAGCCACTTGTAGCTTTCTATTATTCACTAATTCAAATATAGTTTTATATACAATCACAGGTTTAAAAACCTCACTAATATCTAAGCTTAAAGAAAATCTACGCTCTGAAGGTTCATGTAAAAAACTTATCCTTTGATCTAAATGGGTTCTATAAATGGAAGAAATAGTCTTTGTATACAATAAAGTATTTCCAAAAGATATTAAAGCATTGATAGGATTATCTGGTGGTCTTTTTACTCTTTTGTTCATTATAAAATCTTCTGGTAATATGTTTTTAAACTCTCCATAAAACCTTTGCCATATTTCTCCTTCTACAGACATTAACTGCTTTATATCTTTGCTAAACTCAATTTTTTTTACAGCATCCTTTTTTATCCAATCTATAGTAGTTTTAACTTCTTTTTTGTTATGTTTATAGTAATGGTATAGTACCTCTGATACATTATATCCAATACCCTTTACAATAGATTTGGCTATATATAACCTATTATTGTTAAAAGCTTCAACCTGTTTAAGCAAAAGTTTCCCGCTATTATATTGATTTGGAGGATAAAAACTTCCACTGTACCCTTCATAATAATTAAAAAAATGAATAACTATATTATTTGATGCTAAAAAATCAAGAAGTTTTGAATTTATACTCACTTCATTTAAACAATAAATTTCTTTTGTATTTTCTACAGGAATATATACATTTTTACCATTTTTTCTAAAACATAGTGAATTATCCTTTCTAGTTAATTCACCCATAGATGTTATATATCTCGTACTCCCCATTTGTTTTCAGCCCCCTATATATAGCAATATTCATAATAAGCACATTTCTTACACTTTGGTTTATTTAGGACATCTGGAATCTCATTATCTTGTATCAATGTTTCTATGTCATATATATACTTTTCTAATTCTTCTAGCAACTCGTCACTGAGTTCAAAATAAAGAACCTTATTACTTCCTTTATTTTTTTCAACAAATTCTAATTTTCCTTTTCTATATATTCCTTTATCCTTTAAAACTTTTAAGTAATATAACAGTTGCCACTTACAGGCTTCTATATCAGCATCCGACTTTTTAATCTCTATTAAATACTTACTTGTAAGTTTATCAATCTTTATATTATCTATTGTTATTTCACTACTTTTACTTTTAGAGGCCTTTTCTTTATGTATAGTCTTTCCTATCTTTACATTTTCACTATTGTCTTCAAGATTAAGCCTATTTCCATGAAGATAGCATTGTCTTTTACAATGAAAATAATAATTTATTAAAGTCCCATTAACTCTCATTATATAAAGTCTCCTATGCCATTAATAAATTTATCTTTATCAAGTTTACCTTCTTTAAAATAATTGTTTCCATTTTCAATAAAGTAAAGATCTCCCAACCTATCATTATATGGAAAGTCATAGTCCCACTTAATTTCATAAATGAAGTTATTCATTTTAGATCTAACTTGAGATAGTTTAACTTTCCTTTCGGAATAATTGATTTTTTTATCAAATAGTAATCTTTTATATTCATACCATAAAAATTCTCCATTTAACCTTTGATTTTTTACAATAAGCTCACTGCTTAAGTAAACTGATATTTTATTTTCATTTTGTTTTATCAATTTCAACCGTTCCTCTATATTTTTGAAATTTAAATTCTTAACATCTTCATTTAAAAATTTATCAATATTTAGTTCATTCAATCCATTTGTTAAATTTTTCAATCTTTCAACAACCAAATCATAAAATTTATTAAAATTCTTACCTTTTAAAATTTCTCTTATCTTTTCATTTTCTAATGTTATATCTTTGTTTCTTCTTACATCATCTTTATAAATATTTCTTGCTTCATCAATCTTAAAAAAATATACTGTCCCTCTATCTTTCCTACACGCTCTATTTATCCTTCCTAAAAATTGTTCTTCACTATCTAGTATAGATATGTTTTTATATCCTATATCCATATCTATATCTACACCAGCTTCTATAACCTGTGTTGCAACTAATATTAATGATTTTGTTGATTTAACTTTCTTTATTATTCTCTCTCTCTCCCCTATATTGTCATCTCCAGTTATAAGCTCTACATCACAAATTATATCTTCATCTTCTTTAAACCTATTAAAAAAATCATATGCAGAGTTTTTGCTAATAAACTCAATAAGAATTTTTTTACCTTCATAGCTTTTTTTCTTTACATGATTATATAAATCATATAATATATTTTCACTTTCTAATAATGAATAATCTACACTGACTCTATTTTTGAATATAGGATTGTTAAAATATTTTTCCCTATTTTGAATTAACTTAACTGTATTAGCTTTAGAAAGAGATAGTTTATCTAAATCTGGCAAAGTTGCTGACATTATGATTATCTTTGTATTAAAAATCTTCGCATAGCAAGTTAAAAAAGTTATTATCTCTCTCCATATTAGATTTCTATAACTTTGTACTTCATCTAATACAATTACACTATTTGCTAATTGGTGAATGGGAAAAATATCTTCTTTTGATGTTCCAAATAAATATTTAAAAATTGTAACATGAGTTGTTAATATCATTGGATAATTTAAGAATTGTCTATTCAATAAAGCTTTTTTATAGTATTCTAGGTTTGTATCTTCACTTTCAATGATTTCTTTATCAACTTTTATAGGTTCAATTGAATTTATTATTGCAATTTTATTTAGAATATTATCTTCTTTTTCAAAAACTTGTTCTAAAGTATTAATATTTTGTTCTACTAGAGTGTTAAAAGGATATACATAAAATATTTTGTTTTTACTTTTATCCTTTTGTAATAATTTAAAACTTAAATTCGCGGCAACGTTACTCTTACCACTACCTGTAGGGGCCTCCAAATAGAATATATTTGAGTCTATATTATCCTCAAGGGTTCTTTCTGCATCCAAAAACATTTCATTTCTTAATATATTTATATCTTTTATATTTAAATAATCTCTTTTTTTTCCATATTCCTTTTTCTCATAGTTTCGAATTGATTTATATATTTTTCCTTCTTTATACACACGGTAGAATTCTTCTATGTCATTTATAAGACCTATATTCTGTATTTCAACACATTCCATGAATTCTGAAGTTGCATAAAAGTCACTAGCAACTAATAAAGACAATAATAATCTTATATATATATATCTATATACTAGCTGTTCTTTTGTATATTTTTGATTATTTTTCTTTACAATTTCAAATATTTTTTTTATCTTATTTATTTTAATATTTATATTTCTATTAAGGGTTTTTTGAAATATTACTTTCTGTTCATCTAATAATTTATAAGCTTCTTCATCTTCTTTAAATTTCTCCTTAAATTCCTCCCAAGAATTCAGTCCACCATGATGCCTAGAAATTATATATGAATTCATCATCATAAAATCTAATAATAATTTTTTTTCTTCTTTTTTAAGATTTTTCATTTTTAAAAAATATATATCCATAAAAATAATTGAAGATAGTATTGAATGATGAGAATTTTTAAATTTTTCACATTCCGGTATATCTAAATCATTTTTTAGCCGATTTTTCTGGAAATAAGGATTTATTTTTCCTATATCATGTAATGTAATTGTATTCAAAATCATTTCCCTAAATAACTCTCTTCCTTCTAATGAAATACTCTTAAAAATTTCTTCTTCTATTTTTGTAAAAACTTTATTCAAATTTTTTTCATTTACAATTTTAAAAAAATATTTTATACAAAGATCTATATGTTCTTCTAATTTTTCATTTTTTGAATCTTTTTTATGAGCGTATATTTGATATTGATTGTTTATAAGATTTTCTACATTTATTTTTTGATCATATCTAAAATACATAAACCTCCCCTTTCTTATAAGTAAAGGAGGTTTTTCAACCCCCTACTTTAAAAAAATACTATATTCTTACCACAAACATTATATACAGGAGTATTTCCTTTTTTCTTTAAACTTACATTGGTATACACAAAGTTTCTTAGCTCATACTTGTTAGTGGTTTCCTCTAAATAAAGAGGTAATTTCTCTTCGTATTTAAATATAGGCTCCTTCTCTGATTTATCCAAATCATATAGTTCATCAAAATCATCTTTTTCAACTATTTCGAAATCATCTTTTATAAATAAACTATCAATAGTATTTAATGATTTTGTCTCTTTAACTTCTTCTATTAATTCAATATTTTTTACATCAGCTAAATGATCATTTTTGCCTAAATAGGGTATATAAACGAAACATCTATCCATAAATGCCTTAACAAGTTTTTTACCTTCTTCATCCTCAATAGCTATATAAATATCCCAGCTTGGATTTTCTAACCATTGTTCTTTTACAATTAAATTTCCTCCTTTTTCTTTTGATGCATATCCTATAGAATTATTAAAAACTTGTACCTTTTTATTTATACTAACATTTTTAGGTACAATGCCAATCTTTAGATGATTTAACTTTTCATAAAATTCAGGATAATATCCAACATAGTCTTCAAATAAACCTTTAAAATCTTTTTTATATTTCTTACTAAAACTCATTTGATTATATCCTTTATAACCTAAAATTGCTCCAAGTACTCCCAATAAAGCCACTTTATGAATATTTCCATAGGTAAAATATAAATAAGTGTTGACATCTGGTTTTTTAAAAAAACCAAATTTTCCTCCTAAAGTAAATTTTAAAACCTCCATATTTACACCTCTTGCTTTGTAAATATATTATATTTCTTAACTCCTTTTATATCAGTATTTATTATTGATGTATATGGATTATAATAAATTTCTATTGATATTATCTTGTCTTTCAAAGAGCTTAATAGATCTTTGAGTCCTTCCTTTAATGTTATAATATTTTTGTCCTTACATTTCTTAAATTCAATAAATTCTGACAAGGTTGGAAGATATGTATTGATTTCAGTTTCTACAAACAATGCAAATTCATTTTCACATCCTATTTTAGAATTAGTAGCAAAATAAGTTGTAGAACATAGTGCAGCCTCTTTAAACTTATTAAAATCATCTTCCGTATAGCCATCTGTTACACCAAGACTTACAAATTCATTATATGCTAAAGGATTGATTGTAAATGGATAAAAATAATGGGCTTCGTTACTTACTATTTTAGTTCCTAATGTCGAGCTTTTAGCTTCCTCATATTCTTTTTTATTTTTCTTTTTCTCAGAAGCATCTCTAAATGGAGATAGTATTTGCTGCTCTTCTACATATGAATCTTCATATTTATTAAATCCTTGTCCTATTTGTACTGCTCCAGTTATTGATATATTATTACCTTCTTCTGCAAATGTAGCTCCAAAATTTTTAACATCTATAGCAGAAAATAAATTAGTCAATACTTTCTTACTATCTTTACATTTTTTTAAGTCAGGTTCATTAAAAAGATATTCATATCTTTCTTTTAGAGATCTTGGTAGTAAATCTACTTCGTCTTTCTTTCCTTGTGATAACTTCATAGATTTTATATATAAAACTTTTTCTCCTTGATTTTCCCACATCTTTTTCATAGGATATTTTAGTGCTTTATCACTTCCAAAAACTTCCCCCGTTGATATAGTCTTAGGATATCCAGTAAAATCTGCATTCCAATTAGACATAATAGATGATATACCTAAAACTCCAAATATTCTTTTATTCATAATCTCCTACCCCCTTATTTATTGTTGTTTCTCATATAGTAGATTACTATGTAAAAATCCTGCAATAATCATGTCCTCATCAATTCCATTATCTAATTCATATGACATAACCATTGCATACAATCCTTTAAATTTATAGTTATAACTTTCTATATCATAATTATATTTTTTATATAGAACTTTAAGTTTGTCCTTAATAACTTTATCTTTCTTAGCATTGATGAATGGGTTTGCTAGCGAAAGTGGCTTTTTCTTTCCTTTACTCCTAGATATAAAAAAGCTTACCAACTGACCTACTGCAAAAAAATACTCTCTATCACTTTCAATATAACTAGTAGTCTCCTGTAAAATTTTGTTTCTCAACTTATTTTTTAAATCCCATATAACATCTGCCATTTTTTCCCCTCCTTCAAAGTATTCTTTTAAGGATAACCTTAAATTATATTGATCAGCTGCTTTTGTTATATATCCATTTTTAATAGATCCTTTAACCAAACTTAAAGATACCTTATTAAGTAACATCCATATGTTCTTATCATTTCCTTTATAAAACCAGTTAAATAGAGCTATCCTACACATTAATAAATTAGATTTTAAAACATCGTTATTTATTGATATGTCTTTTGGTTCAGTAAAATAATTTGAACTTAAAAATTTGCTAAAAAAAACCTCATTAATAGTTTTATGCATTCCATTTAAGGTTTTTACTTTTCCATACCTAGCTCGTAAGTTTTCAT
>CBETVX010000024.1:0-40259 GCA_965539935.1 uncultured Eubacteriales bacterium | reverse complement strand
TTAATAATGGAGAAGGAAAATTGAGAAATTAACAATCCTTTAGATAAATATTGATGGTCTTTTAGAAAAGCAGTTATTGGCGAGACCATGAAATAAAAATAAAGGATTGTTTTTTTGTGTGAAAAATTTAGATTAAGTCTTGACAAAGAAAACTATAAGCATTATTATATTGCTATATTATAAAATTATAATATTATAATCTATAAAGGAGTAAATTTTTTAAATACTTATATATTATAACATTAGTTTAAAGAAAAATAAAAAGTTTATTGCAAAAATAGGAGGAGTTAAAGATGCTTAAGTGGATCAATAATATTTTCAAATTTACTTGGCTTGATAAATTAGTAGAAATGCTTGTTGAAAATGTATTTAATATACCTATGGCAACTAAGCTAGGTTCAAGTATACATTTTTTCATTTATGATACTATTAAAATAATTATTCTATTAGCTATAATGATTTTTACAATATCCTATATTAGAAGTTATTTTCCTCCAGAAAGGACTAAGAAGATACTTAGTAAATTTCATGGAGTTACAGGAAATATTATGGCATCACTATTAGGGATAGTAACACCATTTTGTTCATGTTCATCAGTGCCAATTTTCATAGGATTTATTGAAGCAGGAGTACCTTTAGGTTTAACTTTTTCATTCTTAATTACATCGCCCATAGTTAACGAAGCAGCCTTTGCCATTCTTTTAGCATCCTTTGGATGGAAGATAGCAACTGTTTATGTTATAACTGGGGTTGTAGTAGGGGTTGTTGGAGGATTATTGATTGGAAAACTTAATATGGAAAAGGAAGTCGAAGAATATGTTTATCAAATACAAATGGGAGAAACAGAAATAGAGGAATTAACAAGGGAGCAGAGAATAAGATTTGCCCTTGATAATGTTAGAGACATTGTAAAAAGGATATGGTTGTTTCTAATGGTAGGTATTGGAATAGGAGCAGCTATCCATGGATGGGCTCCAGCACCAGTTCTTGCTAAATACGCAGGGCCAAACAATCCATTTGCAGTATTTATAGCAGTTGTGGTTGGTATACCACTATATTCCAATGCATTGGGTACTATACCTATTGCTGAAGCATTAATAAATAAAGGAGTGGGTATCGGTACAGCCTTATCATTTATGATGGCTACTACAGCCCTATCTTTACCAGAAATGATACTATTAAGAAAAGTTATAAAACCTAAGCTAATAACAGCATTTGTAATAATAACAGGTATAGGAATTATAGTTGTAGGATATTTATTTAATGCTATTGCACCTTGGTTAATACAATAAAATATGATATAATGTGAATCTGTATTGATGTATTATATAAAAATAACCAATAATAGTAAAGATTAAAAAAAGCATTTTAAATAGTAGTGGAGTAGTTTAACTCTGCTACTATTATAAAGTTAATAGTGTTATTAAATCAAAAAACCATATAAAAATATGATTTGCTTTTAAAGAAAAAAAGCAAATTTTTTTTAACACACATATAGATATATTTGAATATATCTATGTATTATAAGCCAGCGAAAGGGGGTGCGCTTATGTGAAAGATAAAATAAGTTGAAGCACTTTATGATATGAATATTTAATTTTTGGAAATATGCTCTCCTGTGCAACAAAAGGTATAGTTTTGCATATTACTAATGATGTGAATATTAGACAACGAAAAATAAAAAGTGAGGAGAACTATTATGTCAAACAAAACAAACAAAACAGAAAATGGTCTTGACTTTTTTGGTAGATATTTAACTATTTGGGTTGCTCTATGTATAATAGTTGGCGTTTCGCTAGGTCAAATATTTCCTGCATTTCCAAGGGTTTTAAGCAAATTCGAATATGCTAAGGTCTCTATACCTGTTGCCATATTGATTTGGCTTATGATTTATCCTATGATGCTAAAAATAGATTTTTCTAGTATAGTAGAAGCTACAAAAAAACCTAAAGGATTAACTGTAACATGTGTTACAAATTGGTTAATAAAACCTTTTACAATGTATATCATAGCTGCTTTTTTCTTGAAGATAATATTTAAGGGATTAATACCTGAATATTTAGCTTCAGAGTATCTAGCAGGGGCAGTGCTTCTTGGGGCAGCACCTTGTACGGCTATGGTATTTGTATGGAGTCACTTAACTAATGGAGATCCTGCATATACATTAGTGCAAGTTGCAGTAAATGATCTTATACTTTTTGTAGCTTTTACACCAATTGTAGCATTTTTATTAGGAGTATCTAATGTTCGTGTACCCTATGACACATTATTTTTATCAGTTGTTTTATTCGTTGTGATTCCTCTAGTAGGTGGGTATCTTTCTAGAAAATATATAGTTAAAAACAAAGGGTTAGATTATTTTGAAAATGTATTTCTTAAAAAATTTGATAATGTAACAATAATAGGATTGTTACTAACCCTTATAATAATATTTTCATTTCAAGGGGAAGTGATTTTAAATAATCCCCTTCATATAGTGCTTATTGCAATACCATTAACAATTCAAACTTTCTTTATATTTGTTATTGCCTACGGATGGGCTAAAGTATGGAAACTACCTCATAATATTGCAGCGCCAGCAGCAATGATAGGAGCAAGTAATTTCTTTGAATTGGCAGTTGCTGTTGCAATATCCTTATTTGGACTTCAGTCGGGAGCTGCATTAGCTACAGTTGTTGGTGTATTAGTTGAGGTACCATTGATGCTCACACTTGTAAAAATAGCAAATAATACAAGAAATTTATTTTCATAGATGGAATCTCTCATTAGGTTATTTAAACCTATCGATAAATGTTTTATAAATTATATATTGCTTTGGAAATAGTTTTTAAAAAAATATTTATAAAATCTAAAATTTTTAATAATTATAGAGCTCTATAATTCACAATGAATTTCTATTTGAAAGGGGGAAAGAACTATGGTTAATAAAAAAAGCTCAGATCCATATGGAATTAGTGAATTAAAAAATAAGAAAAAGATGCAAGAAAAACAATTTGATGAATTATTAAATGCCATAAAGGATATTTCTAATGAATTAAAATCAATAAATAAAAGATTAGATGATATAGAAAATAAACCTAGCAATGAAAAATAAAAATAGATATCTATGATAAAATCTTAAACGGGCCCCAACATAGATTAAAGTTGGGGCCTATTTAAGCTAGATAACATAAAAAGAGCACGTAACGATCTACCTAGCACCATTACAGATAGCTTATTACCTAGCTATGATCTTTCGACCACAACCAAGCAGGTCACCACCCATAATAATGGTTCGTTCGACCCTACATGATATCTTAACAACCCTATGAAATCTTTCGACCCCATAGAATCATTAGCAGCATTCCATGAAGCATATACTACATCGACACCATGTAAAATCTTCGCTCGACCCTATATGATAGGTTGGGATCCTATTGCAATCATATGGGATACGACTACAATAAAACCTTTCCCAACCATATAGAATCTTCCCTCCGACTGTATAAAAGCCAATTGTGACCCCTATACAATCTTTGGCCGACCCATATACACCCCAATTTTAGAGCATATATAAGTCTTGGCTCAACCGTTACGTACCCTACGTTAATTATTATAACCAGTATATAAATTATTATTATGGTATTTTTCACCAAAACAATAATGAATTCTAAATGCTATAATGACAAAATGTTTAATATTGGAATTTCAACTTGTAAATATATTATCTAAATGATAAGATGGAATTAAGTTAATAATATTTTTAATTTAATGAAATAAAAGAAAATATAGGAGGGGGATTTCAATGGGAAAAAAAGCTGTAGAAATTGCTAAGTTAGATGTTGATAAGCTGATTCAAATGTTAAATGAAGCCCTTGCAGAAGAATGGTTAGCCTACTATCAATATTGGATAGGTGCAAGAATGATGGAAGGGCCAATGAGAAGTGAAATAGAGCCAGAATTAATATTACATGCTACTCAAGAACTAGGTCATGCTGAACTTGTTGTTAATCGTATTATACAATTAGGTGGAACTCCTATTCTTAATCCAAATGAATGGGTTAAGTTTGCTAAGTGTGATTATGAAGAACCAAATGATCCTTATGTTGAAGTTATCTTAGAGCAAAATCTAAGGGGAGAAAGATGTGCAATCAAAAGATATGAAGAGATTGCTGAATATACAAATGGTAAGGATTATTCTACATATCAAATGGCTGTAACAATACTAGATGAAGAATTAGAGCATGAACATGATATTGAAGATTGGTTAAAGGATATTGAAAGACTAAAGGATGACATAAGAAAATTAAGATTGTAATTAGGTAGATAAAATCATTTATGTACAATTCCATTAAATTCAGAACATAAAGACGTTTTCGATTAATCGGAAACGTCTTTTAAATGGAAAAAAACCATAGATACATGGTATTATAAATAGGTGTATATTCTATAGTTTATAGAATCTATTAAAATCAATAGAATGAATATGAATAGAGGTGACTTAATATGAAGGATATAGAATTAGCAAGAAAGACGCTAGAGGATGAAAAATTAACCCTTTGTGTTGTTAGAAAGGGAGCTGTAATTTATAAAAGTAGTAAAAGAGGGATTTTTCCTTTATATAATGCAATTGTCAATGAAAAATTAGATTTAAAAAATGCCAGTGCTGCTGATAAAGTAGTAGGAAAGGCAGCTGCCTTGTTATATGATCAAGCTGGTCTTAAGGAAATCTACTGTAACTTGATATCAGAAAGGGTGCTTAATTTAAATCTATCAACTAAATTTCATTATGAAGAGTCATGTCCCTTTATTATGAATAGGGATAAGACAGGATCTTGTCCTGTGGAAGCTCGAGTACAATATATAAGTGATTACTCAGAAAATATAGAGGCTATAAAATCATTTCTAACTGAAATAGGTATAATTTCTAAATAAAAAATACTATTAATAGGCCTGGATTTAACAGGTTATACTAAAGTTTCAGTACATTATTCTATAAACTAATAAGAAAGTGATAAATTTATATTTTAAGCAATTAAAAATTGGGTATCATAATATATGCACATTTTAAAACCATATTTCAATTCAATACAAATTTAAATTAATAAAGGTGGAGGTCAATTTATGAAAAAAATATTATCAATATTTTTAGTATCAATTCTTTTAATTATGGCTTTAGCCGGATGTACAGCTAAAGAGGAAAACACATTAGTGGTAGGAATGGAACTGGCATATCCTCCCTTTGAAACAAAGGATGAACAAGGAAATCCCATAGGTGTAAGTGTTGATTTTGCTAAAGAACTTGGGGAATATCTGGGTAGACCAGTAAAAATAGAAAATATTAGTTGGGATGGACTTATTCCTGCACTACAAACAGGACAAGTTGATTTAGTGATATCTTCTATGACAATAAAAGAAGAAAGGCTTGAAAAAATAGATTTCTCTAAACCCTATGCTAAAGCGCTGCTAGCATTACTTGTAAATAGCACTTCAGATATTAATACCGTTGAAGACTTAAATAAGCAGGGCAAGAAAGTAGCAGTAAAGTTAGGATCAACAGGTCATATTTATGCTCAAAATAACCTTGCTAATGCAGAACTTATTGTCCTCTCAGATGTAAGTGCTTGTGTTACAGAGGTTGCACAGGGTAAGGCAGATGCATTTATTTACGATCAGCTAACTATTTATCGAAATAATAAAGAAAATCCAGATACTACAAAGGCTATTTTTATTCCTTTTCAAGATGTAGAATATTGGGGAGTAGGAGTAAAAAAAGGTAATACTGAGCTTCTTGATAAAGTAAATGAATTCATAGACAATTTTTATGCTGAAGATGGATTTGATAGCATCACAGAAAAATATCTAAAAGAAGAAAAGGAAGCATTTGATAAACTGGGATTCCAATGGTTTTTTTCAGATGTTAATAACTAAAGGGGAGTAATATGAGAATAATTGAATTTTTTATAAAAAAGGATAATAGCAAGGAAAATGCTCTACAGGTATTTGTAAATTGTGCAATAGCCATTGTAATTTTTATATTGTTCTCAGTATTTTCATTGAATAGACTTGGTATCGGTTTAGATTTTTCAGTATTATATGATTTTAGATTTAGACTATTACAGGGATTCATTACTACAATACAAATTAGTATAGTAAGTTTAATACTTAGTCTTATCATAGGTTTTGCCTCTGCATTGGCCCATAAATCAAAAATACTACCCCTATCCTATCTAAGTAGAGTATATGTACAGTTTATTAGAGGGACACCAATGATTATGCAAGTATATCTATTCTTCTATATTATTGGTACGGCATGGGGAGTTACAAATAGGTTTATTGCTGGAGTAATAATACTTTCAATATTTGAAGGTGCTTATATATCAGAAATCATTAGAGGTGGTATAGAGTCCATAGAAGGAACACAACTTGAAGCTGCCAAGGCAATTGGATTAAATAAAAGGAAGACAATGAGATTAGTTATACTGCCTCAGCTTGCTAAAAGGGCTTTACCGGCACTAGCAGGGCAATTTGCTTCTATTATTAAAGATTCTTCCTTATTGTCCCTTATTTCAGTTATAGAACTAACTCAAACTACTAGGGAGATGAGTGCAGCAAATTTTGCTATTTTTGAAAGTTATATTTTTCTAGGACTTTTATATTTATCTCTCACTTTCCCATTGTCAATGTTTACACAGTGGCTTGAAAGGAGATTTAGTTATGAAAATTAAGCTAAAAAATGTCTACAAAAGGTTTGATGATAAGGGAGATGTCATAAAAGATTTTAATTACAGTGATGATACAACATGTCTCGCAATTATAGGACCATCGGGCAGTGGTAAATCCACCTTACTAAGGATTATAGGAGGACTTATTTCCCCTACATCGGGAGAAGTTATTATTGGGGAAAATAAAGTAGAGTATAATGAAAAATTTTTAGTAAATTATCGACAAAGTGTAGGTTTTGTATTCCAATCTAAGGGTCTATTCCCCCATATTACAGGTTTAGACAATATAACCATGCCCCTTATACATGTACACGATTATAATAAAAAAGAAGCAGAAGAAATAGCTATTACATTACTACAACGTTTTGGATTAGAAAAACATTGCCATAAATATCCCCATGAATTATCAGGTGGACAAAAGCAACGTATAGCCATTGCTAGGGCAGTTGCCATAAAACCAAAGCTATTACTTTTTGATGAGCCAACAAGTGCATTGGACCCAGAGTATACCAGTGAAGTACTGGACATGATTAATGAATTGAAAAAAGATAATCAAAATATTATTTTGGTTACCCATGAAATGGGATTTGCAAGAAATGCCTGTGAAAAGATACTGTTTTTAGATGATGGTAGATTGATAGAATCAGGATATAGTAAAGATATTTTTTCAAAACCTCAAACTAAAGAGCTTAAGAAGTTTTTAGATAAAGTTTTAGAGTGGAATATATAGATTTAGGGGTCAGGCTTGAATTATTTTAAAAAGGGAATTTTTCAAGTCTGACCCTATTTTCTATTTGTGGTTGTATTGAGCTTCTGCAGCTTCAGCATCGGCTTGAGTTTTATGAATTGTACCGTATGGATGCTGAGGTGGCGCATAAATAGAATATAGTTTAATTGGTTTATCACCTGTATTGATTAGATTATGCCATTTTCCTGCAGGTATGATGAAGGCATAATCATCAAATACTTTTCTTTGGAAGTCTAATTCATCTTTCTTATCCCCCATTTGAACAAGTCCTTCACCTTCTTCAATACGAATGAATTGATCAAGGTTTGGATGAATTTCTAAACCAATTTCCCCACCAACTGGAATACTCATTAATGTTAGTTGCAGATGTTTTCCAGTCCATAAAGCTGTACGGAAATTACTATTCTCTTTAGTAATTTCTTCAATATTAACTACAAAGGGATCTGGACCATAATCCTTCAACTTACCAGATTGTTTTTTAGAATTTGAATGGGATTTATAGGGGTTACGCCAATAAGGATATGGAGACAAATAATAGTTAATGTAGTAAGGACATGGATAAGGGTAAGGTCTATTATTATACATAAAATCTACTCCTTTCATAAGCTTTATATTATAATATGTAATATATTAAAATGAGGTGATTTCATTTTAAAATAAAGTTATATAAGGAGGAAAGAACTGTGAAGTCTTATAGAAAAGAACTGTGGTTTAATACAAAAACAAGAAGAGCCTTTATAAATATTACGCCTAAAGTAGAAGAATGTTTAGAAGAAAGTGGTGTTAAAGAAGGATTATTATTATGTAATGCTATGCATATTACATCAAGTGTATTTATTAATGATGATGAAGCAGGATTACATAGGGATTTTGAAAGATTTTTAGAAAGACTAGCTCCTGAAAAACCCTATGATCAATATGAGCATAATGGCTATGAAGACAATGGCGATGCCCACTTAAAAAGAACTATTATGGGAAGGGAAGTTGTTGTAGCTATAACAGGAGGGAAGCTAGATTTTGGACCGTGGGAGCAAATATTCTATGGAGAATTCGATGGAAAGAGATCAAAAAGAGTATTAATAAAAATTATTGGAGAATAATTGACTTACTATTAAATCTCTTCGACTATTTTTAATAAATATCTTAAACATTATAAATTGGAATGATATTTTAAAGACCATTTTCTCATTAAATCAAGGGCTGGGAAAAGGTCTTTCCCTTTTTTTGTAAGACTATATTCCACCCTAGGGGGGACTTCAGGATAAGTTTTCTTGGAGATTAAACCATCTTGTTCTAATTGAGTCAACTTTTCATTTAATACTTTTTGACTAACACCACATGTAATTCTTTGAAGTTCTAAAAATCTTTTTGGACCTTCGTTTAGATTACATAATATAACAGTTTTCCATTTTCCTTTAATAAAATCTGTAGCCAGGTCAAGATGGCAGATATATTTTTTATTATTATATTTTAGCATTATTACACCTACCTTTAAAATAATTTACTGAAATAGATTATAACATTATAAAAAAACTAAATCAAAATATTTGTATGAAAGTAGCTATTTTAACAAAATCTTACCTTTAAGTAAGATATCTTACAAAAAAGTACGTACTTGTTTATGTAAAGTATATATTATAATATTCTAATTGGAGTTTAGCAAAATAATATTATAAATTATAAAATTTTCTGCAGATAAAAAATATTTGATAATTAATAGGAGGAGATAGTAATGAAAGTTGTAGCATTTAATGGAAGTCCTAATAAAAAAGGCAATACTTATCATGCAATAAACATAGTTTTAGAGGAACTAAAAAAAGAAGGCATAGAAACTGAAATAGTACATGTAGGCAATAAAAAAATAAGAGGTTGTATTGCATGTAATCAATGTATTAAGAATAGAAATGAAAAATGTTCAATGGAAAATGATGAGGTTAATGAATGGATTCAAAAAATGAAGAAGGCAGACGGTATTATTCTAGGATCTCCCGTGCACTTCGCAGCAATTCCAGGAACTATGAAATCATTTCTAGATAGAGCTTTTTATGTTGCAGGTTTTAACAAGGGAATGTTTAGACATAAGGTTGGTGCAGCAGTAGTGGCTGTTAGGCGTTCTGGAGGAATGCCAACCTTTGAACAATTAAATAACTATATTAATTACTCTGAAATGGTAATGCCAACTTCAAATTATTGGAATGTTATACATGGAACTACTCCAGGGGAAGTTTTAGAGGATAAAGAGGGAGTACAAATGCTTACAGTATTAGGAAAGAATATGGCATGGCTTATGAAAACAATTAAAAACAGTGAAGGAACTATTGACAAGCCACAATTAGAAAAGAAAATATTTACTAATTTTATTCGATAAAAAATAATACAAATAGATTAGTCTTTTTAAAAAATAGTAAATCCTCCCTAATAACCTATTGATATAAAGACTAAATCATGATATATTAAAATTAATAGAATGTTAAAAATATTCTGAAATATAATAAATTAACAGGTATTTAAGTGGGTAAGAGAAAAATAAAGGGGGGGGTATTATGAAAAATTATAAGATTGCTGTTCAAAGGGGATTAGGTAAAATTTTTGAAATGCTAGAGGGCGAAGGATATGATGTAGTAATTTATGAAAATAATAAGGAAGATGTTGATGTAACTATACTATCAGGAATTAATTCAGAATATGAAGAAATCGAGCCGGCTCAATGTAGAATTTATGGCGATAAAAAAATGCTTATTATTGATGCTTCAAATCTTTCCCCTGATACAGTACTTAATTATGTGAAAAATATAAAATGCTAATTTTTCAAGAAATTTATAAGAGGTAAAATTCTAGGGCGAGCTAAATCCTTGAAGCTCGTCCTTTTTGCATATAAAAATCATAGGGCAGCTTCCTTACTGTCCTATGATACTTACTATTAAGATATTTCAAATAATGTATTCAACTTTGTAATGACCAAAAGTCTTTTAACTAGATTTGGTAAATTTGTAAGCTCAATGCTACCATTTTTCTCTGTCATTATTCTTAATAAAGAGATCAAAATTCCTAATCCTGAACTATCTATTAATGTAACTTTACTCATATCTATTATTATTTTTTCTATATCTTCGGATATCCTTTCTTTTATGGATTCTTTTATAGCATTAGATTTTTCAAATACTATTTCACCAACAAAAGATACATAAAGGGTACTCCCATTCTTTTCTAATTTCATAAAATCCCATCCTTACCCTATTCATTGATTGTAAATTCATTTACTTTAGACATAAGACTTTCAGATATTTCTCTTAAAAGTTTCGCAGAAGATGCTAGTTCTTCCATGGTTGAGGTCTGTTCTTCTGTGGAAGCAGCTATCTCTTCAGTTGCAGCAGCACTTTCTTCAGAAACTGATGATAGATTATATACCATGAACTCTAAGTTTTTACTAGTATCAACTAGTAGCTTACTAATTTCTTCTATGCTTTTTAATTCTTTATTAGTATCTTCAGTATATTTAACTATTTTGTTAAATTCTTTACCAGCATCTTTGATATTTTCTAATTGCCTTTTTATTTCTTCTTCATTAAATTCCATTGATTGAATGGAAACTTTAGTTTCAGATACTATATCTTCGATAAGACTAGTTATTTTCTTTGCTGATTCACTAGATTCCTCTGCTAGTTTTCTGATTTCTTGAGCAACTACTGAAAATCCCTTACCATATTCACCGGCCCTAGCAGCTTCAATAGCAGCATTGAGAGCAAGTAAATTTGTTTGGGAGGCTATACCATGAATTACATCTACAATACTTCCAATTTGTGCAGATCTTTTTCCAAGATTTTGGATAGAGTCAGTTGCAAATTCTACCGTTTCAGTAACTTTATCTAATTCTTCTATGGAGGATTGTATAAACCTATTTCCGCTTAAGGCTGCATTGTATGACCTTTGGGATTTTTCAAATGCACTTTCAAAGCTAGACCCAATTTTTTTAGTTACATCGTCTAATTCACTAGATATGTTCCTGATATTTTCCGAATCTTCAGCTATTTTGTTGGTGCCAGATGCCATATCTTGAATATTTATTGCAATTTCTTCAGCACTTTTACTAGTTTCCTGTGAAGCTATTTTAATTAGTTGGCTGTAGTTATCCATATCCTTAGATTTTTCTTTTATTTGAAGTATAAGAACCTTTAGATTATCAATCATTTTATTAAAAGAATTAGCTAAAACACCAATTTCATCCTTTGATTTATGTTTAAGCTCAACATTTAAGGTACCCTCGGAAACAATTAATGCTTTATTAGAAATTTCTCTAATAGGTTTTATAATCCATTTATTAGAGAAATATGTCATTAATAGTAAAACTATAAAACTTATTAATGCTAGGATTATAATAACTTTTCTAGTAAATAGAATTTGATTGGAAACTTCTTGATTTATTTTTTCTATTTCATCATTTTGTATTTTTTCAAATTCATCAATAATATTCCTAACTTCATTAACCTATGCAAGTAATTCATTTTCAAATTTTTCTTTGGCTAAATCAACTTTGCCTGATTCATAAAGAGAAATAATTTCCTTTCCCAATCTATGAATATCTTCATGGGGTTGTTCTAATTTTTCATAGGTTTCAATCATGTAATCTTTAGGCTCAAAGGAATAATACCATTTACCTAAGCTACATTTTGTATGATCTAGAATAATATCAGGGGTTTTACCAGTTGCAAACATTCTAGTTATATTTTCCATCCAAATAACATGGTCTACTTCTTTTTGTAGTAGAAACTGTAAAATCTCATAATTTTCTGTGGTATATTGTTGAGATTTAATCGTTATTTCATTAGACTTAAAAAAACTATACACAAGAATTCCAGTCATCAATAAAATAACCAGTATGCATATAATTAATTTATTTATTATTTTCATATGAAAATCTCCTTTCCTTAAAAATATTTTTAGTATTGGAAAACAAATAAAGTACAGAAAAATACATCATGATAAACTAATACCCAATCATTTTAAATATATTTTAATTTTTTAAAAAAACTATAAAAATTTTAGAATAAAAATAAATACCTATATATAGTTGAAAACTAAAGGGACAACTTTCATAAATAGTTTTGATTTATATCACAAATATATCATATTTGGACAATATAATATATGTCGATGTGTACTGTAAAGTGAAGGAGGGTGTAAAATTTGTGAAAAGCATAAATAAAAATAGTACTAATTTTATGACAAGGAGATGATTTTATGTACAGGATAAGGTCAAAGTTTTTAATATTAGTGATTATTATTTCTATGATTATTTCAGGATGTGTGAGTGAGAGTAAAATTGAAAGTGTACAGGAAGTTAATACAGATAAAGCTCAGTCTAAGGTTGAAGACACTGAAAGACTAAAACAAAACAATAATGATAGGAATATAAACGGAGTTAATATCCTTGGAAAGGTAAAAAATATTACAGATAATGAAATAGTTCTTGAGCTTGCTGAAATGCCAGAAAGAAAAGGAAGACCCGAAGATGGTGAGAATGGGGAAAAACAATCTCCAAGGAGAAATAATGAAAATGGAGGTATGGCTCCTCAAGGAATGGGCTCAGGAGTTCAAAGAGATATTGAGTTTACTGGAGACACTATAACTTTGGTAATACCAGTAGAAGCTTCAATAAGTTCAATGAATCAAGGAGAGATGAAAGAAGTTGATATAGCAGAGATTTACGAAGGCTCTATATTACAAATATGGTTTGATGAGAATGAAACAATTACTAGTATTATAATAGTAGGGGAGAATTAATTCTCCCCTGATTTAATCTCAAACCATACTGTAGTACCTTTATTAACTTCACTTTTAATTCCATAATCAAAGTTATGGGCCTCTAATATATTTTTTACTATAGACATTCCTAAACCAGTTCCGCTATGATCCCTTTTTCTTGATTTATCTACTTTATAAAACCTATCCCATATATAGGGTAAGTCATCTTTTGGTATTCCTTTACCATTGTCAATTATTTCTACTCTTGTTAAATTTTCTAAATTAACAACTCTTATTATTAATTTTCCATGTTCATATGAATGGTTTATTGCATTATTGATAATATTGTAAAACACTTGGCATATTTTATCTTCGTCACCGTATACAAAAGTATTATTATCATCAATATCTATGACTAGTTCAATATTTTTTTTATTTGCAAAGAAATTAAGCTTTTCTACAACATTATTTATGACCTTTAATATAGAAAAAGTTTCATAATTTAGTTCAATATACCCAGATTCCATTTTAGATAAATAAAGAATGTCTTCAACCATTTTATTTAGTCTATTAGCTTCATCTATTATAATTTGTAGATATTGTATTTTATCTTCTTTATTGTTAAGATCAATATCTTTAACGAGTTCTGCATAGGCTGTAATAAGACTTATAGGAGTTTTTAATTCATGGGATGTATTTGCTATAAAATCTTTTCTAAATTTTTCTATTTGACCTAATTGAAAGGCCATATTATTGATTGAATCTCCAAGGACACCTATTTCATCCTTATAGTCTAAAGATACTCTAGCTTCAAAGTCTCCCTTTGCAATCTTTTTAGTAGTCTCATTAATCTTTAATATGGGTTTAGTAAATATTTTAGCAAACAATAGAGCTAAAAGGGTACCTATTAATAATGAAACTATGGAAATAATAGACAATTGTTTTTTTAGTATTGACACAGTTTCTTTAATAGGTGAAATTGGAGAAGAAAGTATAATATATCCCAATTGGGTATTGTCCTTTTTTATTGGGACTCCAACAGTTATTGATTGCCTATGGGAACGGTCATCATTTTTTTGTAAGATGAATGGTTTCATCTCTAATATACTTTGCTTAATACTTTGATCGTTATAAAGCAGTAAAAAATCTTGTTGTATTTCGTCTGCTGGTAATTTATTACTTCTAAAATAATTTTTAGGAGCATTATAAAAAATAATATCATTATCTAAATTGGATATAATAATTCTAGCGCTATAGGGAGGTGCAAAGGACTCTATTTCGTCAATAATTTCCTGAGAGACGGAGTTATAATTATCAGAATCAAGGAAAATATTAGCTATTTTATAACCCTCTTCGAGTAATATATTAGTCCTTTCATTGATATAAAATTTATTTAATAACCCTATTTGAAAAAGCCATATTATTAATAATATGATAATTACTAAAGAAGTGATACCTAACCATAGTTTACTTAAAATACTTTTCATATTATTCTCCTATTTTAAATTTATAGCCTGTTCCCCATACAGTATGTATGAAACCTTTGTATTCACCTAATTTTTCCCTAAGTTGTTTAACGTGGGTATCAACGGTTCTAGCATCTCCTACATAGTCATAACCCCAAACTTTATTTAAAAGTTGTTCTCTAGTATAAACTATTTCAGGATTTTGGGCTAAGAAATATAATAACTCATATTCCTTAGGAGTTAAATTAATTTCTTCTTTATCTAGAAAAGCCTGTTTAGATAAAGGACGGATTTCTAAGGTTTTTACCTTTATAGTTTTGTCCTTTATATTATTATTGTTGTTTAAACTTCGCCTCAGGACAGCCTTTATTCTTGCAACCATTTCCTTAGGACTAAAGGGTTTAGTAATATAGTCGTCTACTCCAAGTTCAAATCCAAATAACTTATCATATTCTTCACTTCTTGCCGTAAGCATTATAATAGGTACCGATGATTCTTCACGAATTTTTCTACAAACGGTCCAACCATCTATCTCTGGCATCATAACATCTAATAATATGAGAGAATATTTATTATACTCATTTTTTTTAATAGCTTCCAAACCATTTAAAGCTTCATCCACAATATATCCTTCTTTTTCTAGAAAAATTTTAATAACTTGACGCATTTTATCTTCATCATCTACAACAAGGATTTTTAATTCATTCATAATATACACACCTCTATACTAAATACTCTATTACAATTATCATAGCATAGAAAAAAGAAAAAGATGAATAAAACATAAAATTTTAAAATCATATCATAGATTTCTCACAAATTCATCAAAAATTAGAATTTCAAGAGTATAAAAATTTTATATATCTATTGTAAAAAAATTTAACATTACAGTATAATAGATATGGAATTTGTCGAAAAACAGAATATTTTTTATGGGGTGATAATAGGTGGGCTTACCTGAAGGCTTTTTAATAAAAATGAAGGGGCTTTTAAAAGAAGAGTATGAGCACTTTATTAAGAGTTTTGAGGAGAAAAAAACCCAAGGACTTAGAATTAACTCATTAAAGATAAATATAGATGAATTTACAAATATTAGCCCCTTTACATTGGATAAAATACCTTGGGTAAATGAAGGTTTTTATTATAGTACAGAAGAAAGACCGGGTAAACATCCTTATCATGAAGCAGGATTATATTACATACAAGAGCCCAGTGCAATGGCAGTGGGAGAGATAATGGATGTAAAACCTGGTGAGAAGGTTTTAGATCTATGTGCAGCACCGGGTGGCAAGACAACCCATATGGCTGTTAAAATGAAAGGACATGGTTTGCTAGTAGCCAACGAAGTAAATCCTAAAAGAGCAAGGATACTTTCAGAGAATGTGGAAAGGATGGGAATAACAAATGTAGTGGTGACAAATGAAACGCCTTTTCGTTTAGCACAAAGATTTTTAAATTATTTTGATAAAGTTTTAGTAGATGCACCATGTTCTGGAGAGGGAATGTTTAGAAAGAATCCAGATACATGTATGCAGTGGAGTGAAGAAAACGTAAAAAAATGTGTACAAAAACAAATGGATATTCTACAAAATGCTTCGGCCATGCTTAAACCTGGAGGAAGACTAGTATACTCTACCTGTACATTTTCACCAGAAGAAAATGAAGGGGTCATAAGTAAATTTTTAAAACATAATCCATATTTTGAGATTGAAAATATTAATACTTTTGAAGGGTTTGATAAGGGAAAAATAGAGTGGGCAGAGGAAAAAATAGATAGTATCCACAAAACTATTAGAATTTGGCCCCATAAACTGCAGGGGGAAGGTCATTACATAGCTGTTATGAAAAAATTAGATGGAGAAGAATATAAAAAGTTTAAATATGTAAAACCCTTAAAGGACAAAAAAATACTAAAAGATTATTATCGGTTTGCAAAGGAGTATTTATTAGATATTCCTAAAGGAAATTATATTTTATTTGGAGAACAATTATATATTATACCGGAAGATATTTTGTCCTTAGAAAAACTAAAGATACTTAGACCAGGCTGGCATCTAGGTACTTTTAAAAAGAATAGATTTAAGCCATCCCATGCACTGGCAATGTCTTTAAATAGAAACAAAGTTAAATACAAATGGAATTTAGAAGGGCAGTCACAAGAGATCATCTCTTATCTAAAGGGAGAAGTCCTTAAGGCAGAAGGAAAAAATGGATGGTATTTAATAGAAGTAGATGGATATTCAATTGGCTGGGGTAAGTTAGTTAACAATTTAATGAAAAATCATTATCCTAAGGGTTTAAGATGGAGAGGAAATAGTGATTTTTTAAGAATAGGATAGTCTTAAAGGATAATTAGGTTTTGGATGATAAAACTTAACCTTATTGTTATAATAGCGACGTGCAATAATATGTTTATATTTAATAGTATTGTTACGTATAATGTAGGCAAAACCTAAAGCCTATTACATTTAGGGCAAGTATGGGTTTCTTTCTTAGTGTAAATATGAATTTCAATATAGAACCAAAATAAAAAGTGTTTATATGTGGAAACTTAAAAGCATCTAGTATTAACTAGGTGCTATTTTTTTATAATCCATAGGAAATCATATTCATTATAAAACTGTGGATAAAATATAATTTCTGTTATGGATTTCGGTTAAATCTATATTGAACTTAATTTCTTTAAATCGAAGATTTTGTTCTTAATAATGAAATAAGGGTAAATAATATAAAAAGGAATGATGAATTACAGATACTAAAATTAGATGAAAGGAGTAAAAAAATAATGGAAAAATTAAAAAACAATATTCCTCCCATAGATTTAAGGCAGAAAGATATATATGAAACTGCTACCTTTGGCTTAGGATGATTTTGGGGTCCCGATGCTCAGTTTGGGCTTACAAAAGGAATAATTAGAACAAGGGTAGGATATTCTGGAGGAAGTAAAGAAAATCCTACCTATCATGACTTAGGCGATCATACAGAGAGTTTACAGATAGATTATGACCCTAATATAATATCCTATGGAGAACTGCTAGATATCTTTTGGCATAGTCATAGTCCAGAGTATAAACCGCCAAGTAAACAGTACATGTCTATAATTTTTTATCACAATAAAAGGCAAAAGGAAATAGCCCTTAAAAGTAAAAGGGAATTTGAAAATAAAAAAAATATCAAAATTTTTACAGAAATAAAACCGTTAGATAAATTTTATTTAGCAGAAAATTATCATCAAAAATATTATCTGCAATTAACCAGGGAAATCATGAACGATTTTAATAAAATATATCCAAATTTCAAAGATATTATTAATTCAACAGCCATAGCCCATATAAATGGATATATAAAAGGCGTCGGAAATATGAAGATGTTATTAAAAGAAATAAATGACTTAGGATTATCAGAGAAAGGAAAGAAAAGACTTATTCAGATTGTTGAAGGATATGGAAGATAGGTAAATGAAGGAATGGAAGCCATTCTTCAACAACCGATGAATTATTAGAAAAAGTCAATCCTAGGTTTGCTATAATCATGTGTGGGAAGGATAATAACTATTACACCTAAATAGGTGGGATTAAATTGAGAGTAGTTGTTGATAGGTTTGAAGGACAGTATGTTATCTGTGAAGATGAAAAAATTAAAGTTATAAATATAGAAAAGTGCAAAATACCAGAGAAGGACATGTACTTTTAATTGAAAATGATAAAATTACTATTGATATAAGAGAAACTAATAAAAGAAAGAAATAAAAGATCTCATGAAGGATTTATGGAAATAAAGATTTAGAGACCATCTAATGATACATTAGTTGGTCCTTTCTTTTAAATATAACTTGAATACTTAATTATTCTTATTAGAACATTTCAAATTTCATACTTATAGCTTAGTTACAAACTTGAAAAAATCATATATAAGTATTGTATTATGATAGATTAATACTATATAGTGATTTTATGTTTAAATATATTTATAATAATATATATGGAAAATAAATTAAATATTGAGGTGTTTGTTTACTATGAAATTTGAAGAACGGGTTAGAGTGTACGAGTATAAGTTAAATGATACCGATGATCAAGTAATAGAATATATAAAGCAAAATAAAGAAGAGGTAGTGGAATTATCAATTCAAAACTTAGCAAAAAAGTTATATACGGTTCCCAATACAATAGTAAGAGTATCAAAAAAGCTAGGGTATAGGGGATTTTCAGAACTAAAAATAGCCCTTAAACTAGAAAATAGTAGTGAGTATATAAATATACCCCATATTTCAGAAAATATAAGAAAAACCTATGAAATTATAGATATGAATACAATAAATAAAATTGCAAAAAAAATTCACGAATCTAATAAAATATCATTTTATGGAGTTGGAAATTCCATATATTTTTGTGAAATGATGGTTAATAATTTAAAATGTGTAGGTAAGAAGGCAGAATTTTTTTCCCATCGTCATGACATAATTTATAATGCACAAAATTTAAAACTAAAGGATTTAGTATTTGTAATTAGCGTTTCTGGGGAAACAAAACAAATTTTAGAGGCAACTACTATAGCAAAGGAAAAGGGAGCGTTGATAGTTAGCCTTACCCATTTAAGTGAAAATTCTTTGGCTAAGCTAGCAAATATAAACCTATATTCATGGACACCTAAAAAGATATTAAATAATTATGATGTAACAGATAGAACACCTTTGATGATTGTATTAAGAAAACTAATAGAATGCTATTGGAGGAATTATAGTTAAATTTTGTGTAAAAATACACAAAGACAATTAAATTTCTATAAAACTAGTGAAAAAATAAGAGGATTCAAGTCTTCTTATTTTTTTACATTATAATATTAGGAAAAGGATATCATAATATATATGTTAAGGAGTGATAAAGGTGGAACTTAAGAAATTAACCAATAAGCGATTAATTTCTATTGACCTAGATGTAGAAACTAAAGAGGAAGCCATCAGATATTTAGTGAAAAAGTTGGCACAAGAGGATAAACTTCATTCTGAAGTAGAGTTTTATGAAGCGGTAATGGATAGAGAAAAATTATCTCCTACAGGACTGGAGGCAGGCCTTGCAATTCCCCATGGAAAATCAAAAACTGTAAAGGAAGCAGCCTTTGCAGTGGCAAAATTAAAAAAGCCAATAGAAGATTGGGAGAGTATAGATGAAAATAATAAAGTAGAATTAGTCTTTTTATTAGCAATACCAGAAGCGGAAGCAGGTTCAACCCATTTGAAAGTATTATCAGAGCTAGCTCAAAAAATTGCAAATCCTAAATATAGAGAGGCTTTAAGTAAATCAAAAACTGCCAATGAACTTTATAATAGTTTAGATGGAAATTTTGAAGAAAAAAATTCAAATAAAGAGAATGAATCAGATGAAATTATTGTTGCTGTTACAGCGTGTCCAGCAGGAATAGCCCATACCTATATGGCAGCAGAGGCACTGCAAAGAGCGGGAAAAGAACTTGGTGTAAATATTTATGTGGAAAAGCAAGGAGCCAATGGTATAGAAGATTCCCATACTAATGAGCAATTAAAAAAAGCAAGTGTTGCAATATTTGCAACAGATGTAGCTGTTAAGAATGAAGAAAGATATAATCATTTACCAATCTATAAAACAACAGTTGCTACGCCTTTAAAGGATGCCAAAGGAGTAATAGAAAAAGCACTTGAATTATCAAAAAATCAAGAAAAAAAGGAATATAAACCACAGGATAATAGTGTAAATAAAAGTAATGGATCCCTAAAAAACGAATTAAAAAATTCTATTTTAACAGGCATTTCCCATATCATACCAATTATTGTTGCAGGGGGAATGATATTAGCCTTTGCAGTATTAGTAGCACAAGGCTTTGGATTACAAGAGCTATATAACACAGAAAATTCATGGTTATGGTTATTCCGTAAGTTAGGGGGAGGAATGCTAGGTACTTTAATGGTGCCAGTATTATCGGCTTATATGGCATACTCTATTGCTGATAAACCAGCTTTAGGACCAGGTTTTGCAGCAGGGGTTGCAGCCAATTTAATTAATGGTGGATTTTTAGGTGGTATGCTTGGTGGATTTTTGGCAGGATATATTGTTAAGTATTTAAAAAAATCATTTCCACCAAAGGGAACTTTTGCAGGATTTATAAGTTTTTGGGTTTATCCAGTTGTAGGTTCGTTAGCAGTGGGAGCTTTAATGCTTTTAGTGTTTGGCAAGCCAGTTGCCGCTTTAAATCAAGGATTATTAGATTGGTTAAACAATTTATCAGGAACAAATGCAATATTATTAGGTGCGGTTATAGGAATAATGGTTTCATTCGACTTAGGAGGGCCCGTTAATAAGGCTGCCTATACATTCTGCATTGGTGCCATGGCAAATGGAAACTATGTTCCCTATGCAACCTTTGCTTCAGTAAAAATGGTTTCAGCATTCTCAGTAACTGCTGCAACACTTTTATTTAAAAAATACTTTGAGGAACATGAAAGAGAAGTTGGTAAATCAACTTGGTTATTAGGCTTGGCAGGAATAACAGAAGGTGCTATACCTTTTATGATAGAAGATCCTATTCGTGTAATTCCGTCCCTTTGTATAGGCTCTGCAATAACAGGGGCAATTATAACTAGTACTAATATAGGTTTAAGCGTTCCAGGTGCAGGAATATTCTCCCTATTCGTATTGCAAGGTGCTCCAATGGTTCAAGCAGCTGCTATATGGTTAGGTGCTGCATTAATAGGTGCTTTTGTTTCAGCAGTTTTATTAGTTATAACACGTATACACAAACTTAAAAAGATGGCATAGTTATAGCAAAAGGAGTGTTAATAATGAAAAGGAAAGTTCACATAGTTCCCCATATGCACTGGGATAGAGAATGGTATTTTTCAACAGAAGAATCGAGGATACTACTAGTAAACAATATGGAAGAAATAATGGAGATGCTAGAAAATAATGAGGATTATCCTTATTATGTAATGGATGGACAAACAGCAATATTAGAAGATTATTTTCAAGTAAAACCAGAAAACAAAGAAAGAGTAAAGAAATTAGTACAGGAAGGAAAACTTATTATTGGACCATGGTATACCCAAACCGATGAAATGGTTGTTGGGGGAGAATCCATCCTTAGAAATCTTCTGTACGGAATAAAAGACTGTGAAGAATTTGGAGATTATATGAAGATAGGATATCTTCCAGACTCCTTTGGACAATCAGCACAGCTTCCACAAATATTAAAGGGATTTGACATTCATCGTGCAATATTTTGGAGAGGAACTTCTGAACGTCATGGCACAGATAAGACAGAATTCTATTGGGAAAGTGATGATGGGTCTAAGGTTTTAACTCAACTTTTCCCTCTAGGATATGCAATAGGTAAGTATCTTCCTTTAGATGAAGAGGAACTTAAAAAAAGAATGGATAAATACTTTAGTGTTTTAGACAGAGGTGCAACAACCGATCATATTATTATTCCCAATGGCCATGATCAAATGCCAATTCAAAAGAATATATTTGAAGTTATGGACAAACTAAAGGAAATTTATCCAGAAAGAGAATTTTTCTTAAGTAGATACGAAAATATATTTGAAGAATTAGAAAAAAATGAGGATTTAGCAACACTTAAAGGAGAGTTTTTAGATGGTAAATACATGAGAGTCCACAGAAGTATTTACTCAACAAGAATGGATATAAAGGCTGCAAATACAAGGATTGAAAATAAGATTACAAACATACTTGAGCCCCTTGCTTCAATGGCTTACAGTCTTGGATTTGAGTATCATAGTGGTCTAATAGAACTTATATGGAAAGAAATCATGAAAAACCATGCCCATGATAGTATTGGATGTTGTTGTTCGGATAAGGTACATCAGGAAATTATGGGAAGGTTCTTTATTGCAGAAGAAAAAGTAGATAGATTGATTGACTTCTATATGAGAAAAATAGCCGATGCAATGCCATCTGATATAGCGCTGGATAAATTAGTTTTATACAATTTTCTTCCATATAGAAGAGAAGTGGCACTGGAAACCCAAATAATAACGAAGATGAAAAACTTCATATTAATTGATGCAGAAGGAAATGAACTTGATTTTGACATAGTTAAAAAAGAAATTGTTGATCCTGGATTAATTGATAGACAAATAGTTCACTATGGCAACTATGATCCTTTTATTAAATATACAATTCATCTTAAGGATAATATTCCTGCCATGGGATATAAAACATATCTTATAAAAGAAAGTAATAAAACGAATGAAATATTACTAAAAGAAATAAAAGATGTAAATTCTATAGAAACAGATTTTTATAAAATTTCTGTAAATGAAAATGGAAGCATAAAGATATATGATAAAAAACTAGATAAAGTTTTTGACCAGGTAATGTTAATAGAAGATGGAGCAGACGATGGAGATGAATATGATTATTCACCATTAGCAGATGACTTTATTATTAAAAGTGATAAAGTAAAGGCAAAATATACTATGAGACAAAATAATTATTTTTCATATATAGATATAAACTATACCTTAGAAGTACCAAAGGATATAGATAGTCGTAAAAACAAAATATGTGACGGCAATGTAGATATAAATATAAGTTTTAAAATACCTAATGATAAACCTCTGATTGATGTTAAAATAAATATTGATAATAGAGCAAAGGACCATAGACTAAGGGCCTATATTCCTACAAACTTAAAGTCTAAATTCTCTATATCCGATAATCAATTTGGAAGTATAAAAAGACCTGTTATAGACCCAGCTATGGATGTTTGGGAAAAAGAGGGATGGGATGAAAGACCAGACTCTATATATCCAATGTTAAGTTATGTGGGACTATGTGATGAAGAATATGGCTTGGCAGTATTAACAAATAGTACACGAGAGTTTGAAATAATAGGAAAAGAATATGATACTATAGCGATTACTTTATTTAGAAGTGTAGGATATCTTGGAAAGGAAGAAATGCTTCGCAGACCAGGAAGACCTTCAGGTATTAAGCTTGAAACACCAGATTCTCAGATGATAGGAAATATAGAGTTGAACTTTGCAATAACTACCCATGAAAGGTCTACATTGAAGGCAAATGTAGCTAGGTTGGCAAAGGAGTATTTAACACCAATATATTCTTACAATAAAATGCCATACAATGCAATGAAACTAAACAAAACTACTTTTAAATTACCATATTGCTATAGTCTGTTTGAACAAAAAGACCAACATGCAGTTATAAGTGCATTTAAAAAGAGTGAAAAAAGGGAAGGCTTAGTGTTAAGATTTTATAATGCTACTGATGATAAAAAGCAATGTGCCTTTAAATTTAATAATGATATTAAAGATGCTCAAAAAACTAACCTTAATGAAAAAGAAATCAAAGGCATAGATATACAAAATTCTAGAGAATTTGAAATTAATATAAAGAAAAACGAAGTACAGACAGTTTTAATTGAACTTTAAAAGAATATTGTTTAAGAAGGTTGGGATTCTATGAAGGTTGTAATTGCTCCAGATTCTTTTAAGGGAAGCCTAAGGGCCATTGAGGTTGCAGAAAGTATTGAAAAGGGAATAAAAAAGTGTTGTAATAATATAAAGATTGAGAAAGTACCTATGGCTGATGGTGGAGAAGGAATAGTAGAATCTTTAGTAAACTCTACAAATGGAGAAATAATAAAAATAAGGGTTAAAGGCCCCCTTTTAAAAGAAGTAGAGGCTTTTTATGGCATACTAGGAGATAAAGAAACGGCAGTAATTGAAATGGCCAGTGCATCAGGTTTGCCATTGGTTCCACTAGAAGAAAGAAATCCTATGAAAACCACAACCTATGGTACAGGACAAATTATATTAGATGCATTGGATAAGGGTTGTAGAAAATTCATCATAGGTCTTGGAGGAAGTGGAACAAATGATGGTGGATTAGGAATGATAGCTGCATTAGGTGGAAGGTTTTTAGATAAAGAAGGCAAGGATATTGGTTTGATACCACAAAATTTAGGAAATCTACACAAAATAGATATTAGTGGGATGGATAAAAGATTAAAGGAATCTACTATAATTGCAGCTTGTGATGTAGATAATCCTTTATGTGGAAAAGAGGGGGCATCTTATGTATTTGGACCACAAAAAGGTGCAACTGAAGATATGGTAAAAAAGCTAGATGATTATTTAAAAAATTATTCAGATATTATTAAAAGAGATCTAAAAATAGATGTAATCCATGAAAAAGGTGCAGGAGCAGCTGGAGGAATGGGGGCTGCAATATTGGCTTTCTTAAATGGAAAACTTCAAAGAGGCATAGATATTATAATAGAAAAAACAGGTTTAGAAGAAAAAATTAAAGATGCAGATTTAGTAATAACAGGAGAAGGTATGATTGATTACCAAACTGCCTATGGGAAAACACCCTATGGAGTAGCTAAATTAGCGAAAAAATATAATATACCCGTAATTGCAATTTGTGGTTCTATAGGAGATAGATTTGAAGAATTGTATGATAAGAATTTTGACAGTGTAGTTTCTATAATAGATAGGCCTATGAGCTTAGAGGAAGCTATAAAAAATAGCAAAATTTTGCTAGAGAATACAGCAGAAAGAATAATGAGAATTATTTTGATAAATAAAAACATGAAGTAAATAAATTATCCCTCAGATGTTTAGTTTGAGGGATTTGTTTTATATATAAGAACAGTTAATATTACTATTTTTACTAAGTATGTTATAATCTAATTAAATTTTATTTAGATATAAGGGAGTTGGTATTATGTCATCAAAGGGGAATAAGATTATTGAGTCATTTATTGAAATAGGTGGAATTTTAAAAGAACTTATGGATGAGGATATGGTTGTTGCAATATCCGATAGGGAAACTATATTAAAGTATTATCCTGGTATAAAATTAGATGTTCATGAGCAAGAAGGTAAAAAATTGTCTTCTGATGAAGCCATGTATGAATGTATGGAAAAAAATGAAAAAACAGTTAGATATATACCTAAAG
Organism: uncultured Eubacteriales bacterium; assembly: GCA_965539935.1. Taxonomy (GTDB): domain Bacteria; phylum Bacillota; class Clostridia; order Peptostreptococcales; family Caminicellaceae; genus CBETVX01. Next base: position 14,619 of record CBETVX010000024.1, on the reverse strand, counting down.
AGGCCTTTGGAATTCCCTTTAAGGCTATTTCATTACCTATTAGAGATGAATCTGGCAGTTGTGTGGGATGTGTTAGCATAGGAAAAAGCTTAGAAAAAGAAAATGGATTAAGTGAGTTATCCCAAAACGTTGCAGCAGCCCTTCAAGAGATAACAGCAAGTATTGATGAGGTTTCCTTTGGTGCCAATAGAATCGCAGATTCTTCAAATGAAATTTTTAATCAAAGTGAAAAAACTAAAGGTCATGTTGGACAGACAGATAAAATACTAAAATATATAAAAACAATATCTGAGCAGACAAATATGTTAGGATTAAATGCAGCCATAGAGGCAGCTAGGGCAGGAGAACATGGAAGAGGGTTTTCCGTTGTAGCAGAAGAGATTAGGAAGCTTTCGGAGGAAACAAAAAATGCTGTAACAGAAATTAAAACTATACTTGAGAATATCCAGACTTCTGTAGAACAAATGTCAAATTCAGTTGATGAAACTAATAATATTTCTAAAACTCAGTCACAAGCTATAGACCAAATAGTTGCAGGGGTTGAGGAATTGAATGCTTCAACTCAATTACTAGCAGATATGGCAAGGAAATTCTAAAGATTATAGCTTTTAACAATTATTAGAAGAATAGTTTCTATAGGTTGAAGGTAAATATTTAGTGGTGATTTTTCGAAATAAAGATTTCTATTACAATATACATTAAAGTAAGTATTAATAGATAACTTTAAATAAAGGGTGAGGATAGAGATGTTTAATAATTTGAAGTTAAAATCAAAACTCTTTGTTATGATTTTAATTCCAGTATTAATACTTATAATAGCATTACAAACTTTCATTGGATACTATAGCTATAACAGAGCTATTAATGTGGCAAGTCAAATAGGAGAAACTAAGTCAGCTGAATATGCATATAAAATTAAAGGGCATTTTGACAAAGCTTTTGATGCTGCAAATGCATTAGCCATTTCAATGGAGGGAATGAGAGAACAAAATGTTGCTGATAGAAATACAGTAAATGCAATAATGAGAAATATTTTAGAGGAGAATTCAGATTATATTGGCATATGGACAGTTTGGGAGCCCAATGCCTTTGATGGAAAAGATTTTTTATATGCAGATTTAGAAGGTTATGATGAAACTGGAGCCTTTATGTCCCACTGGTATAGATATGGGAATGAAATAAAAAATAATGCTTCAATAGAGAATTATAATAATAGATATAATGAAGATTGGTATAAACTATCCTTTAAGTCTGGTGAAGAAGTAATTTTAGAACCTCATATGGAAGAAATGGTAAATGGCGATAAGGTTCAAATGACTTCAGTTACAGTGCCTATAAAAGATGATGGGAATGTAATTGGTGTAGTTGGGATTGATATAACATTTGAAAAATTACTGGATATTAATTCTGATTTAAAATTATATGATTCAGGTTTTGGTAGGATAATTTCAAATAAAGGAATTGTAGTTGCACATCCAGAACCTAATAGAATAGGTAGAACGTTAAATGATTTAAAGGATGAAAACGGTGATGAAATTTTTAAAAAAATGAAGGAAGGGAAGATATTTTCAACCTATTCATATTCTGTAGTATTTGAAGAAACCGCCTTTAAGAGTTATGTGCCTATACAAATAGGAAAAACAAGTACCCTTTGGTATTATAGTACAGTAGTAAAGAGGAATGAAATACTAGAAAGTTCAAAAAGGCTAATTCAAAGTATAATTTACGGTGCCATATTAATCATAGTAATGATTTTAGCAGTCATTGTATTTGTTTCATCTAATATATCCAATCCAATTAAAGTACTAACTGAGAGTATAGCGGATTTTGCCAATTATGATTTTACTAAAAATAAAAACAAAAGGTATATAAATAGAAAAGATGAGATAGGTCAGATTAATAAAGCTATTGAAAAAATGAGGCAGAATATTATAGTGCTAATAGAAAATATAAATAATGCGTCAATTAAAGTAGCTTCTTCATCACAACAACTTACAGCAACAAGTGACCAAGTATTAACAGCAGCTGATGAAGTTGCTAGAACTATAGAGGAAATAGCCAGTGGTGCAAGTAGTCAAGCTCAGGATACAGAAGAAGGGGTTTCTAAGGCTATAGAAATGGGGCAACTTATCGAAAATAGTATAAAACATATGAAAATGCTTAATAATTTAGCCTTTGAAGTTGAACAGCTTAAGGAAGAAGGAGCTCAGACTATGTTAGATCTTATTAAAGAAGCAGATGTAAGTAGTGCAGCAACTGAGGAAATAAAGGAAGTTGTTGTAAATGTTAAGGACAGTGCATTGGAAATTGAACGAGCAAGTTCTATGATTGAAGATATAGCAGAACAAACAAACTTACTAGCTCTTAATGCAGCCATTGAAGCAGCAAGTGCAGGTGAAAAAGGAAAGGGTTTTGCTGTAGTTGCCGATGAAATTAGAAAACTATCAATAGAATCAAACACTATTACAAAGGAAATAAGTTCCATTATTAAAGAGTTGACGGAAAAAGCAGAGGGGTCTGTTATAACAGTTGAAAAGGTAGTAGAAATTACAGAGAAACAAAAAGAAAATATTAAAACGGCAGGAATGAAATTTGAAGGAATTGCTGAGGCTATTGATAAAACAAAGAAAGAAATAGAATACATAAATGCATCTACAGGAGAGATAAATACCAAAAAGGAAGAATTATTAGCTTTGATAGAAAATTTATCGGCTTTAGCCCAGGAAAATGCTGCAGCCACAGAAGAAGCATCTGCTTCCGTTCAACAGCAGACAGCATCTATGACAGAAGTAACCAAAGCTAGCCATACATTAACTAAATTGGCGGAAGAAATGGGAAAACATATTATGAAGTTCAAAGTTAAAGATTAATTTATTAAAAAGTGACGAGGTGGATTCTCGTCATTTTTTTACATTAATTGAGATAATTTTATAGTATTCTACAAAATATGCTACAATAATGTTTTATTATGATATAATTATATAATAGTTATTATCCTGTTATTCATAAACCAAATTTGTGTAAGGGGGACAATTACATAATGTCAAAGAAACAAAAACTAAAAGTGAAAAAAGTTAATAGTAAGAAAATAAAAAGTAGACTAATTATGGTTTTATTAGTAGTGGCTATATTACCGGTTAGTGCATTAGGATATTTTTCATACCAAAAATCATTGGAAATAATAAGACATAATATAGGAGAAACAAGTTTCCAAACTATTGGGGAGATAGATCAATCGGTAACCTCATTTTTAAGAGGAATAGAATATCAAGTAAATACATTGGCAGCCAACTCGTCATTTATTGATATTGATAAAAAAATAGAAATAGTAGAAAATGAAGAAATAAAGCTAATTGAGAATCCTAAAAAAGATGTAGCCTTAGAATTATTAGAAAATACCTATAATAGTAATCCAGATTTAATGTGGACATATTTTGGTAACGAAGAAGGAAATATGTATATCTTACCAAAGGACGAACTTTCAGATGATTTTGATCCTAGAATTAGACCATGGTATAAGAAAGCTGTGGAAAATAAAGGTAATATAATATGGACGGAACCTTACGAGGATGCTAGTACAGGTGAAATGGTTATTACAGCTGCAAAAACTGTAGAAGATGGAAATGAAGTTGTTGGAGTAGTTGGTATAGATATTAGTCTTGAGAATTTATCTAATAATATGTCTCATAAAAAAGTGGGTCAAAGCGGTTACATTTTTATAACTGATCAAAATGGTGTAACTATATCCCATCCAAATAAAGAATTAGTTGGAAATAATAGTCTAGCAGAACAGGATGTTTGGAAGGAAACCAAAGATCAAGTAGAAGGATTTAAAGAATACACATATGAAGGCAAAAAAAGATTTGCAAGTTATTTAACTAATAGGTCTACTGGGTGGAAGATTTATGCTGTTATGGAATATACTGAGCTCACAGATGATACTAATGCAATAAAACAATACAGCTTGTATATAGGATTAATAGGTGCTATTATAGCATTGATTATTGGCAGTTTCTTTACTAATTCTATCTCTAAGTCAATAGTTACACTAAAACAAGCTTTTGATAAAGCTTCAAAGGGAGATTTAACTACTAATACAAGTATTAAAACAAAGGATGAATTTGGAGTTATAGGGGATAGTTTTAATACCATGATAGATAATTTCAATAAATTGGTAAAAGGTATAAAAGAATCGGCCCATACAGTATTAAAATCAGCAGATTCTTTAGGTGAAATAACTTTACAAACAACTACAGCAGCCGATGAAGTTGCAACCACTATAGAGCAAATAGCTAAAAGTGCTGACGAGCAAGCAAAGGATACGGAAAGGGGAGCTATACAAGTAAATAACCTAGCCGAAAAAATTGAACTTGTATTTCATTCTTCAGAGGAAATGAGTAATATTTCAAAGGAAACTAATAAATTAACTGATAAAGGATTTGAAATTGTAAAAGCTTTAAGTGAAAAAAATGACGAGAATAAAAAATCTACAATGGAAGTAAATGAGCTAGTATTGAAACTTGATAAAAGCACAGATGAAATAGGAACAATCACAGATACTATTTCAGAGATAGCAGAACAAACTAATTTATTGGCACTAAACGCAGCTATAGAAGCAGCTAGAGCTGGAGAATATGGACAAGGATTTGCAGTGGTAGCTGAAGAAGTGAGAAAACTTGCTGAAGAGTCTGGAAAGGCAACAAATGAGATAAGACAATTAATTGCTGGAATACAAAGTCAGTCAGCAAATGCTGTGGAATCCATGGAAAAATCTAAATTGATTGTGGAAGATCAAAATAAATCAGTGAAAGAAACAGAAGTAATATTTGGGGAAATATCAAATTCTGTAAAAATCTTAATAGAAATTATGGAAGAAATCAGTGAATATGCTACTGATATGGCAGAGAAGAAAAATGAAATAGTAGAAATAATTGAGAACTTATCAGCTTCAGCTGAAGAGACATCGGCGGCAACACAACAAGTATCAGCATCCACTGAAGAGCAGCTAGCTACTATGGAAGAGGCAAATTCCTACTCTCAAGAATTAAAATCCCTAGCTCAAGAATTAGATGATGCCGTGAATAAGTTTAAGATATAGCTTTTTAGATAATAACACCATTTAATAACTAAATACTTTACAATATATCCATATTATAAATCTCTTCTTTTCAATAAGAAGAGATTTTCTTTCATAAAAGAGCAAAAAGCTAAGGTGGATGTATTATAGTTTAATAGAATAATTTTTCAAAGTGAAAAAAGGGTATAAAATAAATTATACTAGGGTAAATAATTTGGGTTATTAATAATAGAGTAATTAGGGTATAATATTTAAAAATTATAATATACTTATTTTGTTGGAGGAAAATATGAGGGTGAAAATAGTAAATAATCCTTCTTCGGGGCGAACAGTATTACAAAAATCTCTGGAATCCATAGTTGGTAAGATGGTGATGGAGGGAGTTTTTAGATGTGTAGATAAATTTGATACAAAGGGCAAGGATGATGCAATGGAAGAGATTTTAAAAATAGATGAAGAAGATTACGATTTGATTATTGTTTTAGGTGGAGATGGAACTTTAAACGAAGTCGTTAATGGAGCCATGATGAAAAATCTAAATATTCCTATATCTATTATTCCTGCAGGTACAGTAAATGACTTTGCTAATTATCTTTCAATTCCTTCGGATATTGAAGGTATATGTAATATGTTCAGGAATAAAGAAATAATTGATATAGATGTCTGTAAAGCCAATGAAAGGTATTTTATTAATGTAGCTGCTGCAGGACTATTGACCGATGTTCCCCTAAAAGCTTCTTCTAACTTCAAAACAGTATTTGGGAAATTTGCATATTACACAGAAGGGATAAAGGAAATACCAAAGCAATTATTTAAATCCATAAAACTAGAATTTATATCAAATGAGGAATCCTTTGAAGAAGATGTACTATTATTTGTTGTGTTAAATTCATCCTCAGCAGGAGGATTTAAAAAGATGGCCCCTAGAGCAGGACTTAATGATGGAAAATTTGATGTAATAATAATAAAAAAATCTGATATTTTTGACGTGGCGGGATTATTTTTAAAGATACTTAGAGGAGAACATATTAAGGATGAAAGGGTTAGGTACTTTCAAACCAATAGATTAAAGGTAAATAATTTAAATAAAGGTATGGATATAAGATTAGATATAGATGGAGAAAATGGCGGACTTTTACCTGTGGAGTTTAAAGTGATACCTTCAGCATTAAGATTTATTGTTCCAAAATAATAACCCTTTATTTTGTGCTACGGGGTTATTATTATTTTACCAGTTTTAAGATTTACAATAGATTTAAAATACAATAAGCAAAAGAAAAGGTAGTTACTGCACTTACATATTCACATATGCCCTAGGAAGTAGATAGAAAATACACTAATGAAATAGTAGGCATGGATTCGAACATCACATCTATCTAATATACCTGATATAAATAAAGATGAAAAAAGTATAGATAATAGCAGATCTATCTAATTAATAAAAATATTTATGAAGATTAAGAATCTCCAGTTTAAAACAAAAAACTGGAGTTTTTATATTTCGATTCATATTAAGGAATTATTACAAATATCGATATATCTTGATAAGAAATGAATACCTCCATATAATAATAAGTAGTATAAAAAGACTTTAAAAAGAATGAATTTGTGGGAGGACATCAAATTATGACATTTAAAAGAGTCATATCTATAATTATTTTAAGTACAGTTTTTTTTTCATTTAACTTTAAAATGGCTTATCTAATGGAAGAAGATAAAGAAATAAAGGAATCTGATTTTTCAGTTATAGTTGTTGAAGATGATAATTATAATACATATTTCAACTATGCCAAGGGTTACTCCTTAAAATATCCTAATACATATGAGGTGGATGAATCCTTAAGTTTTGTAAAGGATGTTTTTTATGATGAAAATACTAAAATAGAAGTTTACTATGATAATTTTGAAAATACAATTAACAATTCCCATACATATATTAATTATGGAAATAGGCATATTTTAGTAGAGGATGAATTCATAGAAAAAGAACTTGAAGCCCATATAGACATGGAAACCCACTATGTTCATTTACTAAAGTGGAAAAGGCCTAAATTTAAAATCTTAGAAAATGATAAAAATTACTATTTAACTGCGGAAATAGTAAAAAACAAAAATGAAGTTTATACAGTATTTATTAAATCTGCATATCCCTTAGAGAATTATATGAATATAATAGAAAGTTTCAATTTTATTGAAAAAACTGCAGAATATCCAAGTATAGAGAAATTTAATAGCAAAAGAAATATGGATTTTAATAGGGAGACTGAAGAATTCATTAAGGAGTACTTAGAGGAAAGCTCAAAAATGAAATGGGGTATTTTTGAACATACTGCTCCTCTTAATATGAATGTTTTAAATGGGATTGAAGAGGAATTAGATTATAAATTTAAATTCTTACTTAAGTATCAAAACTTAGATTCTAATCTTTCCCTAGAGGAACTACAAAATGCCTCAAAGGATGATAGATATTTAGAGCTGACCCTACAAACTAGTTTATATAATGGAGACAATACCAATATAAATTACAGAATACTCAATGGCGAATTTGATGATTTTTTTAATAGATATGCACAATTTGTAAAGGAGTTTGGAAAACCAGTATTATTTAGACTTAATAATGAAATGAACGGTGATTGGTGTACATATTCTAGTTATTATATGGCAAAGGATACAGATTTATATAAAGCCATATGGAAGCATGTATATAAAATATTTGAAGAAAATAATGTGGATAATGCCATATGGGTTTGGAATCCCAATAATCTTGATTTACCTGGGTTTAAATGGAATCACTATTTAAATTATTATCCAGGAGATGAATATGTTGATGTAATCGGTCTTACTGCCTATAATACAGGAACATATTATCCAGGAGAAAAGTGGATTGATTTTGACAGTCTTTATTCAGATTTATATTCTGAGTATGAATCATTGTTTGATTTTCCATTTATTATAACTGAGTTTGGATGCAATTCTGTAGGTGGAGATAAGGTGGCTTGGATAGAGGATATGTTTAGTAAAATAGACAAATATGACAAAATAAAAATTGCCATATGGTTTAATGGAATAGATAGAGATTTTGATGGAAGTCCAGCTCGTATATATAGATTAGATGAAAATGAAGAGGTTATAAAAGTATTTAAGGAAGGCCTTAGTAAATATGAATAATTAAACTAGAAAAAGCGCTTAGGCGCTTTTTCTAATATTTTCCCACATATTCCCAACCGGTTGGGATACCTTTATCTCCAGGCTTCCAACCTGCTTGAGCAGCTAATCCAGTTCTTCGGTTATATTGTAGGGCCGCAATTATTCTAAGTATTTCATCAATATTTCTACCAACGGGCTGAGGATTAACTAGATATGCTTGAATCCTACCTTCTGGGTCTATTATAAAGGCGCCTCTCCATGCAAAACCTTCTTTTTCATTTAATACACCATATTTTTTTGAAACCTCTTGAGTTCTATCGGAAAGTAGGGGAAAATTGATTTTTTGACCTGAAGGAGAGTTTTGCATGAAAATTTTGTGGCAATAAATACTATCTGTACTGATTCCTAAAACTTCAGTGTTTAACCTTTTAAACAAATTATATCTTTCAGCAACTGCTGCAAGTTCTGTAGGTCAAACAAATGTGAAATCAGAGCCATAGAAGAACAATAATACCCATTTACCCTTAAATTGTGAAAGACTTACATCTTTGGGTTCACCATTTACAATTCCTGTAAGAGTAAAATCCGGTGCAGTTTCCCCAATATTAAAGCATTTTTCAGAAACATTATGTTTATTTTGTCTATTAATGTTTTGGGGTTTTTTGTACATATTTCTAGAATATATAAATGGATTATAATTGTAATACATAAATAATCCTCCTTAAAATATCATACACTTCATAATATGAAATACATAAAAGAATTGTTACACAAAATTATTCCACTACAATTTTGTAGTGGAGTAATAATTAATAAAAATATTTTTTAGAATTATAATGATCTTGGACATCCATTAATGCTTCACCAAAACGCTGAAAATGTATTACTTCTCTTTGACGTAAAAACTTTAAAGCATCGTCAATGCCAGGGTCATCAGATAATGCAATTAAGTGGTCATAGGTTGCCCTTGCCCTTTGCTCAGCTGCCATATTTGAGTGAAGATCGGCCACTGGATCCCCTGTTGCACTAATATATTTTGCAGACCAGGGTATTCCTGCAGCACTTTGTGGGAAAATAGCATTATCATTAGTTGAGTATTGTGAACCTAAGCCAGCTTCCTTCATTTCCTCAGGAGTAGCGTCTTTTACTAATTGATATACCATAGTAGCAATTATTTCTAAATGGGCCAATTCTTCGGTGCCGATATCTGTAAGTAACCCTTTAGCTTTATTTGTTGGCATAGAATATCTTTGATTTAGATATTGAATTGCAGCACTGAGCTCACCATTAGGGCCACCATATTGGTCAACTAAATATTTGGCCATCCTTAAATCTTTACATTTTATTTTAACAGGGTATTGTAATTTTTTTTCATAAATCCACATAATTTTACCTCCCTAAACGAATGATTACTTTATTCCCAAGGCCAAGGACTATTAATCCACTGCCAAGGATATTTACTAGGTGCAGTTCCAAAGTTGCTTAGTGGACCAAATCTCATTTCATACATTCTTTTGTAACGCATAAGTTCATAAGTAACCATATTAAAATCCATTAAAGCTCTTTGATTTTCTGGATGTGTATCTAAATAAAGGTTCAGATCTACAGCAGCAAATTCTAATTCTTGAATTTTTCTCATTAGGTCTTCACGACCTAATTCCATACCCATAACTTTGTTATTTTTCATTTAACTAGCCTCCTATTTACAATCTACGTCTTTATTAGATTTATTTTTCTTAGATTCATAAGGGTCAAATAGATTAGGAAAAAGACTACCCTTTTTTAATGCCTCATCAAGGGGCAGCATACCTACATAGGGTTGATTAGGAACATAAGCCCTGGCTAACTCTAGGCCTATATCATCATAGGGCATAAAAATAGACATATCTATATTGTTATTATTCATTGATTTCACTCTCCTTTTTACATATCTAGTATCATGATATGAAGCTTAGTAAGAAAGTGTGAAAAGGAAAGTTATAAATTTAATATTGACTTTAATTGAAAATAATAGTTTAATGTAATACTATATAGTGGTAAAAGAAAATTTGGAGGAAATATATGAAAGAAATTGAGATTAGAAAAAGTATATTTAAGTTAGCAATTCCAGCCATTATAGAAATGTCCCTCCACACACTAGTTTGGACATTCGATACTGCTATGGTAGGGAGACTTAATGCAGAGGCTATTACAGCGGTAAATCTTGGAGCCCAAATTATGTTTAGTTGTTTAGCAATTTTAGGGGCTTTAATAGGGGTAGGGATAACTGCATTGGTATCAAGGAATATTGGTGCAGAAAAGTCCGAGAGAGCAGGTTTTGTTACTGCCCAAGGACTATTGATGAGTATTTTTATTGGGGTGACCTTTTCAATTATAATAATGTTATTTTCAAGGGATATATTTGAACTTATAGTGAATGACAATGAGGTAATTAACCTAGGTAGTGCCTATTTAAGAATTGTTATTATAGGAGGATTTTTTTACCTTCCTTACTATGTAAGTAACTCAGCCTTAAGAGGAGCAGGTAATACAGTTGTACCTTTAATTGCGGCAATAGCTACTGACGCATTCAATATAATTGGTGATTATGTTCTTATATTTGGTAAATTTGGTTTTCCAAGACTTGGGGTACAGGGGGCTGCTATTGCTACTGGTTTATCCTTTGTCTTAGGAACTATAATTTCTTTAACATATCTACTGAGAGGGAAAGCTGGATTTGAAGTTAAAATTTCAAATATTTTCAAATGGGATGAAAATACTGGACAAAGTCTTATAAAGCTAGGTGTACCAGCTTGCTTAGAAACTTTAAATAATGAGGGAAATAGATTGATTTCATCATTTTGGATAGCACAGCTTGGAACTATAAATTTTGCTGCCCATTCAATAGCAGTGGCAGCAGAATCTTTATCATTTATGCCAGGATATGGATTTGCTATAGCTGCAACTACTTTAGTAGGGCAAAATCTTGGAAGAAATGATATAGAAGCCGCTGAAATAAGCGCCAGTAAAGCTACAAAATATGCATTGATATTAATGTCAGCCGTAGGGGCAGTATTCTTACTCATACCTTATTTTTTAATGTCTTTGTTTACAACGGATACTGAAGTTGCAAGTATAGCAGCAAGGTGTATCAGAATAGGAGCCTTTGAACAGCCAACTATTGCAATAGCAATGGTTTTAGCAGGGGCATTAAAGGGAGCTGGAGATACTAAAGGACCCTTTTATATGTCTACAATATCTAATTTAGTAGTTAGGATGCCACTAATATTTTTAATTGTCTTTATTTTGAAGTTAGATATAACATATGTATGGGCAGCCACTGTACTGCAATTTGTAATAGAAGGAGTATTGATGCTATTTAGATATAAAGGTGGAAGTTGGAAAAATATTGTTATTGAATGATGATATAAAAAGCTAGGCAAATGCCTAGCTTTTAATCTATCTCTTATTGCTACATCCTAATACATTTTTAATCTTATGCTTAACCATACCTTTAATTGCTTCTCTACCTTCACCTAAGTATTTTCTAGGATCAAATACATCTGGGTTTTCAACAAAAAACTGTCTAATTGCAGCTGTCATAGCTAAACGAAGATCAGTATCAATATTTATCTTACATACTCCGAATTGAGATGCTTTCTTTAACATTTCTTCTGGAACACCTTGAGCTCCTGGGATGTTTCCGCCAAATTTATTACAAGCTTCAACAAATTCAGGAACAACAGTAGAAGCACCATGTAAAACTAATGGGAAATTAGGAAGTTTTTTAGTTATTATTTCAAGTCTTTCAAAATCAAGCTGTGGATCACCCTTGAATTTATAAGCACCGTGACTTGTACCTATTGCTATAGCCAGAGAATCAACTCCAGTTCTTTCTACAAATTCTACAGCTTGGTCAGGGTCAGTATAAATTGCATCCTTTTCACTAACATTAACGTCATCCTCAACGCCAGCTAGTCTTCCAAGTTCTGCTTCAACTACTACTCCTCTTTCATGGGCGTAATCAACTACTCTTTTAGTAAGCTCGATATTTTTTTCAAATGAATATTTAGAGCCATCAATCATTACAGAAGTAAAGCCATCATCTATACATTGCTTACATATTTCGAAATCTTCACCATGGTCAAGATGTAATGCAACATCAAGGCCTGTATCCTCAACAGCAGCTTCAACTAATTTTTTAAGATAAGCTGGCTTAGCATATTTTCTAGCCCCGGCTGAAACTTGTAATATTACTGGAGCATTTTCTTCCTTTGCAGCTTCAACTATACCTTGAATTATCTCCATGTTGTTTACATTAAATGCTCCAACAGCATAGCCTCCTTCGTAGGCTTTCTTAAACATTTCTTTAGTAGTAACTAATGCCATAAATTGACCTCCTATATATATATGTATGTATTATTCACATTTTATTATACAATAATACTAAAAAAAAAACTATAATAATATAGTATTTTAAGTTAAAATGGATATTACCAAATATTGTGGGAAAGGAAGATTTATATGGGAAAGACAATGAGACTAGATAAAGTATTATCCAATATGGGATATGGAAGTCGTAAAGATATAAAAAAATATGTAAAATTAGGAATAATATTATTAAATGGTAGTCCTGTAAAAAATAGTTCTGTTCACGTAGATCCACAAAAAGATATTATTGAAGTTAATGGAAATAAGATTAAGTATAGAGAGTATATATATCTAATGATGAATAAGCCTCAAGGAGTTATTTCTGCTACCTATGACAACAAACAAAAAACAGTAATAGATTTATTAGATGAAGAGTACTTTATATTTCAGCCTTTTCCTATGGGTAGATTAGATATAGATACTGAGGGTCTTTTAATATTGACTAATGATGGAAAACTCTCTCATAAAATTTTATCTCCGAAAAATCATATTCCAAAAACCTATTACGCTCATATTGATGGTTTAGTTGATAGTAAAGACATAAAAACCTTTAAAGAAGGAGTAACTTTAGATGATGGTTATGAATGTATGCCTGCAGAACTAATTATTTTAGAATCTAATAAAATTTCAAAAATTGAGCTTACAATATATGAAGGAAAATTTCATCAAGTAAAAAGAATGTTCAAAGCTTTAGGAAAGGAAGTAATATATCTAAAAAGAATTGCCATGGGGAATTTAAAGCTTGATAATGATTTAGAACTTGGGGAGTATAGAGAACTAACAGAAGAAGAAGTTTGTATCTTAAAAAATTACTAGGGAGCTGTTCTAGCTCCCTAGAGTTATAAGGATTTTTCTATTTCATCTTCATCGTCAAAATCATCTATCTCGTCATATTGACTAATTTCTATGACTTTGTCTTTGTCAATTTTTCTATTTTTACCATTTAGCTTATTCATAATGCTAAAAATATTACTAGGATCTAAAGTATTTCCCTTTCCGCCTACTAATGGATTTATTCCTAAACTTGACATCATATTTATAATGCTAAAAATACTTTTGATGTCTATTCCATTTTTGGGTTTAGATGTTTTAGTTTCTATATTATCATTTTCCTCTGTAGACATTAATTCCATAGCATTTAAAGAAGACATAAGGTTCATCATACTAAGCATATTTTCCATTCCATCAAGGGTCTTAGATTGATTTTCATTAAGTATAGGTTTTACAATTCCAAACATATCAGAGATATCTAGTTTTTCTTTCTTTTTTTTCTTTTCATTAAAGGTTTCCGTTACAGTTCTAAATTTATTGTACATTCCCAACATATTTTTTGCTTTACTTATAGGAGTCTTCATATTGGGGCCTAGCAAATCTTCTACAGCTTCAATAATACTAATGTTTGCAGTTAAACCATGTTTTCTTGATATACCAGCAGTATCGTCATTTGAGTTATCACCTAAATTCCTACTATTTTGTTTTATATTATTTATTTTTTGTATCCCATTAAGAACTGATGAAATTTTACTAATGGTGGCTAAATTATTTGAAATGCCTAAAGGACCAAGGGCACTAAGAATTTCAAGATTTTTTGCAATATCTTGGCTAGAAAGGTTTAATTTAGATGTAAGGCTTCTAAAACCATCATTCAGTTGGAATAAATTATTAAGTTTCTCTAAATTAGCACCTTTTTTACCGGACATGAATATAAATAATATAGGTAATAAATTGCTGTTGCTTGATAATAGGTTTCCAATATTTAATTTACCCATGCCTTTAGCAGTGGCACCACTTTTTAATTTAAATGGAATAATATTACTCATAATTCTCCCCCCTTTATTCTTTTTACAGTTCATATTATGCAGCAACTTTTGAATTGTTACGCATACTAATAATAATGTGGGAGAATTATAGAATAATATAAAATTAGGGGGTTCAAAATGAAAAAAAATGATATGAAAAATATTATGGAAAAGTTAAACGATATT
>CBETVX010000023.1:0-46052 GCA_965539935.1 uncultured Eubacteriales bacterium | reverse complement strand
AAGTTATTATTATTTATTTATAATTTAAATTTAAATTATAATAAAATTAAGATAATATTTGTTGATTAATTAACAAAGTTTGTTTAAAATTAATCATATATAGGAAATGATAAGGGGGCTTAAATATGAATAAAGTTACCTATCCAAAGGAAGTTTTGGATAAGATGCAGGAAATAGTTGATAACTGTATGGGTGATGCTCCTGCATACTGTGAAGCTACATGTCCAATGCATACTGATGTAAAGGGATATGTAAATTTAATTGCAGAAGGTAAACATAAGGAGGCTGTTAAGGTTATAAGGGAAAAACTTTTTCTTCCTAGATCATTAGGAAGGATTTGTGCCCATCCTTGTGAAGAACAATGTAAGCGTGAAAAAGAATTTAGACAACCAATGTCTATTGCAGCCTTAAAGAGATTTGCTGCTGACAATTATGACAATGAAAATGATTGGGATCTATCTGTTCAAATGGAAAATGGTAAGAGAGTAGCTGTTATAGGTGCTGGTCCAGCAGGTGCTCAAGCTGCCCTTGATTTAAGAAGAAAGGGATATAAAGTAACTATATTTGAAAAACTTCCTGTTGTGGGAGGTATGATGAGAGTAGGTATTCCTGAGTATAGATTACCTAGGGACATAATCGACCATGAGTATAGTCTACTAAGCAAAATAGGCGTAGAATTTAAAATGGGCGTAGAAGTAGGTAAAGATATCTCCTTTGAAGAGCTAAAGAAAAACTTTGATGCTGTTATTATCGCTGTGGGAGCCCATAAGGGAGTAGTTATTCCTATACCAGGACATGACTTAGATGGAGTACTTAATGCAGTTGATTTCTTAAGGGAAGTTAGCTTGACTAGAAAATACGACATAGGTAAGAAAATTGCTGTTATCGGTGGAGGAAACGTTGCTATTGACGTTGCAAGAAGTGCTAGAAGAGTTGGAGCTGAAGAAGTACACCTTGTATGTTTAGAATCTAGACCAAATATGCCAGCCCATGATTGGGAAGTAGAAGAAGCTATTGAAGAAGGAGTAATTCTACACGATGCATTTGGTCCTGAAAAGATAGTTGGAGAAAATGGAAAGGTGTCAAAATTTGAAATTAAAAAATGTACTGCTATATTTGATAAAGACGGTAAGTTTAATCCTCAATATGATGAAAACAACAAAGAACTTCTTGATGTTGACAATGTAATTTTTGCAGTAGGGCAAGCAGTTGATAATTCCTTTGTTCCAGAAGGAACTTTTGAAACAATGAGAGGTGGAAGATTTAAAGCTGATCCTACCACATTACAAACAAAAGAAGAAAATGTTTTTATTGCTGGAGATGCCAGCGGAAGATCAGTTATAGTTATTGAAGCCATGGCTGAAGGAAGAAAGGCTGCCATTTCTGTAGACAGATATTTAAAGGGCGAAGATATGTTTGCAGATAGAGAATATGAAGGAACATTTGAAACTTGGCTTGAGACAGAGCTTAAAGAGAATGATGAGGATCTTCCAAGAGTAAAAACTTCTCAAATGGACCCTAAAGAAAGAATTAAAAGCTTTGAAGAGGTTGACTTAGGGTTCACTGAAGAACAGGCTATAAATGAAGCTTCAAGATGCTTAAAATGTGAATGTAAACTTTGTATGAGTGAATGTGTAATGCTTGGGGATTACTGTGAATGTCCTAAGGAATTATTTGAAAAGATTTTAGAGACTGGAGAAGTTGATCCTATAATTCCATATTCTTGTAATATGTGTAATCAATGTACTTTGGCTTGTCCTAAAGACTTTAAAATGTCCGATAGATTTATGGATGTTAGAAAGCTTATGATTAAGGCAAATGGTGGTAAATCACCGATGAAGGGGCATAACGCTATCGAAATGCATCAGTTCCTTGGATTTTCAAAGATGTTTAATACAGCTAAACCTGCTAAATATGATGATAATTCTAAGGCTACTGCCAACGATAAATAAGGGGGGAAGATAAGATGGCTAAGACTAAAAGAGTATTTGTACCAGGATGTAGTTTGCCTTCATATAATCCTGAGGCAGTAAAGGCTACATTAGATTATTTACAAAAGAAGTTACCTGGAACGGGATCAATATTAAAGTGCTGTGGTAAGCCTACTAAAGCACTTGGTCAAGTAGATAAATTTAAGGAAAGATATGGACAGTTTCAAGCTGAGATTGATAAACTTGGAGCAGAAGAAATAGTAGTTGCTTGTCAATCATGCTATAAAACTATGTCAGAATATAGCCCTAATCAGAAAGTTACCTCATTATGGGCATTATTACCTGAAATTGGTCTTCCTAAGGAAGCTGTTGGTAAGGGTAAGAATAGTGATATAGTATTTGCAATACATGATTCATGTTCAACTAGGGATGTACCAGAAATTCATGATGGTATTAGATGGATTATGAAGGAATTAGGATATAAGACTGAAGAGCCACCCCATACTAGAGAAAATACTAGATGTTGTGGATTTGGAGGAATGGTTGTTCCAGCTAATCCGGATTTAGCCCTAAGGGTTATGAAGAGAAGAACTGATGAGGTAGAATCAGACTATATAGTTGCATATTGTGCAGCATGTAGAGAATCCATGGTTAAGGGTGGAAAGAAGGCTGTACACATATTAGACTTAATATTTGGACCAGTATTTACTTCTAAAAGTGAGTTCCCTGGATTACCAGGAAGCCCTATTAAAGGTTGGGTAAATAGATATAAGGCTAAGAAGAATATTAATGAAGTATTAAGATAAGTCTATGTAGGGAAAGTCAGACTTTCCCTAAAAAATAAATTCATATAGTTAATTAATAAATTAACTAAAAAGGGAGGACAATGCAGATGAAAAAATTGTTAACAGCATTATTAGTATTAACTATGATAGTAAGCTTCGTGGGGTGTGCTTCCCCAGATGTTAAAACTGAATCAGAATTAGAAGAGCAAGAAACTAAATATGATGCTTATGCAAATCCAGATTTTATTGTAAGTGCAGTTAGAGCCAAGGAAATTATTGAATCAGGAGATAAGGTTGCAGTTATTGATATAAGAAACTCTGCAGAGTATTTATTAGGACATATTCCAATGGCACAAAATATTTGGAGACCAGATTATAGTGCCGATGAAGGAGAATATGAATTTGGTGGCATGAGAGCTAACACTGATAAGTTTGTTAAATTATTAGGTGAATTAGGAATTGACAACGACACAATGGTTCTTCTTTATGATGGTAAGGGAGACTATGATGGAGCTAGATTCTTATGGCAGTTAGAAATGATTGGACATGAAAAAATGGCTCTTATAGATGGTGGTATTCAAGGTTGGAAGGCAGCAGGATTTGAAGCGACTACTGAAAAACCAGAGGTAACAGCTACTGAGTATAAGTTTGATGGTGATATTGATGATACTAAATTAGCTACTTTAGAAGATGTTAAAGCAGCTATAGAGGATCCAAACGTAATTATACTTGATACTAGATCTATTGAAGAAGCTACAGGGGAAGATTTAAAGAGCGGTGCATTTAGAAAAGGTAGAATACCTAGCAGTGTTTGGATAGAGTATAAAGAAGCTATAAACACTGGTGATGGAGCAGATATGACATTCAAGACTGTTGAAGAACTTAAGGCGATATATGAAGCTAAAGGAATTACTCCAGATAAGACAATCATACCTTATTGTCAATCAGGTGTACGTTCAGCTCATACTACTTTTGTATTAACTCATTTATTAGGATATGAAAATGTTAAAAACTATGATGGTTCTTGGATAGAGTGGAGCTTCTATGAAGAACTACCACTTGAAACAGGAGATGTTGAATAAGTAAATTAAAATGGGCGAGGGCCAAAGCCCTCCCCCTCTATATCTCATAAGGAGGGATATATATGGCAAATGCTAAACAAGGTAAGTCTGATAAAAAATCTTCAGATACGAAGAAATTATTATTAGCAGTTTTAGTAATAGCAGTAGGTTTTTTTATAGCTTGGAAAACTGGAGTAGTTGATAAATTGAAAGATGTACAGGCAATGCAAGCATTCTTTAAATCCTTCGGTATTTGGGGATATTTTGTATTCATATTAGTTTATATTGCATCATGTGTATTTATGTTACCCGGTTCAATGCTTACAATAGTTGCAGGGATAGCCTTTGGACCAATTGCAGGTGGTGTAGTATCATTAATAGGAGCTGCTTTTGGAGCTACTGCAGCATTTTTAGTGTCTAAATATGTAGCAAGGGGCATGATTGAAGATAAGATAGGACAAAATGAAATGTTCAAGAAAATAGATGACGGAGTTGAGAAAAACGGAACTAGTTTCCTTATATTAACTAGATTAGTACCTGTTTTCCCATTCTCATTCCAAAACTATGCCTATGGATTAACTAAAATTAAACTTGGAACATATTTTATAGTGTCATTAATCTGTATGGCACCTGGAGCATTTATATATGCATATATGGCTGGTGAAATAGTGACAAATGGTTTCTCAGCTGGACTTCTAGTTAAATTTGCAGCTGCAGGTATAATACTATTCTTAATATCTCTAATACCTAAGTACATCGCTAAGAAAAAGGGAATAAATATGGATGATTTAAAATAAATAAATTAAAAGAGAAATATAAAATAAGGGCTATCTAAATTTTAGATAACCCTTATTTTTTTACTAAATTAGTTTAGGAAAAGTATTTGCACCATGGGGCATAAGATAGGTCTTAATACTATTTCCTTTCAGGTTATATGCAATATCTAAAGCCTCATCTATTGTTTTAACAACCTTTATATTGGCCATTGATAAAGCCTCAGGAGGTAAATTAGATACTAAAATCAGATTGTATTTTTCTGCAACTTCAGTTACATAATAGCCAATATATTTGGCAATAGAATAATCCTTTCTTAAGGCAATCTCCCTATCTACTAAGGAATTATAATTTTGAATTATTTCTCTAATAGGTTCATTACCAAAACCATCACTACATTCACTTAAAATAATCATTATCCCATTATCATTCAGTGCTTCCTTTGCATTAATCACCGTTTTAATTGTTTGATAAAAATTTATATCCTTAGGATAGCCACCAGCAGTAGCAATAACCATATCGGCCTTTTCTTTTATAAAAACTCCATCAAGTTCATCAACAATCTTACATCCTGCTTCATGGGCTGTGGCATAATCACCAGCTACTGCATCAGCTATTTCCCCATTTGAACCCATAATAACATTAAACAAAAAAGAAGGTTTTACGAAACTAGCTGCTTCAAGCATATCATAATGAATGGGGTTATCTACTATCTTACCACTTTTGATTTCTGGATTTGAACCAGAACCTATTTCAGGGTTAAGGGACATGGCATGATTAGCCATTATGGATTCGTAGCCTGCTATACCTGGCAAAATAGATTTTTTACCTCCTCCCCATCCTGCCAGTAAATGGAATACTATAGCTCCAGTAAGGACTATATGGTCACATTCCATAGCAGTTTTGTTGATTTTCACAGGTGTACCATAACTAGTTTTCCCCAAGTAGATTAAATTATCCTCATCTAAACAGTCATGGTCAATTACGGTAAACCTATCGGATAGCTCTTCACCTAGTAAAATTTTGTGTTCTTCCTTAGTTTGTTTTCTATGGGACCCTGTGGCACATAAAAATACTATATCCTCATCTTTAATACCACCTTTATTGAGTTCCTTTACTATATAGGGCAAGAAAGTACTCATTTTTTGCCAAGCCCTAGTTATATCGGATATTACAATACAAATCTTTTCACCTGGATTAACTATTTCCCTTAGCTTTAGACTATTTATTGGATTCTCCAGGGCATGTAGTATTTTTTCTTCCTCTGTTCTAGTGTCATTTGTTTTTTTGCTTTCGATAATTCCTAATAAATTATCTTTTGATAATGATACATTCATTTTAGATTTACCATATTTTAATTCATAAGTGTCCATAGGGTATAACCTCCTTTATTAAGCTGTATAATCTATAGGTAAAGAAGTTTTAACAGGGTCAACAATAGTGTTAGCTAAGAAAACTAAAGTACAAATTATCCATTCTAAATATATAACATGACTAAATATCCTTATGGGCGGAACAAGTTCCCATATAATGAGCACAAGGATTCCAGCTACTGTAGTAGAAAAAGCAGAGTTTTTTCTACATAGGGATGGGGCAAATAAAGTAAAGAGGATTGTCACTGTAAAGGCAGTTGTTAAACTTAAAACTACTAATAAAGTTTTTAAAATACCAACAATAGTCAATGATAGAATAAATGTAATAATACCTACTATAATTACAGTGATTTTATTAACTAGCATTAGCTTTTTATCTTCTATATTAGGATTTATAAACCTTTTATATATGTCCTGAGAAAATAATGTTGATGTCCCTAAAAGTAAATTACATGCCGTAGAAACGTCGGCAGCCCACAGAGCAGCTAATGTAATCCCTGCTATAAAAGGGTTTAGGGACATAATTATTTTTGGAAGTGCCATAGTAGCACTTATATCTGGATAGGCCACCTTTCCAGCAATCCCTAAAAGGGCAGCTAAGAAACCAATAGGGAGCATTAGAAGACCACCTAATACAAAGCCATTCCTTGCATGTTTTTCACTTTTTGCACCGCAGGCTATTTGAACTGTTGATTGTAATGATAATGTTTGAGTAATCATAACAGCAAACCAACCCAGTATAATAGCGAATCCTAAACCATTAATAGGATGTAGGTACTGGGAATTCGTTGGAAGTTTTAAAGCAATAGTACTTAATCCTCCTTGGGAAGTTAAGGTAGAAATAGTAGCTACAATTATTCCTGCATAAATTAATATAACATTTAAAATATTAGTTAAACCTGCTGACCACATGCCTCCAATAAAAGTAATTCCTATAAAAACTATAGCGCTCATTATCATTCCAGTTTTTAAATTAAATATATTTGGCAATAGGGATGAAAGTATCGCTCCACCTGCTATATATTGTAGTGAAGTAATAGTAATAAGAATAACCATTTGACTAATAATACATATGATACGACTTTTTTTATCATAAAATCTTTCAAGAAGTTCTGGAACTGTAGAAATATTTAGCTTTCTATATCTTGAAGCAGCTACTAATCCCATGATTATAGCCCCTGCTCCCCAGGCCACGTTATACCAACCTGCAGCAAGGCCTACATTATATGCACTTTCTGCAACTCCAATAGTTGAAGCTCCACCAATAGCTAAGCCAGTAATAGTAACAGCAATAAGGGGAGTAGTAAGTTTTCTACCTGCTAGTATAAAGCTATCACTTCCATTTGCTGTAAGTTTTCTAGCAATAAAACTTATGACAAATAAAGTAATAATGTAACATATAACAATTATCAGTGGTAAATTCATAATCTGTCACCTCTCCAATTCGATTATTATATAGGCTGTACACACCTATTTTACATTTTGTAATGAGCGTCATTACAAAAGGGATATCCCATATTTAAAATAAATATATAAAAAAAGAGACTCTGTTAATGAGTCTCTTGTAATCGTTAGTTAATAATATACTTGACTTATAATAGGTATATTTATATAGGTATATTTAGACTAACCATATTAGTAGAATTCATTAACAATTTAAATGTTCTATTATTTTTCCATGGGAAATAGCTAGCACCATAATAAAAGTCCCAGCTAAAATAATAGGCATTAAATTGAGAAATTCTTTGAATACAATTAGACATATAAATCACCTTTTAATCTTTAATATATAAATTAATATAATAATAATCTAAATAATATGAAAGGTCAATGATATTTTTAAAATTTATTAATAAAGGCAATCTTTTAGGATAATTAAAAAAAAAGAACATTGAAAAAATTTATTTGATTCTATAAAAAAATAGAGGTGTTAAAGGAAGGGACAAACTATAGTTTTAGAAATACTCTAAAGGCAGGATATATCCTGCCGTTAAGCATAGTCAGATGGAGTACCCCAGAATTCAACACGGTTGAGATTTGGATTAGATGAATCAAAATAGATATAAATTGGAGCTTTATCTAGATGGGGATGACTTTTAAAAAATTCTCTATCTCCATAGCGTATAGCCTCTAGGGCCAATGGCAACTCTCTTACAAATATTCTATTTCTTATGAAGGAAGTCATAGGATTAAATTTACCAT
This sequence comes from uncultured Eubacteriales bacterium, assembly GCA_965539935.1. Lineage (GTDB taxonomy): Bacteria > Bacillota > Clostridia > Peptostreptococcales > Caminicellaceae > CBETVX01. Next base: position 37,926 of record CBETVX010000023.1, on the reverse strand, counting down.
CAATGTAGACATATAGGTATAAAATATAATGATTATTTATTTTACACCATCTTGCCAAAACTTCATCTCTGGTTTTATTAATCTCTTCATAGGCAAAATTTAATCCTATGGTAAGAAAGAGTTCTCCGGTAATATCTGAATGGGTTAAAGTATAATGTCTCCATAATAGGGGCTCAGTTTCAGTAACTCCTTTTTTATAGGTTACAGTTAGCTTTTCAGGGTTTAGTCTTTTCAAATTAAATTCTACCTCTCTTTTTAAAAGTATGCTATAGAATCATTTTATGAAGAAAGGCAAAACAGTGTGATAATTATTATAAAAAGATAATAAGAAGGCATGTGAATACCTACAAAGGTAAGGTAAAGTCTATTAGATTATACAAGAAGAGAAAAAAACAGGTGGAATATCTTATGGAATATTTTACCTGTTTTTTATTGTTTCATCAAATTTTTTGTGTATAGTATATTTCTTTAAATTTAAATGTATCAAGATATTGAGTATTTTGTTTTATCACTGCAATAAATGTATCAACTAATAAAGGATCAAAATGAGTGTTTTTACATCTTTCAAGCTCAATCATGGCTTCTTCATAGCTTTTTCTAGTTTGATATGGTCTGTCAGATGTCATGGCATCAAAACTATCTGCAATTGTAAGTATCCTTACTAAATAGGGAATATTTTCACCCATAAGTCCTTCAGGGTAACCACTTCCATCGTATTTTTCATGGTGATACTTAATTAATGGAATAATCTTTTGTAAGGATGGAACAGTGCTAATAATATCAACACCATTTTCTGGATGTTGCTTTATTAATTCCCATTCATTATGGGATAGTCTCATTTTTTTATTTAGAATATTTTTAGGAACTTCTATTTTACCTATATCATGGAGATAGGCTCCAAATTTTAGAATTCTCTTTTCTTCATCGGATAATTCCAATTTATTAGCTAAAAGACGACAATAAATAACTACCCTTTCAGTATGACCATATGTATATCGGTCCTTAGCATTTATTACACTTATTAGAGTTTTAATAGTGCTTATTAAGTCGATATGTTCCTCTTCGATGTCTTGTTTTAACTCCTCAAGTATTGAATCATAGAATTCAACCTTATTTTTATTAAAAAACTTCGCTTTAAATAGGGCGTCATCAGCACTCTTTAATAATTCTAGCTTACTCTTTGCTTTATAGGGATAAGTGGATACTCCTACAGAAATAGTTAAATTTCCATTAGGTAAGTTTTCCTCACCTTCAAAATAAGTGTTTTCAATTACACTTCTGATTTTCTCTCCTATGGCAAGGGACTTCCCTTTAGAAGTGTTTGGAAGGATAATTGCAAATTCCTCTCCACCATATCGTGCTGCAATATCATCCTTGCCAATATTAGATTTAATAATTTCCCCCACCTTACTTAAAACCTTATCTCCAGATAAATGTCCATACAAATCATTATATCTTTTAAAATAATCTATATCCATAAACAATAAAGAAACAGGTTTATCTGTATCCTTTGACCAATCAATATGTTTCTCAAGGGATTCTTGAAAAAATCTATGATTATATAAACCTGTTAATTCATCAATGTTTACTAAATCAAGTAATTTTTTTCCATATTCCCTTTCCACATTTACATAATCACCTAATAACCATGCCGTAAGAATAAATATACCAGCTAAAACTAAGTCAATCTCAAAGAATTTATTAATTGTATCAAAGGGAACACTAATTAAGTCTATAAATAGTATTATTATAGAACATAGTATAGCTAATATAAAACCAACTTTTTTACCATATTGTATAGTAAAGGCAATGATTAAAAATAAATATAGGAATTTATATTGACTTAGGTGACCTCCAGATGAATATATTAAACCAGTGATAATTATCATAAAAAAAGTAATTTCAAAAATATTGTTTAAATTAATATGTTCGGAATTTAATGTTTTCTTAGATATGTATATGAATATATTATAAATAAAGAACAATACTGTAAAAATTAGAAATATTATAAAGATATTTATATGTTCTGAATAATGAAAATTGAAAGTTGTTTTATAGAAATCACTATTAAATACTATTATTGCAGAAAATAATAAGGAGATGAGCTTTACGATTGAAACTATTTCATGAATTCTTTCATTTCTATTATTTTGATGAGTATACATATACAACACCTATTCCTGAATAATTTTTTAAAGGAGATCGATATAGATCTCCTTGCTTTACTCTTCCCTAAGGGCCTTTGGCTCCACAGGTTGATAAGTACCCCAAACACATGCTGAAGCTGAGGTTGCTGTAGCTAAAAATGTAAGTACTGTAGCTCCAAAGCCAGCCATAAGTATGAATAATCTTCTTTTCATATTTTCACCCCCTAATATAAATTTTATCTAATAAATTATCTAATAAATTTATTAGATAATGACCAAACCTTGTTAAGGTAATGGATTGCCAAAGCATTCCAAAGGATATGGATAATATAGCCTTTAATAAATAAATATTATGTATTTGTAGATATAAATAATTTAAAAATAAAATAATTACTACATAAATATATACTGTTTTTAAAGATGATCTTTTTAGTCTTAATCTAGTTTTTTCCTTTACAATAGGTTTATTTGGGGTATCCACAGGGGCTAAAGTATTTATTAGATAGTAAGATACTACAAAGGAAATACTTACAATGACTAAAGAAAATACTATACCTAGATTTAATAGATACCTATTGATTACTAATCCAAAGACTACAGGTATGATAGCACCTATTACTGCACATCTATTTGGAGATGTGGCATGGGCACCTCCTGAGTATTTTCTAAGAATTACACCTGAAAAAGATATAATAAAAGCTTCAAAGAGGACATTAAATACAATACCAAAAACTATTACTAAAAATATTGACCATAGTGTTTGTAAAAGAGAAAAGGCACCATAAGCAAGGATCTCCCTATGGTCTTCATCGGTTTTTAAAATCATAGAAATTTTATCAGCTATTCTGTTTGAAATATCCTCAATTCTAACCATTTATTTTCATTCCTTTTGAATCTTTATATTTAAATTTATAAGATAAGAATATTACTATAAAAAATAATAGTAAAGATGGATATCCAGCTATAGTCTTTTTTATTGGACTCGTTAAAAATACATTGATAGGAATGTTAAATATATCTACTAACATATAAAAATTAACTAATTCAAAGAACGATAATATGATTATAGATAAAATGCTAGAAGATATAGTTTTTAATATTTTTATATTATTATAATAAGTTGAAATAAGAATATATATCATTATTAATAAAATGCTATGCACTCCAAAGCTTATTGGTAATAGTCTTATAAAGTATATGCATATTCCAAATATTAAACCCGATATGATAATTTTTTTTCTGTTTATTATTTCATTAGAAAAAACACATATTGCAAAGGCAATAATTATCCCTTCGGGAATAGTTCTTAAAAGCATTTCCAATAAAGTAATCTTTAACATAATATGTTCACCCTTTGATGTCAAATTTAAATAGTTGTATGTTTAAATAGTATTTCAACTTTTTATTTATTCGATAAAAAAACACAATTACCTTCTTTTTAAAATAAAAAAAAATAGGGCTATAGTCATAAATAATATATATCATAATACCTTACTTTATATAAATCATGTGACAATTATGACTTAAGATTTTATATAAAACTTTGCTAAAAAACATAAAAATATGGTAAAATAAATATACGAACATATGTTTTGGGGATGTGATTCTATGGACCTTAAAGAAAAGCTCAAAATACTTTCTGATGCAGCTAAATATGATGTATCCTGCTCATCAAGTGGTAGTAAAAGAAAAAATATAAAGGGAGGAGTAGGAAATGCCCATATAAGTGGTATATGTCATAGTTGGTCAGATGATGGAAGGTGTATTTCTCTCTTTAAAATACTCTTTACTAACTACTGCATATATGATTGTGCCTTTTGTGTAAATAGAGCATCAAATGACCTGCCAAGGGCAGCCTTTACTTCAGAGGAAGTAGTAAAGCTCACAATTAATTTCTATAAAAGAAATTACATAGAAGGATTGTTTTTAAGTTCAGCCATTTACAAAAGTCCTAATTATACAATGGAGCTTTTACTTAAGACCGTAAAAAAACTTAGGGAAGAAGAGAAATTTAATGGATATATCCATCTTAAAGCAATACCTGGAGCAGATCCCATATTGATAGAAAGGGCTGGAGAGTATGCAGATAGGATGAGTGTAAATATTGAGCTACCATCTACTAGGGGACTCAAACTCCTTGCACCACAAAAAAAGCGGGAGTCAATAATTAGACCTATGGGACTTATCAAATCTAAAATAGATGAGAGAAAGGAAGAGAAGACAAAGTTTAAAAATACACCTAAATTTGTTTCCGCAGGACAATCTACCCAGCTTATTGTGGGAGCTACTGCTGACAGTGACCTTAATATCTTAAAGCTTTCTGAATCACTATATAAACAATTTAGACTTAAAAGGGTATATTATTCAGCCTATGTGCCAGTATCAAATAACCCTAAATTACCAGCCATTTCAGCTCCTCCAATTTTAAGGGAACATAGACTTTATCAAGCCGATTGGCTTCTTAGATTCTATGGCTTTTCAGCTAATGAGCTCTTAGATAGTGGAAATCAAAATTTTGATGAAAGTCTAGATCCAAAATGTAATTGGGCCATAAGGAATATACACCTATTTCCTGTGGAGATAAATAGGGCCGATTATGAAATGCTCCTTAGGGTTCCTGGAATTGGAGTTAAATCGGCTAAGAGAATTGTTAGGGCTAGAAGATTTAGCAATCTAAGCTTTGATAATCTAAAGAAAATGGGTATAGTTTTAAAAAGAGCCAAGTATTTCATAACCTGTAAGGGAAAGTATTACGGGGAAAGAAGCTTAAATCAAAAGAAAATAAAGGAAAAACTAATTTTAGATACCTATAAGAAGAATAGTTCAAACCAAGGAGAGCAACTTTCTATTTTTTCAATATATCCTAATTTACTTCCTGTGGAAGATAATATTTCAGTTATAACGGGTGAGATATAATGTTATTTTACATTTACGATGGTAGCTTTGATGGATTGCTTACAGCAATCTATGAAGCCTATTATAGGAAAGAAAGACCAAATAAAATACTTTTTGAAGAGGATTTCCAAGAAAGTCTATTGATAAATAAAATAATAATCAATACAGATGAGGAAAAAGCAAAAAAAGTATACAAAGCCATAAAGGATAAGATATCAAATATTGCCCTAAAAAATGTATTTTATACATATCTTTCGGAATTTACCGATGCAGGGAAATGGATATACGAATATTTAAGACTAGGTTGGAAAATTGGTAAAGACGTAGATCTTAATCTATCCGATGAAAGGGTTTTAAGGATTCATAAAATAAAGCAGAAGGTAAGTAGAGAACGACATTTATTATTAGGACTTATTCGATTTAGGGAGATACAAGGTAATATATATTATGCTCCAATTGAGCCAGAATATAATGTTATAGGTCTTGTGGCTCCACATTTTGCCAATAGATTTGCTGATCAAAACTGGATAATCCACGATGTGAAAAGGGGACTAGGAGCAGTATATAATACTAAAGAATGGATAATAAGGGATATTGATATAAAGGAAGAAATTATATACGAAGAAAGTGAGATTAAGTATCAACAGCTTTGGAAAGAGTATTTCAATAGTATAGCTATAAAGAATAGAATAAATCCAAAACTACAAAGGAGTAATATGCCTATGAAATATTGGAAATACCTTATAGAAAAAAGTAAATAATATTCTAAAATTTTTGGAGGAGAAGATTTCTCCTTTTTTTATTGCCAAGAAACTAAAACCTTTTTTACAAAAAAATTATATATGTTGAATATTGTGAATTCAAATAATACAGGGAATTATAAATCATTACCAGTAAAATAGTGGTTTTGATTTTTCAATTAAAAGATTGACCTTAAAATTAAGAACTAACAATTCATCGTCACATGCCTTTGCTGATATAGACCTTTAATAAACTATTTATATTTAATTAATAAATAATTAATAATTAGTTTTTAATTAGTTTATTTCTATAAGTTACCATAGGAATATGAAATTGAAAGGACGGTGAATATTTTGCAAAAGGAGAAAATGAATATATTAGGTAAAATTTCAAACTTCTTTATTGAAAGATATAGGGTTGTATATCTAATAATTGCGGCAATAGTGCTTTTAGGATTTCAATCATATATTTCCTTACCTAGAGAAGAAATGCCTGAGATAGTATTTCCCGTAGGTATGGTAACTACTTCCTATATTGGGGCAGCTCCTGAGGAAATTGAGAATTTAATTACAGATGAAATAGAAGCTAAACTCAAAGAGTTGGATGATGTAGAATCTATTACATCAACATCTAGCAATGGTATTTCAAGTGTAATGGTTGAATTTGAAGTGGGTACAGATATAGATGAAAAGATTGATGAAATAAGAAATAGTGTATCTGAGATTCAAAATAATTTGCCGGAGGACAGTAGTTCACCGATTATTAGGGGTTTTGAAACCAGTGATAAACCAATTATTACTTTAAATATAAGTGGAGATTACGATCTAATAAGATTAAAAAATATAGCTGAAGATATACAAGATGAGATTGAAAAATTAAATGGCATAAGTGAAGTTACCCTAGTAGGGGGATTAGATAGAGAGATAAATATATATGTAGATACAGCTAAATTGGCTACATACGACCTTTCTATAGATAATATAAAAAGTGCAATACAATATTCTAATATTAATGCTCCCGGTGGAGATATTGAATTAGACGATATGCAATTTAATGTTAGAACAGTGGCAGAGTTTGAAGAAATTGAAGAAATGGAGGAAATAGTTGTTACAGTAAAGGATGGACTTCCTATATATTTAAAGGATATTGCATATATAGAGGACACATCATCCGATGCCACATCCTATTCCCAAATATATGATACAAGCTTATCAAATGGGAAGTCGGCAACTATGACCATAACCTTATCTGTAATGAAGGACACCGATGCAGACATAGTTGGTTTAAGTAATGAGATAAAAGAATTAATAGAAACCGGTAAAGGCTCACTATATCCTGAGGATGTATTCGTAGCTATTACAGGGGATGAGGCAGTTGAAGTTAATGAAAAATTAAATGATGTAGTAAATAATGCTATATCAGGATTATTAATAGTTATTGTAGTTCTATTTTTATTTATCGGCTTTAGAGAATCAATAATTGTGGCATTTGTTATTCCTCTATCATTACTGTCTAGTTTTATTTTGATGGAATATAGTGGAATAACTTTAAATACTATGTCGCTAGTGGCATTAATACTTGCCTTGGGAATGTTAGTTGATAATGCCATTGTAATTATGGAAAACATAGATAGAATTCGAGATGAAGGATTAGACGTTACCAGTGCATCGAAGGTTGCTACTAATCAAGTTGCACCTGCTGTATTTGCAGCTACACTTACAACTATATCGGCCTTCTTACCTATGGCTATAACCTCTGGAATGATGGGAGAGTTTTTAAAAACAATTCCAATAACTGTAATGTTTGCAATAGGTGCATCCTTCCTTATATCCCTTGTCATAACGCCAGCTTTATGTTCGAGATATTTAAGTAAGTATAAGGCAAAGGCTAAGAATACTAATAGTAAGCTAGTATTCTTAAGAAAAATTCTATCAATAATATTTGTGTTTGTACTTTCACTATTTGCATTTATGCAGGATGGAAAATTCGGGGTATTATCATGGATAGGAGCCATAGCCTTTAGTGGTGGAATGGCAATAAAAGAATTTAAATTATCTAATTCAAATCATGGAGATTTAAAGATAATAAAGCATTATATTAACATAATGGATAAAGTGCTGAAAAGTAAAGTAAGAAGAATCACCGTTGTAATAGTGGCCATGGCAATATTTTTTGCCAGTCTATTGACAATTCCTTTAGGAATTTTAAAAATAGAACTATTCCCTACCAGTGATAGTACTAGTATTACAATAGATGTAGAGACACCATCGGGGTATTTACTAGATGATACATCTAGCGTAGTAAGTGAAGTAGAAGAGATATTATTTGCTTATCCAGAGATAGAAAGTTTTGTAAGTAAGATAGGTAATACTGGAAATGCAATTCAATCCGGTGGAGATAATCCTAATACAGCAAAAATATCTATAGATTTAGTTGAAATGGAAGAGAGGGAAAGAAGTAGTATAGAAATAGTAGCAAGCCTAAGAAAAGAAGTAAAGAATATTGCAGGAGCCGATATAACCGTTGGGCAGTCATCTATGGGACCTGGTTCTGATAAACCAATTAGTATAGAATTAAAAGGAGAAAATTTAGACCTTTTAGAGGAAGTAGCCAATGATTTTAAAGATATTTTAGCAGGAATACCAGGTACAGCAGAAGTGAGCACAAGTATAGGAGATGGATCGAAGGAAATACAGGTAGATATAGATAAAACTCAAGCTAGTTTGTTGGGACTAAGTCCTCTATCAATAGGTCAAGAAATAAGAAACGCTATTCAAGGAGTAGAGGTATCACAGTTTAAAGAAAATCAAGACGAGATTGATATAATTATTAGAACAAGTGATGAAGAAATAACAACCATAGATGATTTTAATAAAATATATTTTACTTCTAATACAGGAGAAAAAATTGCTTTTTCAAGGGTGGCATCTTTAGTAGAAACTAAAGGGTATAATTCTATAGAACATGATGACCTTAAGAGAATTGTGAAGATAGAAAGTGAGATGGACGGAAGCTCAAACTCTAATATGATACTAAATCAGTTTAGAACCAAGATTAGTAGTTATAACCTTCCAAAGGATATAGAGGTATCCTATGGTGGGGATGCTAAACAAATAAATGAATCCTTTACAGATATGTTCATCAATATGATACTAGCTATACTATTGGTTTATATAATATTATCAATACAATTTAATTCATTATCACAACCATTAGTTATATTATTCTCCCTTCCACTGGCTATTATTGGTGCAATTCTAGGATTAATTATTACAAATAATAATTTTGGTTTATTATCCTTCATGGGTATAGTATCCCTAGTAGGTATAGCAGTAAATGATGCTATTGTGCTTGTAGACTATACAAATTATCTAAGGAAAAAAGATTATGGACTACTAGAAGCCATAAAGGAGGCAGGAAAGACAAGATTTTTACCTGTTTTAGCAACCTCAATAACTACAATAGGAGGTATATTGCCTTTGGCTCTGGAAGATCCAGACTATGCCCAAATGGGATTTGCCCTTATTTTCGGGTTAGTGGCATCAACTGTGTTAACTCTATTGATAATACCAATAATATATTCTCTTTCTGAGGAGTTTAAAATATGGTTTAAGAAAAGAGTTCCATTACTAAAAGATAGAAGAATAAATGAAGGAGTGTACAGAAATGAGAATTAAGAAATTGCTATTTTTAGGCTTGATTATAGGTTCAGTTGTATTAGCTGGTTGCTCAAGGGCTCAAGAAAAAATGCCAGATGGAAAACAAGAGCTGGACAATAGTATAGCAGTAGAGGTTATGGATATAGAAACTCAAACCATAACTAGGGACTATAGTTCGGCAGGAAAGTTATATCCTAATGCAGAAGTAAATATATCAAGTAATACTAATGGTGAAGTAGAAAGTATTAATTTTGATATAGGGGATATAGTTAAAAAGAATGATGTATTATTTACCTTAGACAATAGTGATCTACTGAATAATATAGATCTACAAAAGAGTAAACTGGAAAAAAGCCTAGAGGATGCAAGGATAGCCTATGAAGATGCACTTGAAAACTATAATAATATGAAATCACTTTATGAATCAGGTGCCATATCTAAAGATGGCTTTGACAATGCTCAAAATTCCTTTGACATGGCAAAATTAAACTATGACCAAGCAAAAAAGGACTTAGAATCAAATTTAATCACTTTAAATTCCAACTATAATGATACAATAATAAAAAGTCCCTTAGATGGGATTGTATCTGAAAGAAATATTGAAGTAGGAGAGATGACTACAGGGGTGGACTTTGTTATAGTAAACTTAGATCCAATCATTGTGAAGACAAATGTATCTGAAGATATAATAAATAAAATATCCGTTGGGGATGAGACAAGAATTAATATTTTATCAAATGATTATGTTGTAAATATTAAAACTATTAGTCCTGTTGTAATTAATATTAGTAATATTTATTTAGTTGAAGTTGAGGTTGAAAATCCTAACTATATATTAAAACCAGGAATGTATGCTGAGGTAGATTTTGAAATCGAAAAATTAGAAAATAGGGTATTGATACCTAAAAAATCCATATTAACTGAGGGAAATGAAAATTATGTTTATATCATTAAAGATAATAAACCTCAGAGGATAGTCATCGAAAAGGGAATTACAAAAGATGGATATGTAGAAATTTTAAATGGGTTAAATAAAGGAGACCAATTGGTAGTAAAGGGACAGGAATATATAAACGAAGATAGTGATATTAAGATAGTCAGTGAAGATGAATAAAATTTAAATATAGGGGTTAATTTTCAATTAACCCCTATGCTTTGGAGGTAAATAATGTCCATTAAATTTAGACTATTACTTTCATATGTAGCAATGACTATAATTCCAATTATATTAATAGTTCTGGTAAGCTTTACATTTAACTATGTTATATTTAATGACTCCCATGGAAATAGGATATTTCCACCTAATAAAATAATAGAAAGTAGCTTTTTAGAAAGTTATAAAGTAAATAGAGAGATTAATTCAATATTGATAGACAATGAAAGTGATTTGTTATTAGATATAGATGAAATAAAAGAACTTGATAAAGAACTTATAGATAATTATTCTGGTTTAGTTATGAGAAAAAATGAAGAAATAATATATATTTCCGATGATTTAAAAAAAATTGTGGATACTAACACCCTCCCTAGTTTTAAAGAAGAGTTTAAACATGATAATAATGTAAAGCCTGAAGATGGATATATAATAAATTTTCAAAACGATTTTTATCTAGAGGATGGGTCTGAGGCTTCCCTGTTCATAATAACTAATATGGATTTAATTAAAACAGAGTTTAATAAGATTAGAAATATTTTCACTACAATAACTATAGTAATACTAATTTTAACAACAATTACAATAACTATAGTTATCTACAAAGATATAAGAAAATCAATACAAAAACTAGAAAAAGCCACTGAAGAGATTAAAAATGGAAATTTAGATTATGAAGTTAAGAAACATATAAGTGATGAAATTGGAGATTTAAGTGAAGCCTTTGATGAAATGAGATTGAAACTAAAAAATTCTTTAGAAATGCAAAAAAAATATGAAGAAAATAGAAAGGTACTCATATCAAGTATATCCCATGACTTAAAAACCCCTATTATGTCTATAAAGGGGTATATAGAAGGTATAAAGGATGGTATTGCCGATACTCCAGAAAAAATGGACAAATATATAAATACTATCTATAAGAAGGCAGAAGATATGGAAATTTTAATTAATGAATTATTCATGTTTTCGAGATTAGACCTTGAAAAGGAAGAGTTTAACTACCAGATAATTGATTTGATAGAGTTTTTAAAATTCAGTGTGGATGATTTAAGTTTCAACTTGGAAAAAATTGGTGGAAACATTAGTTTAAATTATAACTATGAACCAATTTATATAAAGGCTGATTTACAGAAACTAAAACGTGTAGTTTTAAATATAGTTGAAAATTCTATTAAATATAGAAAAGATGAAAAGCTAGAAGTGGAGATCAATGTAACAAAATTCGAAGACAAAGTTAAGGTTCAGTTTAAAGATAATGGAAAGGGTATTAATGAAAGACATTTACCCTTTATATTTGATAGGTTTTATAGAGCTGATAAATCTAGAAATACAAACATAGTTGGAAGTGGCCTTGGACTTGCAATATCAAAACAAATAATTGAAAAACACGGTGGAAAAATGTGGGTAGAAAGTGTTGAAAAGGAAGGAACAAATATTTACTTTACATTGGATAGTGTAAAGAAGGAGAGATAGTACATGAAAAGGGTACTAATTATTGAGGATGATATCAGTATTGCTGAATTGGAAAAGGATTATTTAGAGATAAATGGATTTGAAGTAAAGATAGAGCATTCTGGATTAAGTGGAATGGAAAGGGCAATGAAGGAAAACTTTGACTTAATTATATTGGACCTAATGCTTCCAGAAGTAGATGGATTTCATATTTGCAGGACATTAAGGGATGAAATAGATATACCTATACTTATGGTAACTGCCAAGGATGAAAGCATAGATAAAATAAGAGGACTTGGATTAGGGGCTGACGATTACATAACTAAGCCCTTTAGCCCCAATGAATTAGTTGCAAGGGTTAAATCCCATATTAAAAGATACGACCGTTTAACAAAGAAGCAAAAGGATTATCAACATATAATAGAAATCAATGGACTATATATAGATAATTATTCAAGAAGAGTATATATAAATGAAAAGGAGATTATACTGGCATCGAAGGAGTACGACATTTTATATTTACTGGCTAGTAACCCAAATCGTGTTTTTAGCAAACAAGAGATTTTTGAAAGAATATGGGGATTAGATTCTCTAGGAGATTTATCAACCATAACTGTTCATATTAGAAAAATACGGGAAAAGATAGAGCCAGACTCTTCAAATCCTAAATATATTGAAACCTTATGGGGGGTTGGATATAGATTTAAATTATAGACCAATATTATTGAAGTGCTATAAAATCATTGACATATCTTTGGCCATTTAGTAATATCATTACAATTATATATGATTATTGGGAATGGAGGTATGGAAAATGATTAGAAAGCTAACTAAAAGTGATAATTCAAAGGTAATGGAATATCTCAAGGAAGAAAGCTCCTTTAACTTATTTATAATAGGAGATATTGAAAATTTTGGATATGACAGTGGGATTCAAGATCTATGGGCAGAATTTGATGAAACAGACAATATAAAGGGAGTATTACTTAGATATAGAAATCATTATATACCATATTCCAAAGGAGAATTTAATGCTAGTGAATTTGCCAATATTATAAGGTCTAATGATAATTTTCAAGTTTTATCTGGAAAAAGGGATATAGTTCAAATGTTTGAAAATGAGCTTGAATTTGGTAAAAAGAGAAGTCAATATTTTTCAGAGTTAAAAAGGCAAAAAAATTTAAATATAGATGTAGACTTGAGTGAAACTCAAAAGGCTACTGAAGATGATGTAGATTTAATAGTTGGATTAAGGGAAGTAATTGAAGAATTTGATCCTGATCCATCTGCAAGGGAAATATTTTTAGAAACTCTTAAAACTAATTCGGGAAGAACCTACTTTATTAGAAGAGATGGTATGGCAGTAGCATGTGCATCGACATCAGCAGAAAATTCTGAGTCAGCTATGGTAGTAGGAGTGTGTACCCATCCTGACTATAGAAAGCAAGGGTTAGCTACAAAGTGCTTGATAGCATTATGTAAAGAAGTATTAGATGAAGGACGTAAGTTATGTCTTTTTTATGATAATCCTGATGCAGGTAGAATATATAAGAGAATAGGATTTGAAGACATAGGAAGATGGGCCATGTACTCAGCTAGAAAATAGAATATTTAAATATTAACTTCATAATCTATCCCCTAACTCAGGGGACTTTTTTGTTTTTAGTTAAATATCGTATTTAAGATAACATTAAGAAAATATATTTTGAAATACTGATAAAATAAAGTAGGAGGGAGGTAAATATATGAAGTATAAAAAATTAATGTTTGTAAATAGTATTCTAATATTTTTATGTACATTTGTATGGGCAGGAGCTTCATCAGAAATCATAGGATACTATGAAAAAACTGGTGAAAAGATTTTATATAATAACGGTATAAATCATTTTGAGATAGATACATATAAACTAACCATTGGAAATGATGTACTAAATGAAAAATTTATATGTGTAGAGAATCTAAAAACTTTAGGCTACTCAATGAAATGGGATCCAGAAAAAAGACAGACAAGTTTTAAAAGGTTAAAAAGCCCTTTTAAAACACCTATTATAGGTAGTGAAGACGAATATGAAGATCAATTCAATAAAGAAACTATTGAAGATATATCTAAAATAATCTCAGCTTCAGGTCCAATATACAAAAGTGATGTGAAAATTTCTATAGATGATAAAGAAGTAAAGTCCTATAACATGGGAGGATACTCCTTTGTAGCAGTTAAAGAATTGAAAAGATTAGGTGTTGATTTTCTGTTTGAATATGGGAAGGTCAATTCTGATTTTCAACAGAGAGTATATAAAATAGTTCAAGATAAGATTAAATATGGATTAGTTACTTCTGATGGAGTTATAACAGTAAATCCAGAATACGATAAAATATTAATACCTGAAAAATATGAGGGAGTAATATTTGTAATCAAAGATAAGGAATATTACATAATAGATGACAATGGAGAAATAATCCAAAAGCTAAATATACCCTTAGATGAATACTCCTATATGAGTGAGGAAAAAAACTATATACGAATTACAACCTATATGAATATAAATGATTCTAGGATTTCATACTATGCTATTTTTAATTCTAAAGGAGAAAAACTCTTTGAAGGAGAATATGATAAATTAAAACTATTGGATAATGATTATTTATATGTAAGGGATGATAATAATTCTTATATATATTATCTCCATGATTATAATAGTGAAAAAATATTAACCTTAAGTAAAGATGTAGAAGTTTATTATGTAGACGGAGAGTTTGTGTATTTTAAAAAAGAAATCCTTGTCACTGGTGAAGATGGCAGGGAATATAAAACCCTTTCAAATTCAGGGATAATGGATATGAAAGGAAATGTGCTTCTAGAGGCGTTAGAGTATAAAAATATTTATCCTTTTAGAGGTAATTATGCTGTAGTAAATCTAGAAAATAATAGATATACCTTTATAGATAAAAATTTCAATAAAACCACTATTAAAGACTTTAAGGACATAACAAGTATCCACGATGGGATTGCAGTTTTTCTTGGTGATGGAGAATTTACATCAAGAAGCACTTCTCAAGGATTAAGTGGGGCAGTATTTGGAATAATAGATAAAGGAGGAAATGTAATAGTTAGTCCAGAATATAAAATGCTGAAAATATATGAGGACAAATTGATAAGATTTGCAAAAATCCATATTGAAAAATATACCGATGAATATGGACTGTTACAAATAGAAGAAGATTTTGATAATTTGAGATATGGAATAATGACTTTAGATGAGGAAGTTATAATACCTCAAGAATTTGAAAGGATTAAAAGAGTTGATAATGAATTTTATTGTTTAAAGGACAGTACTATCTATATATATGACATAAATGGTAAGCTAATATCAACAAAAGAAAATTTAGAAAATGTAGAACTTGAAGATGAGTTTTACTTTATAAGATTCTGGGATGACAAAAAGTCTATTGGAGATTATCCTCTATGGAGGAACGATTACGATATATATAAGCTGCCAAAGGGAATTAAATCTGCAAGTAATTTTCCTTTTCAAAATGATAATTCAGCATACAATATTGGATTTTTGAAGGTATATGTAACAAAAGAAGGACTTAAGATACCTACGTATACTTATTCAAGGGGGATACCAATTCCTCCACCTGATTACTATTTCCCTACATTTTTAATGAAAGAATAGATGATGAAATTGTCCATTCCATTTTACTTAGTAATAACTATTAAATTGATACCTCCTCACATGGTATTAGGGATTTTTGTATTAACTTTTACAAAAATTTGTTAAATAAATTGTCATATGGGTAATAATAATTTGAGTAAAGAAATTAAATAAACAAAGATATAATTATTAGGGAGGTATTATTATGAGAAAGGACGTAGCAAAATTTGGAGGAAATCCTATTACATTAAGGGGCGAAGAAGTAAAAGTAGGAGATAAAGCTAAAAATTTCAAGGCTGTTAAACAAGACCTATCGGATTTTGATTTCTATAGAGATACAGAAGGAAAAATAAAGGTTATAAGTGTTGCACCTTCTATAGATACTCCAGTTTGCTCATTACAGACATCATTTTTCAATAAAGAAGCCACTAATCTAAGTGAAGATGTAGAAATAATTACTATAACTGTTGACTTGCCCTTTGCCCAAAAGAGATTTTGTGGAGCTGAAGGTATAGAAAATATCGAAGTAGTTTCTGATCACAAGGATTTAGATTTTGGAGAAAAATATGGCTTTGTTATTGATGAGCTTAGATTATTATCAAGGGGAGTAGTTGTAGTAGATAAAGAGAATGTAGTTAGATATGTGGAATATGTAGAAGAAGTTACTAATGAGCCTAATTATGAAAAGGCATTAGAGGAAGTAAAAAAACTAGTATAATAAATTCTAATAGTGTAAAGGTCATCTTAAAGGGAGATGACCTTCTCTGTTTTTTGAAAAAATTTAAAATATTATGATAAAATAGTAAAGAGATTTAAAATACATATTGTATAAAAAATGAATTAAAAACAAAGATATCTAAGTTCTATAAAAAGGGTGTGTATATATGAAAGATGAGATGAAATTCAGTCATAATATCGAAGAAAGAAATGTAGAAGAAATAAAGAAATATTTTGAACCTGAGGTTTTCATAGAGTATTGTAAAAAGTGTCAAGAATATGGTAAGATTTGGGGATGTCCTCCATATGACTTTGACACTTCAAAGTTAATTGATAGTTATCGGTATGTAAATATTATTGGAAGTAAGCTATATATAAATAGTCTAGGAGATAATTTTAAAAATTTAATAGAAGATAATGATTTAGAATACGTATCAAATGAAATTTATAAAGCTGCTCGAAGGGCTTTAGATAAGAAGCTAAGAATTTTCACAAAAGAAAATGAAGATGTACTTGTTCTATTTCCAGGAAGATGTATAGTTTGCAATGAGTGTACTAGAGAAGAAGAAAAACCCTGCATTCATCCTGACAAAATGCAATTGTCTTTAGAGTCATTAGGTTTTGATGTGGCATCTATATGTAAAAATATATTAGGTGATGAAATACTATGGGCAAAGGAAAATTTGCCAGAATACTTTATATTTGTCAGTGGGGTTTTTAGTAAGGAAAAACTCAGTGTGTTATACCCCTTTGATTCAGAATAAATATAATGTTAAAAGTAGTCAGAGATGGTATAATAATGTTAATAGACGTAAACTGATACCAACTTAATGAAAGGATTCTAATAATGATTCTAACGAAAGAAATAGATAGTATTGTATCACAAATTATCAATAAGTTTAATCCCTTAGACATTTTCATTTTTGGTTCCTATGCAAAGGGACTGATTAATAAAAGAAGTGATATTGATTTATGCATAATAATAAATACTCATAATAAGAGAAAATTAGTTGAGAAAATTTTACTTGAAATAGAATACGATAGTGATGTAGATATAGTTATTTATACAAAAGAAGAGTGGGAAAGGTATAAAGATGATCCATCTACCTTTGCAAACATAATATTTAGGACAGGGGGAAGTGTTATTGGTAGATACAAAAAGGTATAAGGAATGGCTAGAAATGGCTGAGAAGGATTTAAAGGGAGCAAATATATTATTTGAACATGATGGAGATTTTGGGTTAGTTTGTTTTCATTGTCAGCAGGCAATAGAAAAACATATAAAAGGATATTTAATATTTAAAACTGGATTTCTTCAAGATGGACATAACTTAGTAAAACTATGTAAAAAAGCAAGTAAATTTGATAATGGATTTAAAGATTATTTTAAGGATTGTGCATATGTAAATGCTTTTTACATAGAAACTAGATATCCAGCTGAAGATCCTCTGAATGTTTCAAAGGAAGATGCTGAAGAATGCTTATCTATTGCTAGAAAAATAATTGATATGATAAATGACCTATTATAAATGCCGGGGCAAAAACCTCAGCTTTTTGTTTTTGTCTAGGAATTCAGACCTTTTTCGCAAAAAATTATAGTTAGCAATTCAAATAAATTTAAGACATACAATAAATTACAAATCATTACCAGTAAAAAATTAGTTTTTTATTGCTTTTACCGACCTATAAGTACTAACTACGAACTAAGAACTACGAACTAACAAAGCGTTGTAAGACGCCTTTGTTCTGAAAAAATAATGAAGTAAATAACTAAAGAATTAAGAAAAAATAGACATTCTAAAATATATACCTTAATTAATGGAAAAGAACTTGTATTGAAAATTACAAAAAAATTCATAATAAATATTTGACAATATAATAAATGAAATTTATAATTATAGTATAGAAATTGGTATATACAACATAACATTATTACAACAATACAATAACCTCAAGAAAGGTGATCAATCTTGAAAGAAATAATTGTAAAAGGAAGGAATAGAAACACATTGGATATTGATACACTTCCTACTGTTGGAATAATAGAAAAAATAAATGATGAAGATAAAAGTGTGGCATATGCAGTAGAAAAAGAAAAGGTATGTATTGCAAAAGCTGTAGATTGTATTGCAGATAGTTTTAAAAATGGAGGTAGGCTTTTTTACATAGGAAGTGGGACCAGTGGCAAAATCGGAATATTAGATGCATCGGAGTGTCCACCAACCTATGGAGTAAATGATTCATTAGTACAGGGCATTATTTCAGGTGGAGAAAAGGCCATAGCTGGGTGGCTAGAACATACTGAAGATGATGAAGATTTGGCTATCAAGGATATGATGGAAAAAGGGATAAGTAATAAAGATGTAGTGGTAGGCATAACTGCCAGTGGTAATACACCTTATGTAAAAAGTGCTGTAAGTTATGCTAAGGAAAAGGGCGCTAAGACAATAGGCTTGATTTGTAATCCCGATGGAGAACTGAAAAATCTATGTGATATTTGTATTTGTGTGGATGTAGGGCCTGAAGTAATTATGGGTTCTACAAGGATGAAAGCAGGAACAGCTCAAAAAATGGTTCTAAATATGTTGAGTACAGCTTCCATGATTAAAATGGGGAAGGTATATAGCAATCTGATGGTAAATGTTAGACCAATAAACCAAAAGCTTAGAAAAAGGGTAGAATCAATTGTCCATTTGGCCACTGGTGTAGATATAGAAATTGTACAGGACGTACTAAAAAAATGTGATTATGATGCTAAATTAGCTATCATAATGATAAATAAAGGTATTGAAATAGATGAAGCTAAAAGATTTTTAGAGGAAAATAACGGAATAATAACAAGGGAATTATTCTAATGAAGAAAAGGAAGGATAACGTGGAGGAAATACTATGTTAAAACTATTTAAAAGAAAAAAATATATAGAAATACTATCACCTATGAGTGGCCTAATAGTTAGTATTGAAGATGTACCCGATGAAGTTTTTTCTCAAAAAATGGTGGGAGATGGAATAGCCATACAGCCAAGGGAAGGTATAGTAAATTCACCTTGTGATGGAAAGATAGTTCAGGTATTTCCTACTAAACATGCCATAGGTATAGAAACTGATGGAGGGCTACAAATCCTTATTCACATAGGTATAGATACAGTAGAGCTTGAAGGGAAAGGCTTCAAAACCTTTGTTGACAATGGTGATATTGTAAAAGCAGGGGATAAATTAGTGGAAGTTGATTTAGATTACCTAAAGGGAAATGGGAAGCCCATAATAACACCAGTAGTTATAACAAATATGTCTAAAGTGGATAGAATAGTAAAAATGGAAGGATCAGTTACATCACCAAATAGTGTAATAATGAAACTTAAGAATAAAAGAAAATAAGCATAAAGTATGGAGTGATTCTATTGAAAAAGGTATCAAAACAAAATCCCTTACCTTTATATTATCAATTAAAAGAAATTATACAAGAAATGATTGAAAATGAAGAACTAAAGCCTGGAGACCCTGTACCTCCTGAAAGGGAATTATGTGAACTACAGGGTATTAGCAGAATGACGGCAAGGAAGGCAATAATGGACTTAGTCAACGAGGGACTATTATATAGAGAACAAGGGAAAGGGACATTTGTTGCAGAGCCCAAGATGAAGCAACAACTTTCCAAACTAAAGGGATTTACTGAACAAATGGAAGAAAAGGGTTTAAAATCCGATACTAAAATATTGTCCTTTGAAATTAAAAAAGCAACAAAGAAAATTATGGAGCATTTAAATTTAGATGAAAATTGTGACCAAGTGATAGAACTAGCAAGACTTAGAAAAGTAGAAAATGAACCCATAGCAATTGAAATCGTTTGGATACCTTTTGGGATGTGCCCAAGTTTTCATGAGTCCATAAAGGAGGGCAAGTCACTATATAATATATTCAAAGAAAAATATGGATATGATTTAGAATATGCTAAACAAACCATAGAGCCAATAAAAATAAATGATTATGAAAGCAGTTTATTAAATGTAAAAAGTAATTCATTGGCACTGCTATTCAGAAGGAAGACGTATTTGAAGGATGGGAGAGTCATAGAATATACTAAAGCTATTTATAGAAGTGATAAATATAAATATGAAATAGTGCTCAAATCATAATCAAATAAAATCTACAATATTTGTAAAGAAAGGGGGATAGAGAAAGTAATATATTCTTACCAATATTAATTTTAAGGGGGATTTGAGAATGAGAGGTTCATTTGGTAAGGTTCAAAAACTGGGGAAAGCTTTAATGCTTCCTGTGGCTGTATTGCCAGCAGCAGGTCTATTACTTAGATTAGGAGCTTCAGATGTATTTAATATTCCATTTATTATGGAGGCTGGAAATGCTATATTTGCTAACCTAGCCCTATTATTTGCAATAGGTGTAGCTGTGGGGCTTTCCTTTGATAATGCAGGGGCAGCAGGATTGGCAGGTGCAGTGGGATATCTGGTGCTTACAAGTGCAGTAGTAACTATAAATCCAGAAATCAATATGAGTGTACTTGCAGGTATAATATCAGGTATTGTAGCTGGAATAATGTATAATAAATTTCATAATATTAAATTACCTGATTGGCTTGGATTCTTTGGAGGAAAGAGATTTGTACCTATTATTACAGCCGGCGTAAGTATAGTATTAGCACTAATATTTGGTTATATTTGGCCGCCTATCCAAAATGGAATACACGCCACAGGCCAGTGGATAATAGGAGCAGGTGCTTTAGGAGTATTTGCATTTGGTTTATTAAATAGGATATTAATACCACTAGGATTACACCATGTAATAAATAGTTTCATATGGTTTGTATTTGGTGAATATCAAGGAGCAACTGGTGATTTAAGTCGATTCTTTGCAGGTGATCCAACAGCTGGTTCATTTATGGCAGGCTATTTCCCAATATTCATGTTTGCCCTTCCAGCAGCAGCCCTAGCAATGATTAAGATGGCTAAGCCTGAGAACAGAAAGGCAATAACTGGTGCTATGATAAGTGTTGGGTTTACAGCTTTCTTAACAGGTATTACAGAGCCAGTAGAGTTTATCTTTATGTTCCTTGCACCGGTATTATATATAACCCACGCTGTTCTAACAGGTTTATCTATGGCAGTAGTTCATTTGTTGGGAATTAGACATGGATTTACCTTCTCAGCAGGAGCAATTGACTATTTCTTAAATATGGGTTTAGCAACCAAAGGATGGTTAATAATTCCAGTGGGGATTGTATTTGGATTAATATATTATGTAGTATTTGTATATGTAATTAAAAAGCTTGACTTACCCACACCAGGTAGATTAGATGAAGAGGGTGGATCTATAGATAGTGAAATAGAAAGCAAAGGATTAGATGGCATTGCACTAGCTTACATTGAAAAGCTCGGGGGAGCTGAAAATATAGAAGAAATAGATGCCTGCATTACTAGGTTGAGAATGACATTAAAAGACAATACTATTGTAGACGATGCAGAATTAAAGAAATTGGGAGCTTCAGGGGTATTAAAACCTAATAATAGAAACATACAAGTTGTAGTAGGTACAAAGGCAGAAATAATAGCCGATGAAATGAAAAAACAAGTATTAAAAAGTACCAGCAAGACTCAATAGATAGATATGGCATGATGGCCTTTTGTAGCTATCATGCCATTTTATAAAAGAAAGGATGATATTATGAGTAAACCCTTAGGATTAGTAAATGGAAAAATAATATTGGAGGATAAAATTATAGATGACAAGGTACTAGTATTTAACAAGAAAATAATAGATATTTTGGACTTAGATACAGCAAAAAAAGATGACAATATACAGTTCATAGATGTAAAGGGTAAATATATATCACCTGGATTTATAGACATTCATATCCATGGTGCAGGTGGTAGTGATGTAATGGATGGTACTATTGAGTCGATACAAAACATAAGCAGCACCATAGCAAAGACCGGGGTTACTGGATTTTTACCTACTACCATGACAATGGATAGAGAAAGTATATACAAAGCCCTGGATACAATAAGACAGGCTCTAAATAAAGAGATGGATGGGGCAAAAGTATTAGGTACCCATTTAGAAGGTCCTTTTATAAATGAAAAATACAAAGGGGCACAAAATTCAAAATATATCCTAAAACCAAACTATGATTTTATAAAGGACTATACAGATATTATTAAAATAATCACTTTAGCACCAGAAATGGATGAAGGCTACTCATTCATTGATAAAATAAAAAAACATCACGATATAGTTCTTTCTATAGGACATTCAAATGCAAATTATGAAGAGGCAATGAAAGCCATAGCCCATGGCATTAGTCATGCAACCCATATTTTTAATGCAATGACTCCTATGCATCATAGGGAGCCAGGTATAGTAGGGGCAATTTTCAGAAGTAATATCACCTCTGAACTTATTGCTGATAAAATTCATGTACATCCTGCAATTTTTCAACTGCTTATGGATATTAAGGGTCTAGGGAAGCTAATCCTTATTACAGATTCAATGAGAGCAGGGTGTATTAAGGATGGAATGTATGAATTAGGTGGACAGAAAGTTATAGTTAAAGATGGTTCAGCTAGATTAGAAAATGACACTTTAGCCGGTAGTGTACTTACATTAAACAGAGCAGTAAAAAATATAATTGAGCATACCAATACAAAACTACAGGAGGTAATAAGGCTTGCAACTCTCAATCCAGCTAAAGTGATAGGTATAGATGATATAAAGGGAAGTATATCTATAGGGAAGGATGCAGATATAACTGTATTTGATAGGAACTTCGATGTTCATCTCACCATAGTGGAAGGAAATATTGTATACAATATCTTATAATTTCTTCAAATAGATTGTGTAGTTCACACTAAAGGGTAGCTGAAAGGGAGGTCAAAAAATGAATATATTAATAGTCAAAGATTACAATGAAATGAGCAGAAAAGCAGCCAATATAGTAGTAAGTCAGATAATACTAAAACCTGACAGTGTAATAGGTCTGGCAACGGGAGATACACCAAAGAAAATGTATGAGGAGATTGTGGAATTGTACAATAATGGCGATGTAGATTTCGCACAAGTAAAGACCTTCAACCTCGATGAATACTATGGATTAAGAAAAGAAAATCCAGAAAGCTATTATTACTATATGATGGAAAATCTATTTAATCATGTAAATATAAATAAAGAAAATATAAATATACCTAATGGAATGGCAGAAAATATTGAAAGAGAATGTGAAGAATATGAAAAAAGAATAGAGAAAGCAGGGGGGATAGACCTTCAGGTGCTGGGAATAGGAAGAAATGGACATATAGGATTTAATGAACCTGATCTAAAATTTGAAGGGAAAACCCATCTTGTCAAGCTAGATGAAGATACTATAAAAGCAAATTCTAGATTCTTTGATTCAATAGAAGAAGTTCCAAAGCTTGCCATAAGTATGGGCATAAAAACAATTATGCATGCAAGAAAGATAATTCTTTTGGCATCGGGCAAAGAAAAGTCAGAAGCCATTTACAAAGCAGTTAATGGCAAAATAACACCGGAGTTACCAGCATCAGTATTACAATTACATCCCGATGTTACCCTTATAGTTGATAAAGAAGCGGCTTCACTGCTGTAAACAATAAGGAGGACTATTATGGTAAAAAGAATTTTAGACTTAGATTCTTCAGATTTAAAACATATGTCAAAGGATGATATTATTCAAAGTATAAAGGCAGGGGAAGGAAGAACTATTGTTTCTGAAGTGATAGGTGTATTTCCACCTTTATATGGAGATGTCAGTAATGTAGAGTTAGTATGTGCATTTGGAGCAGACATAGTTCTTCTAAACCTGTATGATGTAGATAATCCCCAAGTTTTAGGCTTGCCTGATGGTAATGGTGAAAATGTAATAAAAGAGGTAAAAAGTCTGACCGGTAGAATTATTGGAATAAATCTAGAACCTGTAGACATGGAGGCTGAGACATTAGAAGAACGTATAGAGATTTCAAAGGGAAGATTGGCAACACCTAAAAATGTAAAGAAAGCCATTAATCAAGGGGTAGATATGATTGTATTGACGGGAAATCCTAAAACAGGAGTTACCAATGAGCATATAATTAATTCCATTAAAAGAATTAGGGAAGAAATAGGAAATGATATAATAATAGCCTCTGGTAAAATGCACGGTTCAGGTATTGGCAATGAAAGTGGAAGTGGAATAATAAGTAAAGATACAGTTATTGATTTTATAGAGGCAGGAAGTGATATTATACTATTACCTGCTCCAGGAACTATTCCAGGAGTTACAACCACACAAGTAAAGGAGTTAATTGATATTATACATAGTAATGGCAAATTAGCCATGACAGCAATAGGCACTTCCCAAGAGGGGGCTGATGAACACACTATTAGGACAATAGCCTTAAATAGTAAAATAGCAGGTTCAGATATGCACCATATAGGAGATGCAGGATTTACAGGAATAGCAGTACCAGAAAATATCATGGCCTATTCCATAGCAATAAGAGGTAAGCGTCATACCTACAGAAGAATGGCAAGGTCCATAAATAGATAAAATGTGACAAAGAGTTTTATGTGTCGAGTGAATCTGTTGAGAAAAAGTTATTCATAATGAAGTAGTTAAAATTTAATCTAACTTTCTAAATCCCCCATTAATTGGGGGATTATTTTAATTTGACATAAGCATCAAAACTACATTAAATAATAAAGTAATTATATTTAACTATTGAAAATAATTCCACTATATGATAAAATTTAGACAAAGAAAAGAAAATAGTTTTAATATTGTGGGAAATTGGCAAATGCAATATTCATGCACCCTGTTTTTATTGGCTGAAAAGTTTAAACTTAAAGGCCAAAATATAGAATGTATATTTTTTTATGCAAAATTGATAAAAAATTAACTAAAGCTGCAGTTTTATAATTATTTCTATTTTAAATTTGTTTAATAGTTATTATTAATGATAACTGTTTGAAATTATTATTTACTATAAGAGGAGGACATTATATTATGAAAAAACTTGTAAGTATTTTATTATGTTTAGCCTTATTGTTTTCAGTAACTGCATGCACAAATCAAGCTGAAGTAGTAGAAGAACAAAATGTTCAAGCTGAGGATGAGGTAGCTGTAGAAGAAAATACCCAACCCGAGCTATCTAAAGAGGAGATTGCTGATCTAGGAAGTTTGATTTCTGCGGAAGAATTAAATAAGATTAAAGACCAAGTTGTTATTATTGATTATTCTGAAAAACCTAAAGAATTAGTACCAGGAGCTATATGGGTTGATAGAAGCAAATTATTGGTTCAAGTTGATGATGAAAACCAATGGATGATACAAACAAAGGAGAATTTTGAAAAGATTATAGGTGAATATGGTATTAACAATGATGATACTATAGTTATTTATTGTGATGCAGACAATCTTTGGGCAGCTAGATTATGGTGGGAGTTCAAGGTATTTGGACATGAAGATGTAAAACTGCTTGATGGTGGATTAAGAGGATGGAAGTCTGCAAACTTTGAAGTTGTAAAAGAAGCTAAAGAATTAGCTCCTACGACTTATACTGCTAAGGATATGAATATGGATATCTATGCAACCTTTGATTATGTGGTAGAAAATATAGGTAATGATGATATTCAGTTCTTTGATGATAGAACGATGAAAGAGTGGAATGCAGGACGTATTCCTGGAGCAATTCACTTAGAATATACTGATCTTATAAATGAAAAAGATGGAACTTATTTGAGCAAAGAAGATGCTGAAGAACTTATACTAAATGCAGGATTTGATCCAGAAAAAGAAACAATCACATACTGTCTTGGAGGAATAAGAGCAGCTCATACAGCATTTTTACTAACTGAAGTTCTTGGATGGGAAGATGTTAAGGTGTATGATGGTTCTTGGTCTCAGTATGGTCAAACAGATGCACCTGTAGAAAAGTAAAAATAATCCCTAATAAATGAAGTTAAAATAATATCTAAAATTTCCAATAAACCGCTAGTTTAATATGAACTAGCGGTTTTAATTTAGGATCAAATGTAATAAGTGAGAAATTTGATATTTTTATAAATATGTAATAACACTTTCTTGTTGTAGAAGATAGAAAAAAGTATCTCGTTAGATAACAATCTTAATTCTGGGGTTGTTATTTTTTCTTAACTTGATATTATCCATAACTTCTAAGATAATGTTATAGAAAGAAAAAATGCAGAAGTAGTCGAACGAACATTTGCATGGGCATTAAAAATTATATAAGATGAATATAGAATAAAATCATAGAGATTTGAAAGGAGTTTATTATGGATTTATCAACCTTAAACAATATGCAAAGAATGGCAGTAGAAAGTACAGAAGGACCATTACTATTGCTTGCAGGAGCAGGATCGGGAAAAACTAGGGTGCTTACCCATCGTATAGGATATTTAATAGAAGAAAAGGGAGTTTATCCAGGAAATATTCTAGCAATAACCTTTACCAACAAGGCAGCTGCTGAGATGAGGGAAAGGGTTGAAAATCTTATAGGTGGACTAGCCTCAAATATGTGGATTAGTACGTTTCACTCTGCCTGTGTGAGAATTTTAAGGAGAGATATAGAAAAAATAGGATATACGAATTCCTTTGTTATATATGATACGGCAGATCAAAAAACACTACTTAAAGATTGTCTCAAAGAGCTTAATATAAGTGATGAATCATATCCAATTAAATATGTACAATCTGTTATAGGGGATGCCAAGGACAAATTAATCGGTCCAGAAAAATATGAAAAATTATATTACAGTGATTTTAAACTTAAAAAAATATCCGACATATACACTTTATATCAGAAAAAACTGAAGAGCAATAATGCATTAGATTTTGACGACTTGATAATGAAAACCGTTGAACTACTTGAAAATAACCCAGAGGTATTAGATTATTATCAAAGAAAGTTTGAGTACATAATGGTAGACGAGTATCAAGATACAAATAGAGCCCAGTATAAACTAGTAAGTTTGCTAGCTAAAAGACATGGAAATCTTTGTGTTGTTGGCGATGATGATCAGTCAATCTATGGATGGAGAGGGGCAGATATAAGGAATATACTGGACTTTGAGAAGGATTTTCCAAATACAAAGATAATAAAGCTTGAACAAAATTATCGTTCTACAAAAACTATACTGGATGCTGCAAATAATGTAATAAGGGGAAACAGTCAAAGGAAATCAAAGAAACTTTGGACAGCCAATGAAACAGGAGAAAGAATAAGATATTACAAAGCCCAGACTGAAAGGGATGAGGCAGGGTATATCGTAGATAAAATAAGGGAGTTGAGATATGATAAGGAATTTGATTATAGAGATTTCGCAGTTCTTTATAGAACCAATGCCCAATCCCGTGTTATAGAGGATGCCCTTAGAAGAAGCAATATGCCCTACAAAATTATAGGTGGATTAAAGTTCTACGACAGGATGGAAGTTAAGGATATAATGGCCTATCTAAGAGTTATACAAAATCCATTAGATGATGTGAGTTTAGTAAGGGTAATAAATACTCCTAAGAGGGGCATAGGAAATAGGACTATAGAAAAACTTCAAGAAATTGCAAATAAAAGAGGAGAAAAACTCTTCACAGTATTATTAGATGTTGATGAAATCAGTGGATTATCAAAAAGGGTCAAGACGGGCATTGAAGAGTTTTTGGACATCGTTACTAAATATATAAGAGAAAAAGAGGATTATGTTGTTACAGATATAATTAAGGGAGTTTTAGATGAAAGTGGATATATAAAGATGTTAGAAAAAGAGGGAACCATAGAAGCTAGAACTAGAATAGAAAACTTACAAGAGTTTTTATCTGTAGCTATGGAATTTGAAATGTCATCTGAAACAAAATCCTTAGAAGAATTTTTAGCAGATATCTCCCTTTCATCGGATATTGATAACCTAGAGGAAAATGAAAATTCTGTAACCCTTATGACCCTCCATAGTGCAAAGGGCCTTGAGTTCCCTGTTGTTTTCTTAGCTGGTATGGAAGAAGGTATATTCCCAACATCTAGAGCCATAATGGATGAAAATAATTTAGAGGAAGAAAGAAGATTATGTTATGTTGGTATAACTAGAGCCCAAAAGGAGCTTTATATGACCCATGCCTATATGCGTACCCTATATGGGAGAACAAATGTAAATCCAATATCTAGATTTATAACTGAAATACCTGAGGAGTTAATTGATGGTATGGAAGAAAAGAAAGATGGCAGAATAAATATTGGAATGGGTAGACATAGTAATGGGACCAATTTTAACAGTGTAATAGGTATAAATAAACCTATACCTCAAACCCCTAAAAAACTTGCTAATAATCTTAAATCATCTGAAATAAAACCGGGAACTAAAGTAACCCATAAAAAATTTGGACAAGGAACAGTTATAACAGTAGTAGGAGAAGGGGATAAGGCCCAGCTTACAATAGCCTTTGATAAACAGGGAATCAAAAAACTTGCATTAGGATATGCACCCATAGAAATAATAGGTTAAAAGAAATACCAAGGAGGATTATCCTATGAATAAAAAGGAAGCTAAAAATAAAATAGAAGACCTTAGGGAAAAAATAAATAATCATAATTATAAATACTATGTGCTAGATAACCCAGAAATAAGTGACTATGAATATGATATGCTTATGAAGGAACTTATGGACCTAGAAGAAAAATTTCCAGAATTAATAACTTCTGACTCTCCAACCCAAAGAGTTGGAGGTGAGGCCATATCTAAGTTTGAACAGGTTACCCATACAGTACCTTTACTTAGCTTAGGTAACTCCTATAATGAAAAAGACCTTTTTGACTTCGATAGGCGTATAAGGAAAGAAATCGGAGAAAATGTAGAATATGTAGTAGAGTTTAAAATAGACGGACTTTCTGTGGCCTTGACATATGAAGATGGTAGATTTATAAGGGGAGCCACAAGGGGAGATGGAGTAATAGGGGAAGACATCACAGCCAATCTTCGAACTATCAAATCTATCCCCCTTAAGTTAAATGAAGAAATAGATATAGAAGTAAGGGGAGAAGCTTACATACCAAAGGAAAAGTTTAAGGAACTAAATCAAAGACAGGAAGAAAATGGACAAATGCCCTTCGCTAATCCAAGGAATGCAGCAGCCGGTTCCTTAAGACAGCTTGACCCTAAAGTGGCGGCATCAAGACCCTTAGATATATTTATTTTTAGTATATTGGCCTTCGAAGGTAATGGAATAAATAGACATTCAGAGGGATTAGAATATCTTAAAAAACTAGGCTTTAAAACATCCCAGTTTGAAGTTTGTTCCAATATAGATGAAGTCATAAAGCTCTGCGAAAAATGGCAAGAAAAAAGACATGAATTATCCTTTGAGATAGATGGATTAGTTATTAAGGTCAATGACCTTAGACAAAGGGAAAAAATAGGTAGAACAGCTAAAAGTCCTAAGTGGGCTATAGCCTATAAATTTCCTGCAGAAGAAAAGGAAACTGTTGTTGAAGATATAGAAGTGCAAGTAGGTAGGACTGGAGCAGTTACCCCTACGGCAATCCTTAAACCTGTGCAGGTTGCAGGAACTACAGTAAGTAGGGCAACCCTTCATAACCAAGATTTTATAGATGAAAAGGATATAAGGATAGGAGACCACGTTATAATACATAAAGCTGGTGATATTATCCCAGAGGTAGTAAGAGTACTGAAGGATAAAAGGACAGGAGAAGAAAAAGTTTATAAACTACCTGATAAATGTCCCGTTTGTGGAGAAAAAACCGTTAGATTAGAAGGAGAAGCAGCTGTCAAATGTATTAATATGTCATGTCCAGCCCAACTTAGAAGGGGAATAATCCATTTTGTATCTAGGAATGCCATGAATATAGATGGCATGGGAGAGGCAATAGTTTCTATATTATTAGATAAAGGTTTTATTAAAGATTTTGGAGATATATATTATCTTAAAGATAAAAAAGTTGAACTGTCAAACATAGAAAGAATGGGAGAAAAATCTGTTCAAAATCTATTAGATGCAATAGAAGAATCTAAGAAAAATGATTTAAACAGATTAATAAATGGACTAGGAATAAAGCTAGTTGGTTCTAAGGCCGCATCAATCCTTGCTAAAGAGTTTAAGACAATGGAAAATCTTATGGAAGCAACTAATGAGCAGTTAACGGCAATAAATGAAATAGGTGATAAGATGGCTGAAAGTATTATTGCCTTTTTCAAAGATGAAGAAAATATTAGGGTAATAGAGAAGCTTAAAAATGCCGGAGTTAATATGAAACTTATAGAAAAGGATATTAATGTAGAGCAGAAATTAGAAGGTAAGACCTTTGTTCTTACGGGCACCTTAGAAAGCTTGACTAGAAAGGAAGCTAAGGAGATTATAGAAAACTTAGGGGGTAAAGTAACAGGTAGTGTTAGTAAAAAGACTAGCTATGTACTTGCAGGAGATAATCCAGGATCTAAACTGGATAAAGCTAAAAAGTTAGGGGTAGAAGTTATTGATGAAAATGAATTTAAAGAAATGATCAAATGATTTTCAGGTAGCTCTGCTACCTCTTTTTTTTTTTAGACTAAAGAAGGATTAAAAATTCAAATCTGAAATAAAAAAGCTAGGCAAACGTTTTTTTCGGAAAATTCTCAAAAATGCAAGATGTCCACTATAAACTAGTAATTTCAATCGATGTAGAATTTATTACAAATATTTAAATTTTGGATTCCTTTGAAATTCTTGAAGTTAGCAGTGATTTTGGCTATTATAGTACTATCAAATAGTTTACACAAATTTTACATATAAAAAATTTTATATGCTTTTTTCAGAACAATCTCAACAATGAAACAAGACCACTTTCCTCTATTAATTGTCTTGTCTTTCAGAAAGCATTTGATGAGCAGTAGGAATATTACTTTAACTTCATTGCGCTAAAGTGTTAAGAACAAATCAAAAAACTTTTCCTTTCCTACTACCATATGAATAAATCTCAACTAATTACAATATGTAGTATAACATAAAAGAAATAATGGTAGTTAATAATATGATTAACTAAGAATAAGTTTTTGAAAATTAAATATATAAGTTTATTTAGGAGGAGGTGTTTTTAAAGCATCTACAAATCTCTTCATATATTTGAGAATATATGAATAATAATATTTATTTTGAAAGGAGTGTAAAAGTTGGGTAGATTTTTAGCTAATAGAGTTGTTTCGATGCTAATCACGCTATTTTTAGTTGTTACAATAACATTTTTCTTAATGCATGCAATTCCAGGTGGACCTTTCACAAGGGAAAAACCTCTACCACCAGCAGTTATAGAAGCTTTAGAAGCAAAATATAAGTTAGATCAGCCATTATGGATGCAATATTTAGATTACTTAAAAGGTGTAGTGACATTTGACTTAGGACCTTCATTCCAAAGAGTTGGGGTAACTGTAAATCAGTTAATTATAGAAGGTTTCCCAGCATCGGCTAAGATTGGTTCAGGTGCTGTAGTACTAGTAATATTGGTAGGTATACCTCTAGGAATAATATCTGCATTAAAACAAAATAAATGGCAAGACCAGGTGGTCATGATAATGGCTACTTTGGGGGTTACAATTCCTAGTTTCGTTATGGCCACTTTAATAATCTATATATTTAGTGCCAAACTTGGATGGTTACCTTCCCATGGATTAGAATCATGGAAACACATGATAGGACCAATGATAGCCCTTGGAGGTTTCTCATTGTCATTCGTTGCAAGACTTACACGTTCAAGTATGCTTGAAGTACTTCAGCAGGACTATATAAGAACTGCAAGAGCTAAAGGATTACCTGAATTTGTTGTAGTCGGAAAGCATGCCCTTAAGAATGCACTAATTCCAGTTGTAACATATATTGGACCTATGATAGCGTCAATTCTAACAGGTTCATTTGTTATAGAGAAAATATTCGCAGTACCAGGAATTGGAAAACACTTTGTTGAAAGTGTTGGTAACAGGGATTATACGGTATTAATGGGTATAACTATATTCTATGCTGCATTCTTAATACTAATGATTCTAATTGTTGATATACTTTACGGATTCATTGATCCAAGAATAAAAGTAGGAGACTAGGAAAAGGAGGTTAAGATAATGGCACAGCAAAACAATAGTCCAGAAATTCCGAAGGAATTATGGAGCCCAATATCCCGTGAAAAGAAGGAAAAGGAAAAAATACAACGTCCTAGTATGACCTATTGGGAAGATGCATGGAGAAGACTTAAGCAAAATAAGCTATCGATGTTAGGTCTTGTAATGATAATTTTAATAGTAGGATTAGCTGTTTTGGGACCAATGCTATCTTCTCATACTTACTCTGATCAGGATTTAGGGCTTACAAATATTCCACCAAGATTTGAGATATATAAGATTAGCGATGATAGTTACGTATATGTACGTAGAGATTATACATTAGTTAAGGTTACTGAAAATGGTGAAGTCTTAAATAAGGTTGAAGCAGCAGAAGAAAATATGTTTGAAAGATATAGAGCATATGAAATAGATGGTAAAGAAGTTAAGTTAGATTATAGCCTAGCAGTTAAAAATAAGGATATACCTGGGGCTGAGAAGTTCCAACTTCTATTAGATGGAAATAAAATCGAACCTGTAAAGAAAGTGTTTAATAAGACCTATTGGTTCGGTACAGATGCCCATGGAAGGGATTTATTTGTTAGGGTATTATATGGAGCACGTATTTCCCTTACTGTAGCCGTGGTAGCAGCAGTTGTTAACTTCTTCATTGGAGTTTTATACGGTGGTATATCAGGTTATATGGGTGGAAAAGTAGATAACATTATGATGCGTATAGTTGACATTATAAGTACAGTACCTCTTATGTTATATGTTATCTTGCTAATGGTTGTTATGGGAGCAGGATTATCAACTATTATAGTAGCATTAGGTACAGTTTATTGGGTGCGTATGGCACGTATTGTAAGAGGGCAAGTTTTAAGTTTAAAAGAACAAGAATATGTATTGGCAGCAAGAACCCTTGGTGCTAGCTCATGGAGAATATTAACTAGACACCTTATACCAAATGCAATGGGACCAATCATCGTAGCCCTTACTATGCAAATACCAAGTGCAATATTTACAGAATCATTCCTAAGCTTTATAGGACTGGGAGTTTCAGCTCCTATGGCTTCATGGGGTACATTGGCTTCTGATGCCCTTGGAGGATTAAGATCCTATGCATATCAGCTATTCTTCCCATCAATAGCTATATGTGTAACAATGCTTGCATTTAACTTCTTAGGTGACGGTTTAAGAGATGCATTAGACCCACGATTACGTAAATAGGAAAGAGGTGAATTGATTTGTCAGAGAAATTATTAGAAGTAAAGGATTTGAAAACTTCATTTTACACCCATGTTGGAGAAGTACAAGCGGTACGTGGAGTTAGTTTTAGCTTAGATAAAGGTGAAGCTATAGGTATTGTTGGAGAATCAGGTAGTGGAAAAAGTGTTACTTCTATGTCTATTATGAAACTTTTACAATACCCTGGAGTTATAAAAGAGGGACAGATATTATTTAAAGGTGAAGAATTAGTTAATAAACCTGATAAAGAGATGATGTCCATACGTGGTAACGAAATAGCTATGATATTCCAAGATCCAATGACATCATTAAACCCTGTATATACAGTAGGAAATCAGATCATAGAAGCTATAGTAAGACATCAAAAAATTAGCAAAGCCGAGGCCAGAGAAAAAGCTATAGAAATGTTAAGGTTGGTTGGTATACCTTCCCCTGAAAAGCGTATTGATAATTATCCCCATGAATTCAGTGGTGGTATGAGACAGAGAGCTATGATAGCTATAGCCCTATCATGTCAGCCAGACTTATTAATAGCCGATGAACCTACTACAGCCCTTGATGTTACTATTCAAGCTCAGATACTAGAACTAATGAAGGAATTAAAGGATAAAATAAAAACATCTATTATACTCATCACCCACGACCTAGGGGTTGTTGCAGATGTATGTTCAAGAATTGTTGTTATGTATGGTGGCTTAATTATGGAAGAAGGGACTGCAGAAGAGATATTCTATGATCCAAAACATCCATATACTATGGGACTTTTAAAATCAATTCCAAGAATGGATTTAGATGAGAAGAAAAGATTAATACCTATTGAAGGAACACCTCCAGATCTATTAAACCCACCAAAGGGATGTCCATTTGCTGCTAGATGTCCCTATGCCATGAAAATATGTGTAGAAAAAAGGCCTCCATATTTCTATGCAAATGAAGGACATAGATCAATGTGTTGGCTTGGTCATAAAGATGCGCCTAAAGTTGATGTTGATACTGGAGTAAAGAGGGGGGAAGCATAATGAATAGTGTGAATAATGATGTTTTATTGGAAGTAAAGGGCCTTAAGAAGTACTTCCCCGTTAGAAGCGGTTTTTTAGGTAGAGATGTACAGTATGTAAAGGCTGTGGACGGAGTTAGTTTTCATATCAAAAGGGGAGAAACCTTCGGACTAGTAGGTGAATCGGGATGTGGTAAATCCACAACAGGAAGAACAATCATAAGACTTTATGATGTAACTGATGGTGAAGTTATATTTGACGGGGCAGAGCTAGGTAAAATGGGTGAATCACAATTAAAACCCTTTAGAAAAAGAATACAAATGATATTCCAAGATCCATATGCATCCCTAAATTCCCGTATGACAGTTGGAGATATTATTGGTGAACCTTTAGATATTCATAACATTGCAAAGGGAAAGGAAAGACAAGATAGAATTTATGAATTGCTTGAAAAGGTTGGTTTAAATAAAGAACATGCCAATAGATATCCCCATGAGTTTAGTGGAGGACAGAGACAACGTATAGGTATAGCAAGAGCATTAGCTGTTCAGCCAGATTTTATTATTTGTGATGAGCCTATATCAGCCCTTGACGTTTCAATTCAGGCCCAGGTAGTAAATATGTTAGAGGACTTACAAAAAGATATGGGTCTTACCTATCTATTTATTGCCCATGATTTATCAATGGTTAAGCATATTTCTGATAGAATAGGCGTAATGTATCTTGGAAAATTAGTTGAAGTTGCTTCAAGTGATGAACTTTATGAAAATCCACTACATCCATATACAAAGGCATTACTTTCAGCTATACCAATACCTGACCCTGAAGTTACTAAATCTAAACAAAGAGAAGTTCTCAAGGGAGACGTACCAAGTCCACTAAACCCACCTTCAGGATGTAGATTTAGAACTAGATGTAAATTTGCTACAGAAAAATGTGCAGAAGTTGAACCACAGTTAGTTGATGTAGGCAATGGCCATATGCATGCATGTCACTATGCAGTAGAAATACAAAGTGGTACTAAGAAAGAAACTAATAAAGACGCACTAGTGTAAATATTCACTGTAAAATCAATTAAAAACCATGAAAGTTAGTAATTAATAGAATAAATAATATATTTACAAAAGTAGAACAATATATAATATAAAGTGGTGATAATATCGCCACTTTACATAAAATAGCAAATGAAAAAATAGGAGGGATAAATATGTTAAAAAGATTTACAGTACTAGGTTTAGTACTAATCTTAGTAGTTACTGCATTTGTTGGATGTGCAGGAAATGAAACTGCACCTCAAGAAGATCAGGGAGACCAAGGAGATAGTGGAGTAGCTCCAGAGCAAGTTTTAAATTGGAACCTAGGAGCAGACCCTAAAACCTTAGACCCACAGCTAAACAGTGCATCTGATGGTGGACATGTAATTAATAATATGTTTGAGGGATTAATGAGAGAAATAAACGGTGAACCTCAGCCTGCTGCAGCAGAAAGCTATGAGGTATCTGATGATGGACTAACATATACTTTCTATATCAGAGAAGATGCAAAGTGGTCCGATGGTGAGCCACTTACAGCTCATGATTTTGAATATGCTTGGAAGAGAGCTTTAGATCCTGAAACGGCATCAGAATATGCTTTCCAAATGTACTACATTAAAAATGGACAAGAATATTTTAATGGAGAAGCTTCAAGGGAAGATGTAGCAGTTACAGCAATCGATGACAAGACTTTAGAAGTAACATTAGTAGCACCTACACCATATTTCTTAAGCTTAACTTCATTTTATACTTTCATGCCTGTAAGACAGGACGCAGTAGAACAAAACCCAGAAGGTTGGGCTAAAAATCCAGAGATGGCAATTTCAAATGGACCTTTTAAATTAACAGAATATACAACTGGTGATAAGTTGATTTTAGAGAAAAATGAATACTACTGGAATGCTGAAGCAGTTAAATTAGATAAAATAGTTGCTACAATGATAGTAGATGAATCAACTATATTAACAGCATATGAATCTGGAGATTTACATGCAATAGATACTATGCCTAATCAAGAAATACCAAGACTTATTGCAGAAGACCCAACATTTAAAATATTACCACAGGTTGGAACTTATTACTATGTTTTCAATGTTGATAAAGAACCAACTAATGATCCTAAAGTAAGAAGAGCCTTAGCATTAGCTATAGATAGAAAAGCTATAGTTGAGCAGGTTACAAAGGCAGGTCAAGAGCCAGCAACTGGTTTTGTGCCAAGTGTATTAACACTTTCTGATGGAACTCCATTTAGAGAAGCTGCTGGTGATTATGGAATCAATCCTAATGGTGCAAATATAGAAGAAGCTCAAAAGTTATTAGCTGAAGCTGGATATCCAAATGGGGAAGGATTCCCTACAATAGAAGTCTTATATAATACTTCTGAAGGACATAAAGCTATAGCAGAAGCTATTCAAGAAATGTGGAGACAAAATCTTGGAATAGAAGTAACACTAGCAAACCAAGAATGGGCAGTATTCCAAGATACTAGACATTCAGGTAACTTTAACATAGCAAGAGCTGGATGGATAGGTGATTATACTGACCCAATGACTATGCTTGATCTTTGGACTTCATATTCAGGAAATAATGATGCTCAATGGAGATGGCAAGAATATGGAAACGATAATAACCTAAATCCATTAAATGAACAATTTGATATGTTAATTGAAAAAGCTAAGACAACTACTGGTGAAGAAAGAGATCAGGCAATGGTTGAAGCAGAAAAGATTTTAATGGATGAAATGGTTACATTACCTATATACTACTACACTGATCCAGTTATGGTTAAAGAAAATGTAGTAGGATGGGAAAAGACTGTATTAGGTCATTGGTATTTCGGAAATGCCGAAATTCAATAGAAATTAGTATTTATAATATTGATAAAGTTGATAAAGGATGGAAACCTAGATTTCCATCCTCTGTTTTTAATAAATAACAAAAAATTAATTATATTTTTAAAAAAACTTAATAAAAAAAAGGGTTTTTGATTTTTTTATAGAATATATATTACTTAAATAAAATATTATATATAAAATTATTTTTTTGTATTTTTTTATATAAACAACTAATAGAATAAATATGAGGGTTGTTTAAATTTTTTTTAAATAAAATATCAGACGATTCAAAT
>CBETVX010000022.1:0-46658 GCA_965539935.1 uncultured Eubacteriales bacterium | reverse complement strand
GCCTCATTCATTCGTTTATACATTTCTATTAAGATTTCTTTATTTATTTCCATTGATATTCACCCCTTTTAATTTGATCATTCCTTAAAATTATCTTGAAACTATTTTCAAAAAAGATTTCCCCATCAGATGTCCAATTATGAATATATTTTCCAATACATTTAAACATACTAATGAAAGGAAATCTTTTATGAAAACAACTTATACACAAGTCAGTTTGCTCATTTTAAAAATTTTCTTTACTAGATCTGAAATTTGTAATATATCTATATCCTACTTAAACTAATGATAGATTATCCAATTAGACTTTCTTGTAATTGTCTAAGTTTATAAACTAAAGTTGATTTATCTATTTCAACCATATCATAAGTTATTAATTGCCCTTTCTTAACATCCTCAGTTAATATAGCATTTTTAGCTAATCCTAATGGAAGTGCCTTCTCTTCCTTAGCTGTTTCATAAGTGTCTATACTACCATATACTGTAAAGCCACCTATTCCATCTAACTTTTCTCCAGCCTTCATATCTTTTTTAGCTATTGTAATTGTTTCTGCAATTGGCTTTCCATCCATAGGTACAATGGTTGGTTCGTTATAGAAATATGCCCTTGCAATAGTTAAAGGAGTTTCTAAACTACATAAATGATATGGACGGAATAATGTATAATTAGGACCAGGACCCATTTTCAAATACTGCATTTCATGGTTGATTTGAGGCATATCTGTTCTAACAACAATGAATACTCCAGGAGCTACACCATTTACATAATCAACTATTTTATACTTATCTAATATTCCTCCCTGCTCTTTAAGTTGGAAAGTTGTAGCTAAATCTTCAACTTTACAAGATGGAGCATGACCTCCTCTAACATCAGGTATAAATCCTGTGGCATTTGCCATAGCTGTCATTTCTACCATTGTTTTCGTTCCATCTTTAAAGGCAGTTAGCATTTTAGGACTCACACCTGAACTTATAGCTTGCTCCCTTACATTATCTGGATTTGCAGCTAAGTTAACAGGATTGTTTTTACCTTTACCTATGGCAACAATATCAAATCCCATTGCATCTGCAAAGTCATATAATTCTTTTACAGCACCAGGCTCATCTCCAGCTGTACCTGTGTAAACAACCCCAGCATTATCGGCCATTTTCTTTAATAGTGGTCCTATTACAACGTCAGTCTCAACATTAAGCATTACTATGTGCTTTTTGTTTAAAATACTATCCATAGCTATCTTAGCACCTACATCTGGTACTCCAGTAGCATCTACAACTACATCTATTAAATTAACCTTAGGTACTAGATCTGCATTTTCTGATGCTACATATTTCCCTTGTTCCATAGCGTCGTTTACTTCTTGAAGGCTATTTGTAACTACTATATCTTCCTTTTTAACTCCAGAAAGAGTATATGCCTCTATTGCATTTTCAATATTTATATCTACAACTATAGAAGGTTTCATCCCCTTCATCAACATAATCTGACTTACCATCCCCTTACCCATTTGACCTGCACCTACAAGTCCTACTTTAATGTACTTTCCACTTTCTTCAAGCTTTCTTAACTTTGAATTTAAACCTAACATAATGTATTCCTCCTTAAAATTAAATTAGTTAGTTATAAAACTGTTGAAAAAACTATATTTTAAAGATATTTTCAAAATTGATTTCCCAGTTAGGTCTGTCTTCATTAATATATTTATCCAATACATTAAAACAACCTAATGAAAGGAGACCCTTTATGAAAACAGCTTGTAAATATGTTCATTTTATTTTTCTTTACAAAGAATTTAATCATAATATCTCATCACTTCTATGGAGAGACCTATTTATTCCAACCTTCTTCTAAAAAAGCACCTTTATAAGTCAAACTAAATATAATACCGATGATTATTATTTATGAATTGCTTGAAAATATTTTCATGGTATTAAATTTTTTTCACGAAGGTTAAATAAATACTTTTAACCGGAGTTCATATCCCCAGTTAAAAGTATAATTGAGTATATTTTATACCTTAGTATATTTCAATACAGCTTCCTATTTTTATTTCAGGAATGCCCTTATCTTCTAAATTAATAACACCTGGTAAATCCACTGTATCTAAGCCATTAAATTTAAATGTACAATGGCCTAATTGTTTCAATGTCTTATTAGCTTCATCACCTACTGCTGTGACCTTATATTCGATACCAGAAATCTTTATAGTATCTCCTACTTCCACTTCTCCTTCAATCTCAGCAATAGTATGTAACACTGAGATTTCCGCTAATTCAGCCGGTGCATTTTCATTGAAAATAATTACCATTCCTGCTTCCATTAATTCTTTAGATGTCTCTCCTAGTTTAACTATTTCCACTTTATATTTCATGATTTGACCTCCAATTATCTACAGTGAATTATTAGTATTTTAAAATTTTTTATTTACATATCATTTAAAATAATCCAAAACTAAATAAATATGCTATAATTACTGATAGGGGACCTGTAATTAGTCTAGAGAATAAAATGGCAGGCACGCCTATCTCTACTGTTTCAGGTTCCGCTTCTCCTAAACTTAAACCTACAGGAATAAAGTCACAACCAACCTGTGGGTTAATAGCAAATAATGCTGGTAATGCATATTGTGCTGGTATATTACCTTTGCCAATTTCTACACCTATTAGTACACCAACAACCTGGGCAATAACGGCTCCTGGTCCAAGTAATGGTGATAATATAGGTAAAGCAGCTATAACTGAAATAATTAAAAGTCCTATTATACTTCCAGAAAATGGTGCTATTGTATTTGCTATTGCATCACCTATTCCAGATTTTAAGATTATACCTATTAACATTGCAACAAAGGCCATAAATGGTAGTATATTCTTTATTACTGAATCGATAGTATCTCTTCCTGCTGAGTAGAATACACCTACTACTTTTCCTGCACCTTTACCTATTTTCTCAACAAGACCTTTCTTTTTTTCAGGTTTACTTTCTCCATTGGTATTTATAGTAGTTTTACTTTCCTTAGAAGCTGTGCTTTTCATTTCTTGATCTGTATATTCTATATTATTTTCTTTAACGCCAGAAACGTATATATCTTCTTTTATATATTTAGCTAAAGGTCCTGATTGACCAACTGGAGTTAAATTTACAGTATATACACCATTTTTAGGATATACTCCACATCTAGCTGTTCCTCCACAATCAATAACTGCAACTAATATCTTTTCATCGGGTACAGTTGTTGAAAAACCATCTACTGCAGTAGCACCAGTCATATCTGCAATCTTCTGAGCTACAGGATCTATACCTCCACCAGTTACTGATAAAACTACATCCTTACCTTCTTCTGGCTTAATAACTAATGGGCCTCCCCAGCCACCATTACCTTTCGAGATTTTTACAGCTTTATAAGCTCCCATACTTTTCACCTCCATCTTTTTTTAAAACTAAGCTATTGCTTTTTCTTCATTTGCTTTTTTGCCTATCATACGTCTAGTAATCATTTCTGTAACAACTCCACGAATAAATATTACAACTAGACCTACTATAAAGTATCTAACTGCTAATGCTCCAAGAGGTAGTCCTAATTGCTTAATACCTTCTGCAATCCCCAAGTAAACAAATAATTCCGCTGAATTTGCATGTGGGAAAAGACCTGTTATTGGATGAACAAAGGATACCGCTGCATCATAAAATGCTGGCTTATACTTCTCATCCAAGAACTTCCCAAAAGTGTAACACATTGGATTCGTTAAGAAAAATACTGCTATTAATGGTAATATAGTGTATCTTGTTATGATATTTTTTGTAGCCACTTTAGCAATATTGTTGATCTTGTCTTCCCCTACTAGTTTAATTATGGAGTTAACTGCTGTAATTAAAACTATTAGTGTAGGTAATATTCCTGTAACAAGACCCATGAAGGTATTTCCACCTTCTTGAAAAAGACCAATGAATCCTTCAGCTAGTTGAGCTAATACATCAAACATTTTTATTCCCCCTTTTAATTTTAATTTTTTAGTCAGTTGCATTACTATGCAACTGTTAAAAAAACTTTATTTTAGAAGTGTTTTCTCTTTGGGTTTCCACATTAGGCGTTAACTTTTTTATATTCACCAACATATAAGGTTGACCCAATGATAGGAGACCATTTATGAAAACAACTTATAAACAAATTATTAATAATAATGCCTACCTAATCCTTAATTAAATTTGATGCTTTATAATATTAAAAGATCAATTTAGTTAACGTTTTCCAAAGCCTTTTCGATAGCCTTTACACTCTGTTTGCTCTTTATCTGATTTAAGACTTCATCAATATCATTTAAAGACTTTCCAATGAGTTCATTTTTCTTTTTAAACTTATTAAATACAGTAAAACCTTTCATTTCCTCAGCATCTATAACTGTTTTATTATCATCAATGACTATAATGACTATACTTCCTGCCCTTAATTTTCCCTTTTGTTGCCCAATAATTACCTTTCCCTTTTTCTTTAATTCAGCAACTCTTTTTCTAAAATGATTAATTTGATAGTAGGAAAGTATCCCTTGGAATATCCATAAACCAAATACTATTAATATGGCTTTTATATATATATCCATATATTTATCCCCCTTATATTTAGGCCATATCGATTATAGAATTAGC
Organism: uncultured Eubacteriales bacterium; assembly: GCA_965539935.1. Taxonomy (GTDB): domain Bacteria; phylum Bacillota; class Clostridia; order Peptostreptococcales; family Caminicellaceae; genus CBETVX01. The sequence continues at coordinate 42,019 of CBETVX010000022.1, read as the reverse complement.
AGTGTTATTATCTACAATTAATACATCCACATATTCTCCACGTAAAGCAGCTAAAATGGCTTCCTTCTTTTTCTCATATCCTGCTACTGCTATTGTTAAAGGTATTTTTTTTACATCATCAAGCCCAATCCCAACAACTCTTTTATTACATTCAAAGGCGTCACCCTTACCATGTTCATCAATAATTAGTGAACATAAATCCGCTACTGCCCCTTTTTCTACTAAGTCGTTCATATCCTCTTCGCTATAGTACCCACTTTGAACCATATTATGGGTGTTTAGTACAGGAGATCCAATCCCTATTAGGGCAACATCTATCTTTTCTATCAATTTAAATATATTTTGAATACTTCGTTCTTGTATTATTGCCTCTTTCCTTTTATCATCATCAACTATACATGGTGCATGTAGTAGTTTATAATCTCCATTGAAAACCTTTGCCAATTCCATAGCAATTTGATTAGGATGTATATCTATATTAGACTGTCCTATTCCGCCTAACATTGGAACAAAAGTTATATTGTGACTTCTAGTATTGTTTATATACTTAGGAATTTTTTTTAATGTGGTTCCCCAAGATACACCTACAATATAATTATTTTTAACTATTCTTGACAGATATTCTGCCCCAGCCTTTGCTAACTCTTCTTTGATCTCGTCTGGTTCATTGGATTTAGAGTCAACAACTATGGCTTCTTTTAACCCAAACTTCTCTTCAAGTTGTTTTTCTAACTCAATATATTCAGAAGGTAAAGGATTATTAACTTTAATCTGAACAATTCCCTCTTCTTTGGCTGAATTTAACATTCTAGAAATAGAAGATTTGGAAATTTTTAGTTTTTCCGAAATTTGTGCTTGATTTAAACCCTCTTCATAATACATCTGGGCACATCTTACAAGCAACCTTATGTCCTTAGTTATTATGTCCATTCTTTTACCTCCATGAAAATAATTTCATAGCTTTAAAATATTTTCATATTGCTTATTTACATTTTATACACTTAATCCTATTAGGTCAACAATTGTTATTTTTACAACAATCGACATTTTTTTGAATTAATAGGTAAACTCATTGATTTTACTGATTTTAAACGAATTTATGAATTTTTTAAATTTTTGATTATTTTGAAAAAAATTTTTATTATTATAAATTTCTTGACTTTATAGATTTTTTTGATAAATATATAACGAATGCCCAACAAAATACTTTGTTGGGCATTCGTTAGTCCTTTATAAATATTTTTCTATTACATAATTTACTCCATCTTCTAAGTTTGTATATGTCACAAAGTCTGCTCTTTCTTTTACAGCATCCAATGCGTTTCCCATGGCCACACCTAAACCAGCATATTCAATCATGGAAATATCATTTTCTCCGTCACCGATTGCAATTATTTCCTCTCTATTTATACCGTAACTATCAGCTATTTTACTTAGCATCGTTCCCTTACTCGTTTTAAAATTATATATTTCTAAAAAGAATGGCTTTGAAAAATCAACATTTACTTTTCTATGGAACTTTTCTTCTATCTTATCCTTAGCTTTTTTTAATATGTCATGTTCATCAACTAAAATTATTTTACCTACTTTTTGATTTGAATAAAAATCAGATAGTTTACCCACTATATTAACTGGTTCATGGGCATATTCACAAAACAAATCTAAATAATCACTTTTTTTAGAACTATATATACGATCTTCAATAAATAAAACGTTTTGAATTCCATTTTCTTCACTTATATGAATTACATCTTTAGATATTTCAGCAGCTATATCCTTCCTAAACATTATTTCCTTAACGTCTACATCTGTTACAATAGCACCATTTAAGGCAATTATATATTCATTTAATTCTAGCTCCTTAGCAAATTTACTAACAGAAGTAGGCTCCCTTCCGGAAGCAAGTACTACTTTTATACCTTTATTTTTTAATTCTTTAATATTTCTTTTAACTCTTTGGCTTATCTGATTTTCTTTTCCTAATAATGTTCCATCTAAGTCTAAAGCTAATAATTTGTACAATTCATCTCCCCCTTATATTCTGTGTGCTAACTATAAATATATACACCTTAACTATAGACTGTTTCTTTTATAATTAAATATTGCTTCAGCCATTAATAAATCATCTGGGGTTGTTATTTTGATATTTTCATAATCTCCTTCTACCATTTTTACCTCACAACCCATTATTTCCACTAACATTGCATCATCAGTCCCAATTATTTTTTCATTTATAGCTAATTCATGGGCAGCCCTTATTATGTCGGTTTTAAATCCTTGGGGCGTCTGGGTTATCCATACATCTTCTCTTTTAGGAGTATATTTTACAAAGCAATCTTTTTTCATGATTTTTATGGTTTCTTTAATGGGAACTCCCGCCGATGAGGCTCCATAACGCTCAGCTCCCTTTATACATCTATTGATAACTTTATGAGTTACAAGGGGTCTAGCACCATCATGTATCAATACTACACTACATTTTTCATCGATATTTTTAAGTCCATTATATACAGACTCTTGACGCTCCTTTCCACCACTTACAACCTTTTTTATTTTTCTAAATCTATATTTATTTATAATACTTTTTTTAAATATATCTTTATCATCTTCATGAATAACTACAATAATTTCATCAATTAGTTTGTTTTTTTCAAATACTTCAATTGTATGGGCCAATATTGGTTTTCTTTTAAGCAGTAGATATTGTTTATTAAAGCTAGCTTTCATCCTACTTCCTCTACCAGCAGCTAATATAATTGCGGTATTCATTCGCATTTTGCTCCTTTTTCCCTTTTTTGTTATTATTTGCCGCATATCTAGTAAATATTTTAGTATCTTCACTAGTATTTTACAGCAAATGTATTATAGCTGCAAGGTGATGTTTATTAGTTAATTTAAATAAACCCAGCACATAGGCTGGGCTTTTTTGATTAACTAATTTGATTATGCAGTTTTATTAATTATTTGATTATGCAGTTTTATTAATTAAATGCTTTGGTTTTGCAAAAATCATTCTTCCCGCTGCAGTTTGAAGGACACTAGTTACCATAACGTCCATAGTTTCCCCTATATGCTTTTTACCTCCATCTACAACTATCATAGTACCATCATCTAGATAGGCAACTCCCTGACCCATCTCTTTACCTTCTTTAATCACTTGAACTACCATTTCTTCTCCAGGAAGAACTACAGGTTTTACTGCATTTGCTAGTTCATTGATATTTAGAACTGGTACCCCTTGAAGTTCACAAACTTTATTCAAGTTAAAATCATTAGTTATTATCTTTCCATCCATTACTTGACCAAGTCTTACAAGCTTACTATCTACCTCAGTTACATCTTCAAAATCTGTATCTACTATTTTCACTTCCATAATTAACTCTTTCTGAATTTTATTTAGTATATCAAGACCTCTTCTTCCTCTATTTCTCTTTAAAGAATCAGAAGAATCAGCTATATGCCTTAACTCTTCTAATACAAACTCAGGAATAATAAGTGGTCCCTCCACAAATCCCGTTTTACAAATATCTGCTATTCTTCCATCAATTATCACGCTAGTGTCAAGTATTTTAGGCTTAGAATTAAGCAGTTCTTTAGTAGACACATCCTTCTCCTTACCAATATTCCACTTAAATAAGTTCTGAATATTAATCATATCTTTAATTTTCTTAGTTCCTAAACTAACACCTAAATAACCTAAGAAGATATATATAACAAAAGAAAGTATTGTACCTAAATAAGGAATCGGTATATTTAGCAACGGTTGACTAATTAAATAAGAAATTATAAGTGCGATAATAAGTCCAATTGATCCTACTAAAATGTCGGTAGTTGGTATTTTTTGTAGTTCAGTTTCAACCCAATTAGCTGACCTCAAGCCTTTTTTCATAAGCCAAGGAGTCATAGCGAATAAAATAAATCCAAATAAAACAGCACTAACAATATTAATAGTAAGTTCCGTCCACGGTTCAATAGGTGGAATATTAAATAATCTCTGAATCTTAATAATATTAATCGTTAGTAAACTAAAAGCATAGCCTACAGATGCCCCAGCAAGGGTTAACAATCCTCTAATTATTTTATTGAGCATCTAATTTCCTCACCTCCTCTTGTGAGTATATCCATTTTACCAATATTTTATAACTATTTATATCCATATAATAAACTATTTAAGCAAGTATAATAATTAAATTTTTATTACATTTCCTTCTCAGCATAAAATTAAAGCGTCCAGAAGACGCTCTATTTAAAACATATTATTGTACTGCGTCATTTATTAATTCTTCAATACTCGTTTCATCGGAATCATTTACTAACACTAACTCACTTATCAAAATTTGTTTTGCATTATTAAGCATCTTTCTTTCCCCTGTAGAAAGTCCCTTTTCCTTTTCTCTAAGCATTAAGTTTCTAACTACTCCAGCCACTTCAAATATATCTCCACTTTTTATTTTGTCCATATTAGCTCTATACCTACGATTCCAATTCTGGGGCATCTTCGTTCTGTCATCATTTAATACTGCTAAAACTTGCTCTACTTCTTTTTCTGATATTATTTCCCTTAGACCCATACTCTCTACATTATCTAGTGGTATCATTACTTTCATATTTCTCAGAGGTAACTTTAAAATATAATATTTTCTCTTATCACCTAATATCTCTTTCTCTTCAATAGATTCGATTATCCCTGCACCATGCATAGGATAAACGACCTTATCTCCTATACCAAACATAAAAATACCTCCTAATCCACATTCCACATAAATAGTATACAATATTTTCAAGTTTGATGTCAAGTATAAAAATAAATATTTTATCACAGGCTTAAACTTGTGTCAACTTATTTTTTCATAGTTTTTCATTTGTAATACAGATTAAGTATAATAAAATGGAATCACCTTTAACTTTCTACGTTTATGTGATAAAATTGAATAGGAAAATATAATGTTTACTCTAAGTAGGAGTGATATATGATGAAGGATATCTCATTAAATGAATTTCAAGCTTCAGTAGAAGATGTGCTAACTAGACATAAAAGTATATTAGATATTATTACTAAACTTCAAGAAGCTACTTCTAAAGTAAATAGAGCAGTTATCAAATCTGCCACTTTATGTGGTTGTATTACTATAGAAGCTTCAAAACAACAGTTACCCAATAATATTGAGTTTGAAGAGGCAAAAAAATATATGGATAACCATGTTAAAGGCACATTATGTGAAAGCTGTAGAGAAAAAATTGAAGAAGAAATGAGCAATAACCTCTTTTATTTTGTTGCTTTATCAAATACATTAAATATAGACCTTTATGATCTATTTGAAAAAAAATCTAATGAGCTTAAAACATTAGGTAAATTTAGTCTATATTAAGTAAATTCAAAAACTACTAGCGTAAAGCTAGTGGTTTTATTTTTTAAAAAGATGTCTATCTAGAAGAACTTGGTCTTTTACTCTTCTAATACCATCTTTTATATTTTTTGCCCTTACCTCCCCAATCCCATCAACTTCATATAATTCTTCAGTGCTTGCCTTTAAAATTTTTTGGAAATTTTTAAAGTATTCCACTATGTTTTCTATTACTGTATGGGGTAGCCTTGGCACTTTTGATAATATTCTGTATCCCCTAGGCATAGCTGGTAGATCAAGGGTGTTAATATCACATGTATAGCCCAATATCTCTGCAATTTCGGATAAATTAAGTAGCTCTTCTGAAGATAATCTTCTAAGCTCTGCCTGAATGGTTTCAATATCTTTAGAACCTATATTGACTCTATAATCTTCAATTACATATCGCCCTTCTTCCTTAACAAAAACAATTAACTCTTCAAGCTGCATACTTACTAATCTACCTTCACTTCCAAGCTCATTAATATATTTCTCTATCTCATTTGCTATTCTAAGGACCATCTCTGTTCTTTGAATTACGACACACACATCATAAATAGTTACTAAATCCTCTAATTCGAGGACACTTAAACTTGTCATTGCTTGATTAAGTACTGTTTTGTACTTTTCTAGTGTTTGTATGGCTTGATTTGCTTTAGTTAGAACTTTATTAATATCTTGAAGAATATATTTTGACCACCCTTTGTATAAAGTTATTATATTCCTTCTTTGAGATATAGATATAACCATATTCCCTGTCTGCCTTGCTACTCTTTGGGCCGTTCTATGTCTAATACCAGTTTCCGTAGAGGGTATAGAGGGGTCTGGATTAAGGTGGGTATTGGCATATAAAATCCTTTTTTCATCGGAGCTTAAAATTATGGCCCCATCCATTTTAGCTAATTCATATAGATTGGAAGGGGTTAATTCAACATTTATATAAAATCCGCCATTCATCAAATCGATGATTTCCTTATTGTCTCCAATAACTATAAGAGCACCTGTTTTGGCTCTAAGGATATTCTCAAGTCCCTCCCTTAATATAGTCCCTGGAGCCAAACTCTTTAAGCAATTATTTATTTCTTCCCCTCTTCTCAAATCTTCTCTAACCAAACTTTCTACCTCCCAGTGTCATATCTAGAGCCTCATGTACATTTTCAACTCCTATTATTTCTAAATCTTCAAATTGAGGTAACCCCTTTATATTTCCCTTAGGAATTATACAAGTTTTAAATCCCATTTTTGCTGCTTCTCTTATTCTATTTTCAGCAAAACTAACAGATCTTACCTCTCCCGTAAGACCTACTTCTCCAAATATAATAGTCTGATAGTCAACTGGACTATTCCTGAAGCTAGAGGCTATTGCAGTTACAACGGCTAAATCAATGGCTGGCTCACTTAACTGTATGCCTCCAACTACATTTATGTATCCATCCTGTCCTTGTAATTGAAGACCAACCTTTTTCTCTAAAACTGCCATAAGCATTACTACTCTATTATAATCTATACCTGTGGCCATTCTCCTTGGTGTTCCAAAACTACTGGCACTAATAAGGGCTTGGAGTTCTATAAGGACAGGCCTAGTCCCCTCCATACTGGCAACTACTACGGATCCTGCAGCCTCCTTGGGTCTATGGGCTAAGAATAAATGGGATGGATTAGCAATTTCCATAAGTCCATTATTTGTCATTTCAAAAATTCCAATTTCATTGGTAGACCCAAATCTATTTTTTACCGCTCTAAGGACTCTATATATATTATGTTTTTCCCCCTCAAAATATAGCACTGTGTCCACCATATGCTCTAAAACCTTTGGACCGGCTATGGAGCCTGTTTTAGTTACATGTCCTACAATGAAAGTTGAAATTCCCAATCTTTTTGAAATTTTCATGAGGGTTGCCGTTCCCTCTCTTACTTGACTGACACTTCCAGGAGCCGATGTTATATCTGGATTATATATAGTCTGTATAGAATCTATAATAAGTAAATTGGGTTTCAGTTCTTCAATATATTTTGAAATATATGTCAAATCATTTTCTGATACTATATATAAGTTTTCATTATCTATATCTAACCTTTCTGCCCTCATTTTAATTTGTTTTAGGGACTCTTCTCCCGATACATATAATACCTTTAAGTTTTGTTTGCCAATATTATTTGCCACTTGTATTAGAAGTGTTGACTTACCAATTCCAGGATCACCACCTACTAAAACTAAGGATCCCTTTACTACTCCACCACCTAAAACCCTATCAAGCTCCTTATTTGATGTTGTAAATCTATTTTCCATTTCTATTTCAATATTTTTAAGTTGTATAGGTCTATGATAGTCACCAAGGGATTTATTTTTGTGATATCCTTTATCCTTCTCTTCAAATTCTTCCACAAAACTTTCCCAACTCTGGCACTCTGGACATTTACCCATCCATTTTAAGGATATATATCCACATTCTTGACATACATATTTTGTTTTTATTTTTGCCATTATATTCACCTTCAATACTATTATTATTAGTTACTCACCATTTAAATAAGGGATTCTACATTAGTAAGTAGAATCCCTTTAAGGGGAAATTCCTTGAAATTACTTTTTATTAAACACTATCTCTTCCCCATCTAAATCTACTAATATATTATCTCGCTTTGATATTCTGCCTAATAATATTTCCTCTGAAAGCTTATCCTCTATCATTTTAGTAATTACTCTCTTTAAAGGTCTAGCGCCATATTCCTGATCATATCCCTTCTTGGCTAAGAATTCTTTAGCCTGTTGAGATACTTCAATGGATATATTAAGTTCTTTTAATCTATTTGTTAGTTCATCTACTAACAACTCAACAATTTCTTTAATATTTTCTTCATCTAATTGATGGAATACAATTATGTCATCTACCCTATTTAAGAATTCAGGTCTAAATTGTCTCTTAAGTTCATCTAACACCTTGGCTTTCATATTTTCATACTCATTCTTTTTAATATCCTCAGTTACACCTGCAAATCCTAATACTTTTTGTTTTTTAATGCTCTTTGCCCCCACATTAGATGTCATAATTATAACAGTATTTTTAAAATCTACAGTTCTTCCCTTAGCATCTGTAAGCCTTCCATCATCAAGCATTTGAAGCAATATATTAAATACATCTGGATGGGCTTTTTCAATTTCATCGAAAAGTATAACTGAATATGGTTTTCTCCTAACCTTATCAGTTAATTGTCCCCCCTCATCATAACCAACATATCCTGGAGGTGACCCTAGTAATTTTGAAACTGAATGTTTTTCCATGTATTCAGACATATCAATTCTAATCATAGCATTATCATCGCCAAATAAAGCTTCTGCCAAGGATTTAGTAAGTTCCGTTTTACCTACTCCAGTTGGCCCTAAGAATATAAAGGAACCTATAGGTTTTTTAGGGTCCTTAAGACCAACTCTAGCTCTTCTTATGGCCCTAGAGACTGCCTTAACGGCTTCATTTTGTCCTATTACCCTTTTGTGTAGTATCTTTTCCATATTAAGTAATCTTTCCGATTCCTCTTGAGCCAATTTCTTTACAGGTATACCGGTCCAAGCTGAAACTACTTCTGCAATCTCTTCTTCTCCTACAGAGGCATTATCACTTTGCTTAACTTTCCAATGATTTTTCTTACTTTCTAATTCTTCTTCTACTTTCTTTTCTTCATCCCTAAGCTGAGCTGCCTTTTCAAAATTTTGAGTGCTTACGGCTTCTTCCTTTTCTTTACGAATTTTCTCTAGTTTTTCCTCTAAATCCTTTAGATCTTCCGGTTGAGTTGCAATCTGTAGTCTCACCTTTGATGCTGCTTCATCTATAAGGTCTACAGCCTTATCTGGTAGAAATCTATCTGTAATATATCTATTGGATAACTCAGCAGCGGCCTTTAAAGCCTCATCGGTAATTTTTACTCTATGATGGGCTTCATACTTATCCCTAAGGCCTTCAAGAATTTCAATTGTTTCCTCTACAGTAGGTTCTTCAACAGTAATTGGTTGGAATCTTCTTTCAAGGGCTGAATCCTTTTCAATATGTTTTTTGTATTCATCTAAAGTGGTAGCACCTATTACCTGAATTTCTCCCCTTGCTAATGCAGGTTTTAAAATATTAGAAGCATCTATAGCACCTTCTGCCCCTCCTGCTCCAATAATTGTGTGAATCTCATCTATGAAAATTATTACATTACCTGATTTATTTATTTCTTCCATAACTTTAGTTAATCTTTGTTCAAATTCACCTCTATATTTTGAACCTGCTAACATGGATGATAGAGATAAAGTTACTACTCTTTTATTCTTTAAAATTTCAGGTATATTTCCATCAATTATCTTCTGGGCTAAACCCTCTGCTATGGCTGTTTTACCAACCCCTGGCTCACCAATTAAACATGGATTATTTTTTGTTCTTCTGCTTAAAACCTGTATAACTCTTTGTATCTCCTTGTCTCTACCAATAACTGGGTCAAGTTTTCCTTCCTCAGCCATTTCTGTCAAATCTCTACCATATTTATTAAGGGTAGGGGTATCCTTTTTGTCCTTTAATACTTTCTCTCCCCTTGCCATAGTATTACCTGAATCCTTTTTATTTCCTAATAAATTCATTATTTCTTGGTAAATCTTATTACCATCTAATCCTATATCAATCAATACTTTAGCTGCTACCCCTTCGCCTTCCCTAATTAGGGCTAATAACATGTGTTCTGTTCCTACATAATTATGTCCTAATCTCCTTGCCTCTACAAAGCTTAATTCAAAAACTCTCTTTGTTCTAGGGGTAATACCCATTACCTGGGTTTCTTCACTACCCCTACCTACTACCGATTCAATTTTTTCTCTCAAATTATCTAAATCAACCCCTAGTTTTACTAAGGCCTTTGCTGCTACTCCTTCCCCTTCCCTAAGAAGTCCTAGTAAAAGGTGTTCTGTTCCCACATAGTTGTGTTTGAATTTTATGGCTTCATCTTGAGCTAAAGCTATGGCCCTTTGTGCTCTCTCAGTGAATTTATCAAACATAAACATATTTATCCCTCCCTCAATAAATTACTGTTTTAATTTTTCTCTAATTAGATTTGCTCTGGCAATATCCCTTTCACTGGCACTTAAGCTTTTACCATGAATTTTTTGTATGAATCCCGCTTGAATTTGTACCATAAGTTCATTTATATTCTTGGCATCAATATTTTCTATTATACCCATGTCTATTCCCAGTTTTACATCGGACATAAGTTTAAGAGCCTCTTTTGAACTCATTATTCTAGCATTACTTAAAATCCCATAGGATCTGCATATTTTATCTTCTAGTTTTTTTCCACTGCTGGAAATCAAAGTAGTTCTAGCATCATTTTCTCTACTAATAATTTGTTTAGTAACCTCTTTCAAAGTATCAATAATCTCCTCTTCTGTTCGTCCAAGAGTTACTTGATTTGATATCTGATACATATTTCCCTCAGCCTCAGTTCCTTCTCCGTACATTCCCCTTACAGTTAATCCTATTTGATTAGCTGCTTGAATAACTCTATCCATATATCCAATCATTGATAGGGCTGGCAAATGTACCATTACAGAGGCCCTTATTCCAGTTCCTACATTGGTAGGACAGGATGTTAGATATCCAAGTTTTTCATCAAAGCCATACTTTAAACTTTCTTCTAATATATCATCAATTTTATTTGCCAAATCATAGGCCGTATCTATTTGAAATCCTGGAAAAATGCATTGAATTCTTATATGATCTTCTTCATTTATCATTATGCTAATGGATTCATCTTTATTTAATAGTACTGCACTTATTTTAGGTCGTCTTAATAAATCTTGACTTATTAAATGTTTTTCTATTAAAACTTGCTTATCATTATTAGATAATCTATGGATTTCAAATAATTTGAACTCATTTTTTAATATAGTATTACTTTCAAGTATGGAATCACTTACCTTTTTTATTACTTCTTTACTTAAATTATCAGTTAAGGCCACTGGAAAAGGATACTCTTCTAAATTCCTTGCAAGTCTAATTCGGCTACTTATGACTATATCATTTTCAGGGCCTTCTTCATTAATCCATTTAGTCATATTCAATCCTCCCTAATTAGCCTTTAGATTTTTCTCTAATTCTTTAATTTTATCTCTAAGCTCAGCAGCTCTTTCGAATTCTTCTTTTTTCACAGCACTATTTAGTTCTTTCTTTAGAGCCATGATTTCCTTTTTAATCCTAATTTTACTTCCTGCTTTCTTAGGAACTTTCCCTACATGCACTTCACTGCCATGTATTCTTTTAATAAGTGGCATAAGTTTTTCATCAAAAATTTTATAACACTCTGAGCAACCAAGCCTACCCAGTTGTTTGAATTTTCCATAGTTCATTCCGCACTTACTACATGTGGTGGTCTTAATATAATCTACCTTTATTGGTGAACTATGGATGGAATCTAAAATACTAGTTAAAAAGTTGTTCATTGTAAAAGGAGTTTCAATATTCATCTCATCATTTTGCCTTGCACATTCCTCACATAAATGAACTTCAGTCTTTTTACCATTTATTATTTTAGTTACATGGACATTAGCTTCTTTTTCATTGCATTTCTGACAAAGCATATATTTCCCCTCCTATCTAAGCAATGATGCAAGCATGGACTTTAAAAGGCTTGCACGTATAGAATTTTTAGTATTATCTCCAGCATCAATAGATCTATTATTAATAACAGCCATCATAATTCTAGCTTCCCTATCCTTAATGATACCCCGTTCTACAAGAAAGCTAACTACAGATGCAGCTTGAGCTACACTAATGCTATCTCCAATTTTATTAACAATATTATATATATATTCTTTGTCCCCAACATTTAATTTGATTATTTTTATATATCCTCCTCCACCCCTTCTACTTTCTACTTCATATCCCTTTTCCACAGTAAATCTAGTGGAAAGCACATAATTAATCTGGGAAGGAGCACAGTTGAAATAATTAGCCAACTCATTTCTTTTTATTTCTATCATTTGTCTATTGTTTTCTCTAAGCATTTCTTTGATAAAACTTTCAATTATATCACTTAACCTAGCCATAACATCACCTTTTACTTTGACTTTCTTTGACCTTAATTTGATAATAATACTTTCTATTTAGATTTTCAAGTTTTATTTTTAATGTTTTTAGTTTGAATTATTCCATTTTTTATCATTTCCATTTATTTTTATTGTTTTTTTATATCTTTCTTAACTTTATTCACTATATTTTTTAATTTTATCAAACTAAAAACCCTGCATAGGATTTTACCATATGCAGGGTTTAATACTATTATTCAGATTTTGCTGCCATAATAACTTTTTCTGCCAATTGATGGGGCATTTCATCATATCTTTCAAATCTCATTGTAAAACTTCCCCTTGCTTGAGTCATAGATCTAAGGTCAGGGGCATATTTAAACATTTCTGCTTGAGGGGCCTCAGCAATAACCAATTGATATCCATCATCCTGTGGCTCCATTCCTAAAATTCTTCCCCTTCTCTTATTCATATCACCCATTATATCTCCCATATATTCCTCAGGTATTAATATTTCTACATGCATAATAGGTTCAAGTAAAACTGGATTTGCCTTCTCTATACCCTTCTTAAATGCTATATGGGCTGCTATCTTAAAGGCCATCTCACTGGAGTCTACAGAGTGATATGAACCATCAAATAATGTAGCTTTAACATTTACTACAGGAAATCCTGCTAATACTCCCTTTTCAAGGGACTCTTGTAATCCCTTTTCTACAGCTGGTATATATTGCTTTGGAACTGCTCCTCCGAATATTTCTTCATTAAATTCAAATTCTTCAGTACTTGGCTCAAATCTAATATGAACATCTCCATATTGACCTGCTCCTCCACTTTGCTTTTTATGTTTTCCTTGTACAGATGCAGTTCCCTTTATGGTCTCTCTGTATGCAACCTTAGGATCATGAAGCTCCACTTCTACCCCAAAGTCATTTTTAAGTTTATTTGTAATAACTTTTAATTGCATACTTCCTTGCCCACCTATTAATAATTGTTTTGTTTCGTTATTTCTCTCAACTATAAAGGTTGGGTCTTCTTCAGTCAACCTATGTAGTGCAGTACCTATTTTTTCTTCATCACCCTTTGATTTTGGCTCTACCGCTAGGTATAGACATGGTTCTGGGAATTTTATACCTTCATATTTTATGGGATTATTCTTATCACATAGGGTATCTCCAGTTTGAGTATGTTGTAATTTTGATGTGGCTCCAATATCTCCTGCTACCACTTCGCTACATTCAAGTTGATTTTTACCCCTTAGCATAAATAGACTTCCTAATTTTTCTGTTTCATCTTTATTGGCATTTAGTACTTCCATATCCTTTTTTATTTTACCTGAGTAAACTTTAAAAATAGATATTTTTCCTACAAAGGGGTCAACAATTGTTTTGAAAACTAGTGCAGAAAAAGGTTCATTTTCATCAACTTCTCTACTAACTGGTTCTTCAGTATCTGGATGAAGTCCTTCATATACTCCATCATGCATATCCTTTGGAGTAGGCATATAGTCAAATATCATATCTAATAATGTATGTATTCCAACATTATTTACTGTTGAACCTACTAAAACTGGTACTACATCTCCAGCCAATACCCCTTTTCTAAGGCCTTCATGTATCTCCTCAATGGTAAATTCTTCTCCTTCGAAATATTTATTTAAAAGTTCTTCATCACTTTCCGCCACCGATTCTATAAGCATTTCTCTAATTGGTTCCAGTTGCGCCTTCATATCTTCAGGTATTTCTACATCTACACATCCCGTCATCACATCTACATATTCTCTTCCTATCATATCTACAACATTAACAAAACCTTTAAAGTTTTCCCCTTCTCCCATGGGAACTGCAAAGGGCGCTATTTTTTTACCGAATTTTTCTCTTAATTCATTAATTAATTTTTCATATTTAACGTTTTCCTTATCTATTTTATTAATAAATATCAGTTTAGGCATTGTTCTCTTTTCAGTATACATCCAAGCCTTTTCTGTACCAACTTGAACCCCTGATGTGGCGTCTAGCATAATAATAGCTCCACCGGCTACTCTTAAGGCACTGATAACTTCTCCTGAAAAGTCAAAATAACCTGGTGCATCTAGAATATTATATTTTGAGTTATTCCATTCTATGGGAATAACAGAAGTTCCTATAGAAAATTGTCTTGATATTTCTTCCTTGGTAAAATCTGATAATGTATTTCCATCTTCGACTCTACCCATTCTTTTATTAATCTTTGTTGTAAAAAGCAATGCTTCTGTCAAGCTAGTTTTTCCACTTCCACCATGACCTAGTAAAGCAACATTTCTAATTCTGTCAACTTTATAATTTTTCATACCGCTCCTCCTTGTCATAATAAATTGTCTCATTTTTTATGTAATTCTACAATTTTTAGAAAATTCCTTTTATTTAAAATATATTATATAACTTTTTTATATAAAATAAAAGACTTTGTTAATTTTTTGCAAAAAATCCTTTTATAAGTATTCTCCTAGTGGCCTTCTTAAAATTAAAACTAAGAACAAAGGCATCTTCCAACGCTTTGTTAGTTCTTAGTTCCTAGTTAGTAGGTTTTGGTCAAAGCTTATAGGTCGGTAAAAGCAATAAAAACCCAATTTTTTACTGATAATGCTTTGTAATTTATTGTATGCCTTAAATTTATTTGAATTGCTAACTATAATTTTTTGCGAAAAAGGTTTGACTTCCTCTACAATAAGAAAAACCTTTGACTTTAAATCTTTAAAGTCAAAGGCTTCATTTATAATATTCCTGACATCTTTACTACTTCTATACCCTTAGTTTCTAATTCCTTTATTATAATATTCAATCCGATTGAATCACTGGCCATATGCCCTGCCACAATAACATTTCCTATATTTTGCTTCTCCACTTCTTCCCTTACATCATCGGGGACATGCATACAAACTATAGTTCCTACTCCAGCTTCAAAATATGCCTTATATACATCTGATCCTCCATTTGTTCCACCGGCCATTAGAACTGCTATTTTCCCAGCATAATCCTTTTCACTCCCTACCCTTATTACAGGACCGGCTATAGCATTTTTATATTCATCAATTGTTTTAAGGGCCTCTACTACATCCTTTAATGTAGTCTTTGGTTTGTCTTTAAATTTTTTATCTAAAAAGCTCTGTACAAAATTTTCTGTTATGATATCTGCTGGCATATGTATATTTAGGTATGGCATATTGAGAAGTTTTGCAGCAGAAGCCGTTCTATCAAAATTGGTAACATGACTGGCTCTATCTACTTTACCAACCTTTTTTCTTAAAGCTTTTTGGGCTTTATTAATAGGTACTCCAAACTCCACCATTTTATCTATTTGTCTCTCCATTACTTTATAAAAATCTATTCTAGGTCTACCAGTAGATGGATGATGAGCCACTATGCAGTCTACGCCTAGCTCTTTTCCTAAAAGTAATTCTGGAGTTTCCATATCAACTCCCATTAGAATTTTTCTTATATTTTCACCCTCAACAATAACACCAGAATCATTTGGCACTTCATCGAGCTCTGCTAGTTTAAGGGCTAAGTCCATTATTTCCTTTGTATTCATATTATCATCTCCCAATTTTATCAATAAATAAATTTCTTTATATATATTTATTCTATTATATATTCTTTAACTATTAAATATTTTTTAGTAATTTATTTTGATTTTATCTAATTATTTTTATACAATAGTTTTATATAGCTTTATACTATGCAGAAAAAAACAGGAGGGGAATTTATGAATCTCGTTATAGTGGGAGCAGGTAAAGGCGGTCTTAATTTAATTGATTATTTTAGTAGTGTCAAGGGTATACATATTTCTTTGGTTATAGATAAAGACTTAAATGCACCGGGTATTATAGCTGCAAAAAATTTAGGAATCAATTATTCTCAAAATATCGAGGATATAGACTGTGATAATACCGATATAATCATTGAAGCAACGGGTATAGATAGTGTGGCTAAGATTTTAAATGATAATTTTAGCAATACTTGTACTGTAATTGATAGTAAATCAGCACTTTTAATTATGGCCCTTGCAGAAAAAAACATTGAAACTCTAGAAAGTCTAAATCACCAAATATCTGTTATAGAAAATACTTCTGAGATAGTCCAAAAACAGATTGAAGAAATTAGTACATCTATAACCAACATACATCATGTAAGTGATAGTTTACTAAAATCCACCCAAATCTCCAATAAGTATATAAACGAAAGTGATAATATAGTCAGATCAGTTAACAAGATAGCCCATCAAACTAAGATATTAGGAATAAATGCATCAATAGAAGCTGCCAGAGCAGGAGAACACGGAAAAGGTTTTTCGATTGTTGCAAGGGAAGTTCAAAATCTAGCAAAATATAGTCAAGATTTTGCAGACGAAATTAGCCAAATACTTCTAAGGCTAGCCAATGAACTTAATAGTATAAATAATGAAGTTAGTAAGTTAACTAATTTATCCGATGTACAACTTAATGCTTCAAATGAAGTAACCAGTGCTGTAGATATTCTAGTAAAAACCTGTAAATCCAACTAAAACCCCTTTAAGGGGTTTTTTTGTTAGAAAATATTTATTATAGATATGTATAAATTTCATGTTATAATTTATTTATATTTTAAAAATATAGTATTACTAAACTTTAAGTTTAATATAAACCTCCATGGCAAATCAATTATTATTTATAATATTGATTTTAGTTATTTTTCTCTATTTAGAAAGGAGCCTATAATGGAATTAAAAGCAGCAAAAAAGTTAAAATTATATGGTTTTAATAACTTAACCAAAACCCTTAGTTTTAATATTTATGATATTTGTTATGCTAAGACTCCTGAAACTAAAAAGGAATATATCGAATATATAGATGAACAATATAATGCCGAAAGACTTACTAAAATACTGACTAATGTGTCTAATATGATAGGTGCTAATATCCTAAATATAGCCAAACAAGACTACGACCCACAGGGGGCCAGCGTTACTATCTTAATTTCTGAAGAAGAGGTAGCCCTTTATGAAACTGAAGAATCCCTTGAAAAAGAAACAGAAACTCCTTTGCCTAAAAATGTAGTAGCCCATTTAGATAAAAGTCATTTGACGGTTCATACCTATCCTGAAAGCCATCCCGATGATGGAATAAGTACTTTCAGAGTGGATATAGACGTGTCTACATGTGGAAAAATATCTCCTCTTAAAGCCCTAAATTACTTAATAGAAAGCTTTGATTCTGATATTATTACAATCGATTATAGGGTTAGGGGTTTTACTAGAAATACTAAAGGTAGAAAACATTTTATAGACCATAAAATTAACTCTATCCAAAACTTTATCTATAAAAAAATTCGTAATAGGTATCAAATGATAGATGTTAATGTATTTCAGGAAAATATATTCCATACGAAAATGATGTTAAAGGAGTTTGACCTAGATAATTATTTATTTGGGACTGCTGAAGAAGAATTAACAAATAAAGAGAAAAAAATGATTAAGGAAAGACTAAAGAAAGAAATGACAGAAATATTCTATGGAAGAAACATACCTAGTCTTTAAATTAAGTCAAATAAAATAACTACCTCTCTTAAAGAGGGGTAGTTTAATTTATCCCATATCTTACGGTGAAACCTATATCCTTCTTAAGTGCCTTATATCCTACAAATCCTTTTTCTAAAAGTCGTTCTCTTCTTACCAATTCTACATTGTCAATATCCACATTGTTTTTATATTGAGTCAGTAAATCTTCTTTTAAATTCCTATGAAGTATATATCTCAATTTACCGCCGTATTTATCTTTGAGCTTCTTTATAACTAATCCTCCAGCCATTACATTTTTTAAACTATGATAATTTTTAGGAGATATAGTACTACATATATGATAATATCCTAAATGGTCAAATATATCCAAGGCAACAAATAAGGTCTTCCGCTGAAGTCCATTACCTCTATAATCTGGATGGACTATAGTTGTTTCAAGATGCCCTACTTTATCTAGCTCTTTCTTAGGTAGTCCTAAATCTACTCCTAAATTCATAGCATTTCCCTTTGGCATAGTTATGAATCTATAGGCAATTAACTCACCCTCGGAAAAAACCCCTATAATTTTACCGCCTTTTTTAAGCTCCTCTTTAAAAAATTCTTTGCTGTCTGATTGGAAGATTTCAGGTAATTTAATATTTCTTATTACAATATCTTGCAATTCAAGTATTTGAGATAAATGGTCTTCACCTATTAATTTCATATGATATTTTTTGTTTTCAAATCCCCCCTGAACCCTTTTATTTAAAAGGCCTTTTTTGATTATGTTTCCCATAATATCCACTCCTTACCAATAGAAAAGTATATTTAATAAGTCTTAATTTTTATAAAGACATATATATTTATATAAAATTTAAAATAATATTGAAATTAGGTATAGAAAGTAAGCGTACTTGTTTAAAGGTAAATTAATACAAGTACCTCTTTGCAAAACTATGATTTTAAGATAGATTTAATTCTAATCAGAGAAATAAAGGTTGATTGGAAAATCAACAAGATATTGAGATTTGAATTAGTTTTTAATGATTAGAAAAGTCTAATATTATTATATAATAAATCTTATAGGTATTCAAGTATTCATTTGTAATATTTTGAATTTTCTAAACGATCTATTGTTTTTATACACATTTTAATTATAAAGAAAAGTATATAACTTTTTGTAAGCCATATACTTTTTACTGTTAATAAATATTATATTGTACAACTTTCTATTTTATGATAGTTATTTCCCTATGTCCTCTAAATGATTATATTTTAGATAATAATTATAAACCTGTTGAAAATTAAGACCTAAACATTCTGCTAAGTTTACATATCTAGCAAATAATCTTATATATTTTTGTAAAGATCCAATATAATTATCCTTTATTATATCATCCTTTAGTTCCTTAATATCATCCATTATATCAGAAAATAGTTTAATTATATTATCACTCTTTGATATAGCTTGGATAGCTTGTTCATCTATTATATTAAAATTATAGGCATTCCCAATTGATAGTAAGAATTTCATTGCATCAATATATCTAATTATAATTTTTTCTTTAGGTATTGACCTTTTTATTCTATAATATTTATAACATTTCGTTAGATTAGCAATTTCACTGGTTTTTACTTGAAGTGCTAGAAATCTTAGATAAAAAACATTCTCTTCTCCAAGGGAATCCTCTTGAATATCTGTTAAATTCTTTATATTATCCTCCATTATTTTTTGAACTTTAAAAAGTTGATTGAGCTCCACGTGACTTCCTCCTCATGGTAATAAAATCTAGTATTAGTACCTGGTATAAATTTTTGTTTGTATACTATTATATCTAAATTTTCTATTTTGTAAAGTCAATTTTTCTTTTAAATATTAATAATTATTAAGTTTTCAAAAAGTATCTGGCTAATCAATATCTTTTGTTGTAAAATATACATTACATGATTCTATATGGTCTTATCTTACAATAGTAGGTGATTTATATGTTAATAGTTGATTCCTCGGATAAATATATATTAAAGGTGGACAAAGATAGAAAAATTGTGTATGAAAAACCTATGGGTTATTGGAAACCGGAAGATTTTTATAGGTTTAACAATGACTACGAAAAACATGTTTTAAGTGTAATAAAGAATGGCCCTTGGGCAAAATGTTGCGATTTAAGGGAATATAAAACTTCTATGATAACAGAAGAGATTAAAAAACATACCACGTGGCTTACTATCACAGGTTTTCATGTCGGGGCAATGATATTAGATGAATCGGCTACTTATAAATCTGTTGTAGAAAAGCAAATGAAGATTAGTACTAGAAATCTACCTATAACTTTAAAGTCTTTCAATACCTTATCTGAAGCAAATGAATGGTTAAAAGAAATGGGTTTTTAAAACAAAAAAACCTTCCCTAAATCAGGAAGGTTTTTATTTACTTTGTAATGTCTTTATATAGTCCTTCATATATTCTGGTAGGTCTGGGGGCCTTCTACTTGATACTATATGTCCATCTACTATACTTGGTGTATCTATCCATGTAGCCCCTGCATTTTCCATATCATCTTTTATCCCTGGAGTACTGGTGACTTTTCTACCCTTTAGTATTTTTGCAGATATAAGAACCCAACCTGCATGACAGATTTGTCCAATAACTTTTTCATTTTCATCCATATATTTAATAATATCTAAAACTTCTTTAAATCTTCTGAGCTTATCGGGGGCCCAACCACCAGGAACTAAAATCCCATCATAATCTTTGGGATCAATATCATAAAAGGATAGATTGGCCTCCGCAGGCACTCCATATTTTCCTTTATATTTTTTCCCTGCTTCTTCTCCTACTATATCGACTTTAGCCCCTTCCTCCCGTAACCTTAGTACAGGATACCAAAGCTCTAAATCTTCAAAATCATCATATATTAGAGCAATTATTTTTTTCCCCTCTAACTTCAATGTCAACACTCCTTAACTACTCAATATATTTTTTAGTTATTTTCAACCATCGATGCTAGAGCCTCCACAGCTTCAACTTCATCAGCTCCATCGGCTATTATAGTTATCTTTCCCTTTTTTACTCCTCCAGATATTATTGATAGTATACTTTTTCCATTTAATATTTTTCCATTATAATCTATTGATATCTCTGATTTATACTTAGATGCAACTTGAACAAACTGTGAGGCTGGTCTTGCGTGGAGACCATTTTCATCTAGTATATTTACTTCTTTAGAATACAAAACCATCAACTCCTAAACTATAAGAACCTATATTTTGGTTATATTTCTACTTTGTTCTGCAACCTTTTTTACTTCCTCTAAGCTACTTCCTGTGGAAGCTTGAACTACACTACCTATGCTGCCTTCTAAAATCGGTGCATCGGCTATCTTTACTCTCTTTTGTATATCTTCATCTAAAAGCTCTATGGCAAGTTCTGCACTCATTACTGCACTACCCATATCCACAAGTATTAGTACGCCATCTCCATCATCTACCATTTCTATTGCTTCAAATATTTTGGTAGCATCGGTACCTATTCTCCCATCACCAGTTCCCCCTGCAGCCTTCATTTTCACCTTACCCATAGACATCTCTTCACAGAGGTCTACTATACCCTCTGCTACTTTGCTGCTATGGGAAACAATTACAATGCCAACCATTTTATTTTGCCTCCTCAGCCAAAGTATCTACCACAGCCTGTAATATTAAGTAACTAGAAGTGGCTCCAGGATCTTGATGTCCTATACTTCTATCTCCAAGATAACTGGCTCTACCCTTTGTTGCCTTTATAGTTTTAGTAAATTCAACGCCTTCGTAAGCTGCCTTAGTAGCTTCTTTAAAACACTCTACTATATCATTATTTGATTTTGCTACCTCTTTAAACTTTTCATAGGCTGGTATTAAGGCATCTAGCATTGTTTTTTCTCCTCGTTCTGCCTTTCCCCTCATAACTATTCCCTTTATTCCTTCATCAAACATTTTACTAATATCTTCTACATCAAGCTCCATTTTTCCATTGGCTACCTTAGAGGCATTCAAAAAAGCAGTTCCATATAAGGGCCCTGATGCACCACCTACTGTAGAAATTAGTGCCATAGCAGTAGTTTTTAAAATGAATCCACAATCCTTATCCTTTACAGTATCCAGCTTCTCAGCTACCTTTTTAAATCCCTTATTCATATTTATACCATGGTCTCCATCTCCAATGGCACGGTCTAAATCTGTAAGTAATTCTTTATTTTCACCTATAGTTTCTGCAATGTTTCCTAAAATACTTATTAGCATATCTCTAGTTATCATGTATACTCACTCCATTTCTTATATATATCTAGTCTATTAAGGTTTTATTCATATATTTATATTTAGCGGTAGAGTACTCTACCGCTAATATTAGATAATTTATTTATAAACTTAAATAAGTTTTAAAATTGTTTAAATGCTGGTGTATCAGCCTTTGCATCTAATAATTCTTTAAGCTCATCATCAAGCTTTAATAAAGTTACTGAGAATCCTGCCATTTCTAAGGATGTCATATAATTTCCTACGTATGTCTTATAGGTCTTAATATTTTTCTCCTTAAGTAATTTATCAACTTCATTATTTACTATATAAAGCTCCATTAAAGGCGTACCACCAAGTCCATTTACCATAACTGCTACTTCATCATTCTCATCGAAATTGATATCAGCTAATATCTTGTCTACTAAATGCTTAGTAATTTCCTTTGCTGGTTTAATTTCTTCTCTATGGGTTCCTGGTTCACCATGGATACCAAGACCTACTTCCATTTCATTTTCAGCTAGTTCAAAGCTTGGCTTTCCAGCTGCTGGTACTGTACAAGGAGTAAGGGACATTCCCATAGTTCTTACATTGTCTATAACCTTTTGGGCTACTCTCTTTACTTCTCCAAGCTTCATTCCCTTTTCTGCTGCTGCACCTGCTATTTTATGAATAAATACTGTTCCTGCGATACCTCTTCTACCGGTTGTATATGTACTATTCTCCACTGCCACATCATCATTAACTACTACGCTTTGTACAGTAATACCTTCAGCCTCTGCCATTTCACCAGCCATTTCAAAGTTCATAATATCGCCAGTATAATTTTTAATAACAAGTAATACCCCTTCCCCACTATCTACTGCTTTAATAGCTTCAAAGACTTGATCAGGTGTTGGTGATGTGAATACCTCTCCTGCAACTGCTCCGTCAAGCATACCTTCTCCTACAAAACCTCCATGGGAAGGTTCATGACCACTTCCACCTCCACTTACAAGGGCAACTTTACCTTTTACTGGTGAATTAGCCCTAACTAAAACTTCAAGTCCTTCTAATCTTTTAACATATTCTGGATGAGCCTTAACAATCCCTTCAAGCATTTCATTTACAACGTTTTCTGGATTATTAATAATTTTTTTCATTCTAAACTCCCCCTTTTTTTATTTAATTTTTTTCTATAAGTATTTAATATGCAATATGTGTGCCAACGTTTTCTTTGTTAAGCAATACACAAATATGGGCTTTATTTAACTTATTCTTCCTTTATAAAGAAACTAAGCTGATATATTTTATCATGGTATGATAAAATATATCAGCTTATCATTAGATGAGTTTATATTTTCTAGCTTTATTGGCAACTGTTCTATGGGTTATCCCCAATATTTTTCCAGCTTTATTAAAGGACTTATATTTTTCTAGGGCTATTTTAATAATATCCCTTTCATATTCTTCAAAAGGTTTTAATTCACCATCAACAAGATTTATTAAATCTTTTTTAGAACTTGTATTTTGTTTCATAAAACTAGGAAGATATTCAATATTAAGCATATCACCTTCACTTAATGCAATAGATCTTTCAATTATATTCTCTAATTCTCTAATATTTCCTGGCCAATGATATTCTTCAAGCTTTCTTAATGCATCCATAGATAATTTTTTTATTTCTTTCCCTTCTTTTTTACATATCTTTTTTATAAAGTACTCTGCCAATAATGATATATCCCCTTTTCTATCCCTAAGGGGTGGCAAGGTTATGGATATTACATTAAGTCTATAATATAAATCTTCTCTAAACTGTCCATTTTTTACCATCTCTTCAAGATTTCTATTGGTTGCAGCTATTATTCTTACATCAACCTTTATGGTTTCCATTCCTCCAACCTTCTCAAACTCCATTTCTTGCAACACTCTTAACAATTTTACTTGAAGATTTTTACTTAAATCTCCTATCTCATCTAGGAATAATGTTCCCCCATCGGCTAATTCAAATTTCCCTGGTTTATCTTTAATGGCCCCTGTAAAGGCTCCTTTGACATGTCCAAATAGTTCACTTTCCATAAGGTTTTCAGGTATTGCTCCACAATTGATTTTAATAAAGGCATCATTTTTTCTTAAACTTGCATTTGCTATTGCCCTAGCAAGCAGTTCCTTTCCAGTGCCGCTTTCTCCATAAATAAGTACCGTTGCCGACGATCTAGCTGCCTTTGAAGCAGTGTACAAGACATCTTCTAAAACTCCACTATTACCTATAATACTATTGAAGGCTTGATGAATATTTTGTTTCTTGTCAAGTTCTTCTTTGAAATATTTTATTTTTTCTTCTGCAGCATTTAATTTTTTTATTATATCATGCAACTGTGATTCTTCCTTAGCTAGGGATACTACACCTTTAAATTTACTGTTTATTATTATTGGAAAGGCATTTGTTATTATTTTAGCTTCGTTTTCTCTTTTTTCTATAATATCTAGTTGTTTCTTTTTGGTTTTGATAACCTTTTCAATTGCTGAATTGTTATATACAGAAGATATGTTTTTTCCAATTAGATTCTTTCTATGGATTTTCCATATCTTTTCATATTCTGGATTAACATAGGTTATCAATCCCCTTTCGTCTACCATGCATATAGCGTCATTAGAGTTATCTGCTATATTCATAAACCTTTCCTTTATTTCCATAACGCTTTCTAATTCATTAGATAGTCTCTCTACTTCACTTATATCTTGAAATACCGCTACTGCTCCTACGACCCTTTCATCACTATATATAGGATTTCTATTTGTTATAATAGTTGTTCTACCTATATTCTGTTTGTCATTGACCATTCTTTCTCCAGTTTTTAATATTTCATGTAGTTTCGACCCCTTTATAATGCTGCTTGCTTTTTTTCCTAATACCTTTTTTCTATCTATTCCCATAATTTTTTCTGCAGAATTATTAAAAAGAATTACCCTATTGTCTTCATCTACTACTATAACTCCATTGGAAATACTGTCTATAACTTTACTACTAGTTAGTGTATTTCTATCTAAGACTTTATCTATCTCTTCAATATCCTCATTTTCCGTATCTATTTTCCCCATTAAGCACATGGCTATTTCTTCTATTGCCTGTTCACAATTTCCTTTTCCCTCACAAGCTATAGTAACTGTATCGTTCTTATTTATTTTAAGTGTTGTAAGGGCTAGCATACTACTTAAGGGAATTGTACTATTATCCTTAATAATATATGACTTAACATTCCATTTTTCATTTATTTTAGCAGCATTGAAGGCTATAATTGCTGCAGCCCTTGTATGAATACCCTTTTTATTTTTTATAGTTATCTTTCGTTTTATATTCATGTTTAAAGTTTCACTTCCCCCTTGGTAAATATATACTTATCTATAATTAATATTTTCTCCACAAACCATGTTTTTCCTCCATTAAAATTATTAAATAGTTTCTATATTCTAAATATTACTTTATACTATTGCTCCACTTTCCACATTTATCCCCCCACATGGCCACTATCTCACCATCTATCTCAACTTTTATTACTTCACATAAATTACTACATCCACTACACTCAAAACTTGAAGGTATAAATTCAATATCTGCAGTTTCAAATCCTCTAAAATTGGTGTCTAGCCCTGTATACTGGATGTACTCCTTGGCTAAAATAGCTACTCCCAAGGCTCCCATAACATCATAATTCTCTGGAACTATGACCTTCTCCCCCAATTCCCTTTCAAAGGCCGACTTGATTCCTACATTAGCAGCTACCCCCCCTTGAAATACATAGGGTGGTTCTAATTTTTTACCTCTTCCAAGGTTATTTATATAATTCCGTACAAGGGCTTCACATAGACCATTTATAATTTCTTCCTTTGAAAAGCCAAATTGTTGTTTAGATATCATATCGGATTCAGCAAATACAGTACATCTTCCTGCAATCCTTATCCTTCTTTTAGCCTTTAGTGCATATTGTCCAAACTCTTCGATAGGAATTCCTAATCTCTCTGCCTGATGGTCCAAAAAAGAACCTGTTCCCGCTGCACAAACAGTGTTCATTGCAAAATCAGTTATTAAGCCATTATTTAAAAATATAATTTTTGAATCCTGTCCTCCTATTTCAAAAATAGTTCTAGCTCCAGGCACATAGTTTATTGTGGCTGTGGCATGGGCTGTTATTTCATTTTTTACTACATCTGCTCCAACCATCATACCTATAAGTTGTCTACCACTACCGGTAGTCCCTACCCCTGAAACAGTCCATTTTCCTTCTAAAACCCTTCGTAAATCTCTTATTCCTTGCTTTACTGTGTCTAGTGGCTGACCATTGGTACGTACATATTGCTTGGATATTATTTCATTGTTTTCATTTATAGCTACTAAATTTGTACTTACTGACCCTACATCTATTCCGATGTATATTTTTTCCATCTGTATCCCCCTTTTATCCCATTGCTATTTGCTTTAAAGCTTTTATTTTCATGGTATTATTTCTTTTTCCTTCCCTTATCAAGTCTACAAAGGCTTCAATCCTAGTTAAATTATTACTGATTCCCATTTGTTCATCTAACGCAATAGTAAGTATTGGGATATTATAATCCTTTGCTACTTTAGGTATAATACTTTGAACTACTAACTCTGGAAGACATCCAAAGGGCATGAGCTGGACTATACCATCATAGCCCTGCTCAGCATAATGTATTATATGACCAATACTTTCTAATCCATGTCCTCCTATTCTAACTTCAAGATAGGGCATACCCTTTTTCCTTATTGTTTCCTCCTTAGATCTTCCCTTTGATCTAGGCATCATATTGGCATCTATCCATTGGGAAAGATAATGGGATCTTCTCACTTCACATCCTAAACTGGCTAATACTTCTTCTATTTTCATATTTACCGATGATTCCATAACTACATATATTTCTCCCACGATTCCTATTCGTATTTTTTCTTCTTCCTTTACATCTCTAACATAAATATTATCAATAAGCTCTAGACCCTTAAGTCTAGCTTTTTTAGGGTCAAAGTTTCTATCATATATATTTTGAATATCATTCCAGACTTTAGAACACTGGCCTTTAGTTATTTCATAGGCCCTTTTAGTTTGTAGCTTTTTCTCTAGAAAATCTAAATCTTTACTCATCCTATAGAGTTTATTAAATATCTTATAGAGTCTAACAAAGGAAGCTTTACCTTTAAATTTTTTTAGATTTTTTATAAATGTATGTGGGTCTTTTTTAAAGGAATCAAATATAATCATCTGAATATCGTACCCTAAGCTCTGAAGTATTTTTTTATGCATTTCACCATAATAGCCTGCTCTACATGGCCCAAAACCTCCAGAAGTTACTATAACCTCCGCACCTTTATTGATTGATTCTATATAACTTCCTAATATAACTTTAAAGGGAAAACATGCAAATTCTGGACTATATTTAACTCCCAGATCTATAGTCCTTTGGGTTGGCTTTGATGGTTCTATGACTTCATGTCCTAACATCTGTGCAAGCTTTTTATATACTACCGTTGACCCCATGTATGGAAAGGTTACCTTCAATATTTGTACCTCCTTCACTAATCCTTTTTCTTTTAATCATGTCTATAAAGGCCTCAACCCTAGTTTGCAGATGGCTTTCTCCACTATGTTCATCCACCCTAATGGTCATAAAGGGTTTGTTGAATTTATCTGAATCCAGTTCTAATGCCTTTCCCAATAGGGAATCAGGACCACATCCAAAGGCTGTAACGTGTATAATTCCATGGATTTTAGGATTATTATAGAAATAATATCCCGATGCCATAAGTTTATTGCTAAATGTCCAAAATAATTTTCTATTGAAGTACTTTTCTCCCTTTTTTATTTCTTTATTGTTAAGCATTTCGAAGGTCCATATATCAACATTCATTTCCCTTAGGGTTTTTATAATTCCCATATTTACATATTCATCGTAGATATTGTATACATAGCCTAGTAAACCTATAGTCACATTGTCATATCCACTTGTTTTCTTTCTATCTATTTTTTTACCTTCAATTATATCTAAAGCCTCAGAAAGTATATATCCATCTCTACTTAATTTTCTAAAATCCTCCCACATTAATTTTCCTCTTTTAACTGCCTTAGAAAGCCTTTTGTAACTAACACCTAATTTCTCTCCTAACTCTTTATAGGATTTTATATCTGTAATATCATCGCTTTTACTATAGATATTAGGACTTAATATTTTTCCATAGGAATTAGGTACTGTATATCTAATCACATCTGGAAGCCCCATAAATTTAGGACAGAAATGTTCGCCCTTGGATATTGACATCATCCTTGGTATAAATACATAATCAACTTCATCTATAATACTTGCTACATGACCAGCAAAAACCTTAATGGGTACACATATTTCTGCAACAGAATATTCTACTCCTTTATTTACTATAGATTTGTTAGTTGCACTAGATACTACAATCTCTAGACCCAACTCTTGAAATAATATTTTCCAGAAGGGATAATAGTAATAATATAGCAGTGCCCTTGGAATCCCTATTTTCATAGACACCATCTCCTATTGAAGAATTTTTATACTTTCTTTACTTCAAAGATATATTACTTTTTTTCAAAAATATTCATTACTTTTTGGGACAAGAAATTTTTTATACAAAAAAACAGACCATTTTAAAGGGTCTGTTTTAGAATAAAATCTTTAATTTAAATAAATTAGGTTTAATGTAGATTATGTTGAAATCCATAACAGAAATTATATTTTATCCACAGTTTCACAATGAATATAATTTCCTATGCCTATAAAAAGTATTTTTATATATTTTTATTGATGTCCTTCCTCAGGCACTATACATATAAACTCAAGTTTTTCTTTTCCGTTATTTTGGAACTGATGAAGTTTACCTCCTGGTACGTATGCAAAGGAGCCAGCCTTTATTTCATGGTCTTCACCATCTAAATGAAGCACACCTTCTCCACTAATTATATAGTTTATGTGGGGCCAAGGATGAGAATGTCTCGGAGTGTATCCACCTTCTTCAAGCTCAAATACCCTCATAACATTTCCTTCCCAACCTTCTTTAGGAGATATTAAAACCTTCATCATTGCGTCTTTTACTTCAGGATGTTCAATCCTTTTTCCTTCTACTTTATTTTTATGGGATACTATCAATGGCAAATCCTCCTTTATTTTTATTTATACATATTATACAATATATTATCTTATCTAATCAAAATATTAAAAAAATCTTTATCCTTTGGAAATATTTTAAAATATAATTCTAGAATATATTAATAAATATGAGTAATCATAATATTTAGCAAAGTATTTTAATATAAGGAGAATGATTATGAGAATTATAGGTGTATTTGAAAGGCAAGATCAAGTGGGAGGATTAATTGATAGCCTAAAAAAGGTGGGCTTAGACAGGAAGGACATGGTTGTTTCAGATATGGTTAAAACTAAATATAGAAAAAGCGGATTAGATAATGTATATATTAAAACCGAAACCGATAGCTTACAAAATCTTGATACTTTAGGAGATACATTAAAGGATAAAATAGGAACTGGCATAGTGGTTTCTGTTGAAACATCAAAACATAAGACTTCAATGATTAGAGAAATTATGGAGCAAAATGGAGCTAATAATATTATCCAAGATTAAAACAGGTCAAAGAATATGACCTGCTTTATTTTATAAATCAAACTATATTACCCAATTACTTCTACATATCCCTTTTCAATCAATTTCTCAATATGCTCCTTTATATATTTTTCAACATTTATTCCATATTGTTTTTCTAAAACTAATATCATAGTAATGGCCGTTTGTGCTACATCTAGAAGTTCTTTAGTTATTTCTTCATAAGCCTCTGGTTCAGGAAGCTTTATCCCTTCCTTTTCCCCATTCATTCCCCGAAATTTACCAATGGCCCTGCAAAGTTCCCCCTGTTCTTCCGATAATTTAAGGGCTGTACTTTCTAAGGTAGGCTTTATTGAGTTAAGATACGGTAAGGATATGGTTTTAAGTTTTATTTTAGATTTTTCATCCTTCTTTCTACTCTTAATAAAGGATTTGAGTTCATCAATAGTTATGTCTGATTCTTCGATTTGTTTTATAATCTCTATGTATTTAGTATCCATCTTACCTCCCAGTTTTAATTATATATTTTTCAATTTTATTATAAACTACATCTACTAATTTTTCTATTTATTAATCTATAAGAACAGTAACTTCCACCTAATCTCCCTCTATAATTTTATTGCTTAGAATATAATTAGGTAAATCATACTCCTAAATATATTTCTCCTTATATCAGCTTTAATAGCTGATTTAGTAAGTATTTTTAATTACCTAAAATAATACAGGTCATTATTCTACATTTTTATTATTAAAAACTTCATCAATACTCATAATTTCATAATTAATTTTATTGGCATTTTTTTCTTTATCAAAGGAAATATTTCCAATATAATCTTTATATATCTTTACTTCAAAAGAACCTTTTAATTCTTTAGACTTATTATTTTTTATGTTTACAATATATCCATAATAATGATCATAGATATATCCTGAAACATTTTTTTCAATATTATAAGTCAAGTAACCATTTTTCATTTGAATTGTATCAGAAACAGAAAAAATTCTCTCATAATTTTTTAGTCTATGTATTTCCTTGTATTCATTAGTATTAATATCTATATAACCTATTTCTTCATAATATTCATCCTTATTATGTCTTAATACGTATATCCCTAACACCCCATTTTCTAAATCATATTGACCACTGAAATGAAGTACTATACTATCAGGTACTTTAATACGATTAATTATATCATCCTTTTCAACATCATAGATGGTATAATAATATTCATCATCTATTTTTTCATCAAATATTATTTTACCATTATCCATATCTACAAAAAAGATTGGAATTTTAAATATGCCACCCCTATCAATAAAATCAGCAATAGCTATAGTTTTCTCTTTATTTTGTGTTAAGTCATATAATTTTATATAGCTCTTCTCTTCGCTATCATGATTTTCTAACCATACAATTTTATCATCATCAAGGGAAGTATGAATTCTATAAAAACCATCATTTATAGTTGAATTAACCTTTTTTATAAAAAATCTCTTGTTACTAATTAAATCATATACATATATATCTACAAAATATTCTGTTCCTTCTTTGTATAATTCCTCCCACTTAATATACTTTTCATTGGCTTCCAAACCAATAACATATCCATCTTCTTTATCACTAAAAAATATATATCTTCCATTTTTTTTATCTATGCCAACTTCATGTAAACTAATGTCAGAATATGAATTCATATAATCTGAATTATGTTTCACAAAGAAAATTTTAGAAGGGGTATCTTTAATTATTTCTATGGATAATGGTAAATCATCATTTATTTCAAGATAGGATACTTTGAAATTGTTTAATAACCATTCTCCTGCATCTTCAGATTTAATCATTTTTCCATCTGTATAGTAATATTTCGTAGGCCCCTTTGGCAAAAGTACTTCTCTTGTTCCATTACTGATATTAATTCTGACTAAACTTAAAAAGTTTAAACTGCTGTCATAATAATTCCTATAGTAAATCCATCCATCTACTATTTTTAATATTTGACTTCTATCATTATTTAATTTACTTTTTTCACTACCATCCAATTTAATTCTATAAAGTTTATCTTTATCCTCAATATTTGAATAGTAAATCCAATCTTCATCTATAATATAACTATATATTTTTTCATCGCTTACCTTTATTTTATCACTACCATCTAATCTAGCCTTATAAAGGTGATAGTCTGAGATATCTATAAAGTATATCCAATCATCTATTATTTGTACTTCTGTTAGTTCTGCATCAATAAGTTTAGTTTTACTCTTACCATTAGTTTTGATTTTATATAGTTTATAGTCATCATCTGCATTTTCATAATATATCCACCCATCCTGTACAAATGGAAAACTCAAAAATCCTAACCCTAAACCCTGTATTACTTTTTCTTTCTTTCCATCCAATGTCATTTTATATACTAAATTTGGATCATCATAGCTATAATTTTCATTCTTTATATAGTAAATATTATTATTATCTATAGCTACAATTTCTGAAATACTATCATCGGAAAGCTTAGTGTTTTTACTTCCATCAACCTTTATTTTATATAGCTTACTCCCATCACTTCCATTAATATAATAAATCCAATCTCCATCAACCCTCATTTCAAATATTATGCTTGCATCAGCAAACATAGTTTTGTCACTACCATCTATTCTCATCTTATACATTTTATAATTTTCTCTGAAATATATCCAATCATCAACAACTGTTATATCATAGACATCAGGTGCATAACTACAGACACTTAATCCATCTTCTTCATCCCAAGACACTTTCCATACAAATTCCTTTGCATATCTAGTGGTTATGGGTAAGTATACCATGTCTCTAAAATACAAAATTGGGTATTCCTCTTGATTATTAAATATTTCTTCTTCATCAACTATAATTTTAGAATTAAATATAGTAGCATAATATTTAGCATCTAAATCATTAGTTACCGATGAATCCTGTATAGGTGCATCAAAATTATAATCTTTTTCTATGATAAATTCCCTTTCTCCATACCATGAAGTAATCAAACCTAGTGCTCTGCTGTATCCTTCAGTCAAAGGTAAATAAAATATGTTTTTATAAGTTATCATGGGATATTTATTATGTTGATTATTGATTAATGTGCCATTTATTTTAACATCGTCATGGGGAATAGTAACCTCTACACTTTGAATATCTAAAGCATAATTAATATTTCCTAAAAATGCAAAACATATTATTACTAACCCTATTAAAATTGATTTTCTTTTCATTCTCCTACCCCTTTTCATAGTTATTATTAAATAAAAAATTCCATGCCCAAAAAGCATGGAAATATCAAACGGTAACTTTTCGGCAACCGGCTGTCATAGCAAATTTAAAATCTGCTTTAGACCCTTGGCTTTGCGTCCTTATCTTTCGATAAGTTTGCTATTATCGTAAATTACTTTATATTAAATTATTAAACCTTATATAAATCAAATTAATTATATCATAATATTTTGTCATATTTTAGATAATTTTGTAAATATTTATGTTTTTTAATTTTAAAACTATATTTCAATATCCCATTTATAATATTTTATATATCATTTCTTTAAAACTATTTTCCGCTTATCCCGATCTGAATTATCAATAATAATATCACCATACTTTTTTGGGGATATCTTTTGAGATAAATTCAAGCCTGACCCTCTTCCCTTTGCCCAATCCCTCTTAATCTTTCTTCCATTTATATTCGATTTTATTAGCTACTTTTTGTGCTACTTCTTCCCCAAATAAGTTAAGCAATAAGTATAGTCCTACATCTATTCCAGAAGAAACTCCTGCTCCTGTAATAATCTTACCATCTTGTACTACTTTTGATTTTTGAACAATTGCCCCCATTTCAGAAAGTTCATCAAAAGCAGTATGATAAGTAGTTGCACGTCTATTTTTCAAAAGACCCGTAGAACCAATTATTAATGACCCTGTACATACTGAGGATAAGTATTTCAACTGAGTATATCTATTTTTTATAAATTTAAGGATTTTTATATTCTTCATGGCTGATTTTCTTCCATGTCCCCCTGGAATTACTAGCACATCTAAATATGGAGAATTGTCAATAGTATAATCTGTAAAGAAACGTAATCCATTATATCCTTGGACTATTTCTTGCCCTGGGCTTATGAGCCAAATATTAGTACTATTAGGTTTTATTTTATTGACATATGATAAGACTTCAAAAGGTCCTATGAAATCTAGCTCCTCAATATATTCAAAAACCAGTATTCCTATATTAATCATCTATAATCACCCCTATAACCTTCTTGCATTAAAATCTCCTGATTTCATTACATATCACAACTCTAAAAATTAAATTTAAAAAGAATAGCTATAGCCTCATAACTCTAATTCAGTAAGTCTATTCCAATAAAATAAGCCATCTAGGATTAAAAGGTACTGTCTAAATTCCCTAGATGACTTACTAAATATTTGTACTGAAATTTATTTCAAATTAGGTCTATTGCTTGTTTATTATAATATGTTAATATTTTACCCACACTTAGAATATCCACAACTTCTGCATATCATACAGCCGCCTTCATGTTCTACTTGGTTGCCACATTCGGGACAATGGCTTATATTTTTATCACTTTCGGACTGATCCATTCCTATAGATATTTCATCTTTATATGGATTTGAGCATTTATCCGATAAAGTGCATAAGGAGCAGTTATCATTACAATCCGATTCAGATTCTTCTTCTATTTCCATTGCTATATCATCTATATTTTTTTCCCCTGCTACTATTTGCATATTTAATACTTTTTCTAAGGTTCTACCTATTGCATCGGGACAAGATAGTACGTTTATCTGGGAATTACCTTTACCTCTTTGTCTTAAGGTAGAATGACATCTTATACCTTTAAGCTGTTCAATTATAGATTCTGCACTTATTCCTGCCCTTAATGCTATAGATATAAGTCTACTAGTAGCCTCACTTTGGCTTGGGCATCCACCTGCTCTCCCAAGGTTTGTAAATACTTCACATATACCTTCTTGGTCATAATTAGCGGTAATATATAGGTTCCCACATCCAATTCTAACTTTATCTGTTATACCCATTGTTGTTTTTGGTCTTTCCCTAGGAACTATTTCTTTTTTTTCTACTACTGTAGTTGCAGCCTCTTCCTCACTCTTCTTTTCTGCTTTACCTATATTTAGTACCTGTCCATCCCTACTACCATCTCTATATATAGTTAAACCTTTACAGCCTAATTTATATGCAAGGATATAGGCCTCAGTAACTTCTTCTATGGTAGCATCATGTGGAAAATTAACGGTTTTGGATACTGCGTTATCCACATTTTCTTGGAATGCTGCCTGCATTTTTATATGCCATTCTGGAGTAATATCATGGGCCGTTACAAATATATCTCTTATGTGCTGTGGTATCTCTTCTATGTGTTTAATAGTTCCTTGCTTTACCACCTTTTCCATAAGCTCTTCTGAGTATATGCCTTCTCTTTGAAGATATTCTTTAAAAATTGGATTTGCTTCTACTAATTTATCATTGTCCATAACATTTCTAAAATAACATAGGGCAAATAAGGGCTCTATACCACTTGATGATCCTCCAATAATACTGATAGATCCTGTTGGAGCAATAGTTGTAGTAGTTCCATTTCTTAGCTTCATACCCTTTTCTTTAAATATACTTTTATCGTAGTTAGGGAATGTACCCCTTTCTTCAGCTAACTTCATGGATTTTTCCTTGGACCTTTCATTTATGAAGCCCATTACTTCCCTTGCTATTCCAACTGCTTTATCAGAGTTATATGGTACTCCTAGCATTAAAAGCATATCGGCAAAGCCCATAACTCCTAATCCTATTTTTCTATTAGATTTAGTCATTTCTTCAATTTCTTTTAAAGGATATTTATTTACATCAATTACGTTATCTAAGAAATTAACAGCTAAATCTACTACTTCGCCTAATCTTTCATAGTTTATAAGGGCTTTACCATTTTCATATTTTACCATTTTAGATAGGTTTATTGAGCCAAGGTTACAGGATTCATAGGGTAATAGAGGCTGCTCTCCACAGGGATTTGTACTTTCTATCTCCCCTATATCTGGAACTATATTATCCCTATTAATTCTGTCTAAAAATACTATACCTGGTTCTCCGTTTTTCCATGCCATTGATACGATTATATTGAATACTTCTTTAGCATTTAATTTTCCTTTTACTTCCTTTGTAGTGGGCTCTATTAAATCATAGTCCCTATTGGCTTCTACAGCTTTCATAAACTCCTCTGTGATACCTACGCTTATGTTAAAGTTGTTTAATTCATCATTATCTTCTTTACTTTTAATGAATTCCATTATGTCTGGATGGTCTACTCTAAGAATCCCCATATTGGCTCCTCTTCTTTTACCACCTTGTTTAACTGCCTCAGTAGCAGCATTAAACACCTTCATAAAACTCACTGGCCCTGAAGCAACTCCTCCAGTGGATGCTACAGAAGCTCCCTTTGCCCTAAGTCGTGTGAAGCTGAAACCTGTTCCACCGCCACTTTTATGTATTAGTGCTGCATTTTTAACTGCATCAAATATTCCCTCCATAGAGTCCTCTACAGGTAATACAAAGCAAGCAGAAAGCTGACCTAAATGGTTGCCTGCATTCATTAAAGTTGGAGAATTAGGTAAAAACTCTAAATTTGTCATTATTTCATAGAATTTATTTTCTATTTCCTGAATATTCTCTTTTGAGTTATATTTTTCTTCAGCCTTTGCAATATGTTTTGCTACTCTTTTAAATAAATCTTTAGGAGTTTCTATTACTTCTCCTTGAGCGTTTTTTTTCAAGTATCTTCTTTCTAATACAGTTTTAGCATTCTGTGATAGCTGCATATTTCACCATCCTCGTCAATATTTAGTGTCTCTTTTTTATTAATTGCACTATATATTGTATCACTTCCTATATTGTAAGTCAAAATAAAAAGATAGTATTTCTTTACTATCTTTTCTGATACTTCCATTTAATTTTGGCTCTCCTAAGTTTATGGTGGTGTAAATAATTTACAGTACAAAAAATGAAGGAATTACTACAGCATTCCTTCATTTAATGTATTTATTATATCATCAAATTTAACCCCATAATCTTTTTTTCTCATATAACTTTGAGGACTAAACATATTGAATCCACCAAAGGGCATATCATAAAATCTATCTTGACCATAGGATGGTTTATCAACTTTATGGTTGATGCAGAATATAACTTTAGCACGAAGGACATCAAAGGAATATCCTCGCCCTTGCTTTTCTATCGCTCTAATTGTACTATTAAAACCTTCTACAAAGGCATTGGTAACTCTAAAATCAAAGTAATTAAATATTTCTGGTTTCCAAGCCTCCACAGATTTAATCACTTCTTTATATTCTTTCATATTAGAAGGAACTTTTAACTTCCACTCTTTATACCTTCTTAATGCTTCTTTCTTTGTTTTACTATCATATATCTTAAAGAATTCCTCTTTTAATTCATAGGCTGTTTTAAGTCTAGGAATTTCATTAAGCCATGTATCTCTAAGAGGAATGTCGGGTAAAGGTTTTAAGTCATGCTCCCTTTTGAGCAGTAAGTATCTATCATGTTTTAAGGCCTTGTTTCTTTTTCTACCTAATTCATCCTTGTAGGACTTTCTTAGTGTATTCAGTGCATCGTTAGCAATTTTCACAACGTGAAACTTATCTATTACTACAAAGGCATTCGGTAGAGCCTGATATACTGCATCCCTATAATACTTCCACATATCCATTGTAACCACTTGAACATTTTCAGGATTTTTCAAACTATTAAAATATTCTATTATAGTGGACTTATTTCTATTAGGGAGTATATCCATAACTGTATGGTCACTACCGTTAGCAATAATCCCTCATGCCTGCTTTTTATGTTTGCCTTGCCTTTGAATATGTATCTCATCAATTCCAATAAAAGAAGGTGTTTCTAAATCAAGTCCACATTTAAGTTTAGATTTCATTTCGCTGAGGAATATTTCTCTAATAGTAACATTCGATATATCTAGTTCACGCTCTATTTCAATAAATGAACGTTGTTTTGCCTGGTTGGCAATATAATCCCTTAGCCTATTAGTTAAACGGCTCTTACGGGAAATAGAGTCACTTAACTCATAGAATGTAGATCCACACTCCATGCACTTATACCTTCTACGCTTGAACATAAGTCCAACTCTTTTACCTTGTATATTCTTATCCCTAACTTCTTGAGTTCTATTACTATGAATTCTTACCTCGGGATATGATATTCCACA
Source organism: uncultured Eubacteriales bacterium (assembly GCA_965539935.1). GTDB lineage: Bacteria > Bacillota > Clostridia > Peptostreptococcales > Caminicellaceae > CBETVX01. The sequence continues at coordinate 3,873 of CBETVX010000022.1, read as the reverse complement.
TTGGGGGCATACATAAGGTTTGTCTTTTTTCTCAACATATATTCTTATGTCATTTTCATTATGCTTTAAATCTGTTATTTTAAATTCTGGTAGGTCTAACATTTTCTCTAGCAATTTATGTTCTGTCAATTTAATAACTCCTTTTTGCTCTATTACTAAATACATTATATGATATTTCTAAAGTTTTTTGAAACATTTTAGCGGCTTATATATCTATATATAGTGAAAAACAAAATAATTATACAAGGAGGATTTCAAATGAAAAAAATAGTAGGTCTAATGTTAATAACTATTCTTGTACTAGCTTCAAATGTGATGGTATTTGCAAATGAAACTAAGATAGGGGATGTAATAATTAATTCTACTTCAAGCTATGAATATCTAACTGACTATGGATGTTCTATAGACTTTTATGCTACTGATGATGAAATTATAGCTACGGGATATACCAATACTTATGCTAATGTAGATAGTATTTATGTTGATGTTTACATTGAAAAATACAATAGTAGCTTAAGAGCTTGGGAAACTGTATATAGTGATTCTAAAAAGTTATATAATGATGATTATGTTAGCCTTTCCATACAAGCACCTGCAAATCCAGGGACATATAGAGCATTTGCCATCCATAAGATTAGTCAAGGTGGAACTAAAGAAACCGATACCTCTCATACATTATCAATAGATGTAAACTAAAGAAGACGGCTCAGCCGTCTTCTTTTAATCTAACTTAATTATTAAATTTTTCACTTCATTTAAATTGATAGGATACTTAATATTCATTTCATACTTTACACCCGTAATCTCCCAGATAACCTTTATTATCTTATCCTTTATGTTTATATAAGTATACTCTGCATTGTTAATGTTGAACTTTTCAACGTTACTAAATTGTGAAACATTGATGCTTTGTGTGTTTTCTAATCCTATTTGCTTTTGAATAAATAGAATCTTTCCCTTTGGAGTATTATAAGTTAAATGAATTTCTCTATCTCCTACGAGTTTTGTATCAATAAGTTCAAAGGGAAGAGTAATAATAGTAAAGTCTATGATATCCCTTGCTTTATTAAGTGTTGTTATCCTTTCATTAATATTGTTTAAGCTCTGTTCAGACAATTCGTTGGTGGATGTTTTCTGCTGTATAGAAGTATTCCCATCATTATTTGTAATATTAAATAGTTTAAAAATGTTCCAGGAATATGACTCACTAGTTAGGAAAGGTATAGTAATCATAGCTCCTAATACTATTACTACAGCTATAGATAATGCCCTTTTTAATTTACTAGCTTTATCTCTTTTCTTTCTAATATTTTTGAATTTTCTCCACTCTACTTCTATGGTCTTATCATTAATGTAAATATTATCCATTTCTTGGGAAATAGCATCTTTAATTAGGTTATCTATCTTATTATCCATTATTATCTCCTTTCATATAGGCAAGTATATATGAATATAATTCATGTTTGGATCGATGTATATATGTTTTTATTGTTCCTATATTTTTATCTAAAGTAGTTGCAATTTCTCTGTATGATAGTTCATCGTAATATCTTAGAGTCAGTACTTGCTTATATAGGGGAGGTATCTTATTTAGACCTTTCCGTATAAGCTTGATAGAACGTTCTCTCTCCATTTTTTCTATAACCTCTTCTTCTAAACTTAAATCTTCAGTAGAGTTATCTAGTCCATTATAATCCTCTACAAAGTACAACTTGTTGTTTTTGTTAAGGTATTGCTTTGCTTTGTTAGAAGCTATAACACAAATCCAGTTTTTAAGTTTTTCTATATCTTCTAATGTATGTAGTTTTTCATATACGGTTAAAAAAGTTTCATTGGTTAAATCTTTCGTAATTTCGTCGTTTTTAATGTAGTAATATACATTTTTATATACTAATTTATAATACTTTTTATATATTATACCTTTTTGATTATCAGTTAAATCATGCCCTGTAATGAATAAATTTATCAAGAATAACATAGCAACCTCCTTATACACGATACAATAATCATATCATATATTCACAATATGTAATAATAGGCAATTATATCCATGATTCAAATACCTAGTATATGTAGTAGGACATACATTTATATAGATTACCTATTAGAAAGTTATTGAAACAAATAAGGATTTGTTACTTTAACACAGATATATATTAATTAGACTTTAAAGTCTATACAAACTTTTATATAGGTCTTTTGTCCTAATAGATAAAATATTTTAAAAAGTTTGAAACAAAATGCAAACTTTCTTATCTATATATTATGAAAAAAAAATAAATAAAAGTTAAAGGAGGTTAAGAAAGCAGCAAAAAATCTAAATTTGATATTTAAGATAATAGTTTTACTTTCACTAGAACAAATATCAAAGAACATTTAGAACTTAAAAGATATTACATTAAATAGCCTATCACATAACAAAAAATTGATTTAAGGGGGATAAACAAATGAAGAAAAGTATTAGTTTTGTTTTGTTATTAATTTTGTTAATGGGAATGACTGTAACCGGCAATGCCGAAGAATCTACAATTGATGGAGAGATTATAATTCAAGAAGTTGGTCCATGTGCTTATTATGGACTCCATAGAATGGAACATACTTATGCTTGGGCAGAAGTTTTCTATGCACCTACAGATGAGATGCTAGCAGGTGGTTATGGCGAATATATCTGTGATTGTGGAGAGGTTGTAGTTACTCAAGGTACACCACATTTAGGTAACGCTATAAGGAATTATTGGACAGGAGATAATTTGACAAAAATTTTGGATTGGGGAGATACAGCGAACTATGAAACAAACCAATATACTCCCTACTACGAGAGTAGGTCATGGCTTGATGGATATAGATTTTATTAATATATAGCAATTTCATAATATTGATTATTTTCTAGATACGCTCAATTAGCGTATTTGATATTTAACTATGTGATAGGCTTTTTATAAGCAAGGTCAATTTTAAGAGATGCATTAATTTTATAAATAATACTCAACTATAGTAGAGTTATAAATAGATTATCATTTTTGACTACAACTATTAATACATTAAAATTAAAAAAATTGAGATTATTAAATAGTTAAGTTATAATTTAATTAAGATGTTTAAGAGTAAATAAAAAGGCGGGTGACAAATTTTGTTTCTTAAAAAAATACGCATACCATTAATTGTAGGAATTGTAGAGATTATATCATATATTAAATTCAATCCAGCACCTGAAAGTTTAAAAGACTTTTTCTTTATATGGATGATTATTGGTATTGCCTTATTACTACTAAACATATTTAATATGGATTCAAATTCTACCAGTGCATTATCAGTTTTAATGTCAGGGAGTAGCAGTGGAAGTTCTTATGGTAGAGTAGCAGGATCAACAGCAGAACATATGTATAAGAAAGATAAAGACAATGTTAGAAAAAATGGTGGGTTATTTGACCCTAAAAACTTATCCTATATTTTATTTGCAATAATTAATTTAATTGTGTTTTGGTTCATTTAATCAACTTATCTGCAAAAACAAAAAAGTTGAAAATAAATCAAACGAAATATATAAAGATAGTCTAGATTTATATTATTAATTTAGTACGTATTAAAATATATCCTCCACGTTGAATATGTGGGGGATGTTTTAATACTTAAAACAAACCTACTTAACCTATACAGCGTTTTTAATGTAATGCAATATTTAGTGCTAAATATTGCATTACATTATTTTACACCACCATAAACTTAGAAGATCCTTAATTTTATATTTTCTCTACATTTCTACTATTTTTTTCAAAAACAAAAAAATCCAGAAGTATATACTTCTGGATTTTCTATAAATAAACTGGCAACGACCTACTCTCCCAGGCGGTCACCCACCAAGTACCATCGGCG
>CBETVX010000021.1:0-47975 GCA_965539935.1 uncultured Eubacteriales bacterium | reverse complement strand
TTTAGGTCAGGTTTTTTCCTTACACTGTTCAGTTTTCAATGTCCAAGCTCTTTGTCGAATATTGTCGACGCTTTAATACTATATCACACTTATTTGTGTTAGTCAAGCTTTTTTCTTAAAAAATAATGACTTAGTTAACTCGTTATTTTTTTAAAGAAAAGTTTTTTTGACAACAGTAGCTATTATATCAGACCAAATTCTTCTTGTCAACATTTTTATAAAATTTATTGTTTCTTTTCTTTTTTAGCGACAATGAACATCTTATCAAAATTCTTAACTAGTGTCAACTGGTATATATCTGTAATAATATTTTTTAGATTTATCTATTTACAAACAACTAAATTTTTATTAAAATATATGTATAAATATACTATTGTTTGAATATATACTTTATAGATTAGAAATAATATTATGAGCTATTTTCAATTATATTTTTATATAGGAGGTAAATCATGAAAAAGCCAATGTCCCAGTCAACTAAGTTAATAAAAAAATCTAAACAAAATAATTTCAATAAATTTAATTACAGTTCAAACCCATTAGATGCTACTTTAAAATGTTTTGCCATAATAGATGAAAATAGAAAAAACAGAATAAACTCTTATAAATATGAATCTTAAAGTTTAGACTTCTGTATATTTTCAGAAGTTTATTTTTTTATACCTTATAAAGTATTGAAATAGATTCTCTAATTTACTTTAAATATCTTTTTATTGTTGAAAAAATCAGATATATAATATAGATTATATTTAAATAAATATACTATATATCATAAAAACTAAGGGGTTGATTAAATGTTATCTAAAAAGTTAGATTTTATAACACCTTCCGTTACTATTGGTATTAGCTCTAAAGTAAAAAGTTTAAAGGACCAAGGAATTGACATCATTAATTTAAGTATTGGAGAACCTGATTTTTTCACTCCAGACAAAGCTAAAAAAGCAGCTATAGCTGCAATCAATAATAATAAGACTAAATATGACCTAGCGGCTGGTTTAATGGAATTAAGATTGTCTATTACGGAAAAATTAGAAAAGGAAAATAATATAAAATATGATGTGGACGAAATCATTGTCTCTAGCGGAGCCAAACATGCTTTGACTAATTCTCTAATGGCTCTATTAGATCCAGATGATGAGGTAATCATTCCTAAACCTTTTTGGGTCAGCTATTCGGAAATGGTTAAGCTTGTAGGAGGTAAACCTATTCTCGTTGACACATTAAAAGAAAATAATTTTAAGCTAACCCCTAAAGAATTAGAGAATAATATTTCCCCTAAAACTAAAGTTCTTTTAATAAATAATCCTTCTAATCCCACAGGAGCCATATATACAAAAAAAGAACTGGAAGCTTTAGTAGAGATTTGTATAGATAAAGGTATTTATATAATAGCCGATGAAATTTATGAAAGAATATGCTATGATGATAATTTTACTAGTATAGCTTCATTGTCTGATAAGGCAAAGAATATAACTATAACTATTAATGGATTGTCTAAATCTGCTTCTATGACCGGATGGCGAGTAGGATATTCTGCTTCTAACAAGGAGATAGCTAAAGCTATATCCACTATACAAGGCCATTTAGTTTCCCATCCTTCTACTATTTCCCAGTGGGCAACTTTGGGCGCATTAAAATACTGTGAAGATGATATGAGAAAAATGGTTAAAACTTACAAGGAAAGAAGAGATAAGGTAATAGAACTTGTGTCAAAAATAGATAAGTTGTCTTTTATAAAACCTCAAGGCACATTTTATTTGTTTATTGACATATCTGAGTTAAAGGATAAATTTGAATATAGCGATAGTTTTTCAGTAGAATTTTGTAATAAATTTTTAGATGAATATAAAGTTGCCATTGTTCCTGGCCTTGCCTTTGGATTAGATGATTATGTGAGAATCGTTTATGCATGCGATATTTCTGAGGTCGAAGAAGGTATAAAAAGACTAGAAAACTTTGTTAATAATCTATAGTTAAATAAAAGGTACCTCCTAGTATACTCATCAATATTAGTAAAAGATAACCCCCTACTAAAATAGTAGGGGGTTATCTCTAAGTTTAATATATATTATGCAGCAAATGGAAGTTCAATCATACTTACTTCTTCGCTTATGTCTTTTATTCTACCGTCTGTTTTTGCTTTATCAAACCCTTTTTCTTGAATATATTGAATCAATACTTCATCTAATGCATTAAACTCTCCTATTACTTTCTTTCCTTCAAACATAGTATAGCCATCTCCACCAGCAGCTAAGAAATCATTAGTTACTAATTTATATGTTTTTGCCTCATCTAAAGCTTCCCCAGCAACTTTAATTTCTACAACTCTATTTCCTGCTTCCTTTGTTTTATCAAAGGTTACTGTCATGCCTGCAATATGTGGAAAAGCTCCCTCAGCTTCTGGATAACTGCTTATTCCATTTTCAATAGCAGCCTTAATATCTGCTCCAGTAACTTCGATTGCAGTTACGGTATTTCCAAATGGTAGTACCGTAAGAACTTCTCCCTTTGTAACTTCACCTGCATCAATTGAAGATCTAATTCCACCACCATTTGTAAAAGCTACATCTGCACCACTTATATCTAACATAGCTTCAGTTATTAGGTTTCCAAGATTTGTTTCTCCAGTTCTTACATTTTCTCTTTCTCCATCAAGTTCTACAGGACTTGTAGCAACTACCTGTGCTTCTATTTCTTCATTTATAGCTTTTACTTCATCTATAATAGCCTTAATAGTAGCATCTTCTTCAATACTTGCGGCTTCTTCTTTAGTAAATAATGAAGCAGATTTTGAAACAACTTCCCCATCCTTAATCTCAAGCTCTATAACACCTAGATTCTTAGTCTTTTCATGGGTTTGAACTATTAAAGTTCCATTTACCATTTTACCTTCAGGTAATTCCGTATGGCTATGTCCATCAATTATTACGTCTATACCATTTACGTTTTCAGCTAATTTTTCACTTGTATCTTCTCCTTCTACGCCTAAGTGTGCTAATGCCACTATAACATCAACCTTACCTTCTAACTCATTAACCATTTCCTTAGCTGATTCCACAGGATCTACAAATATAAGTCCTTCTGTATTCTTTGGATGAGACTTATAGGTTGTTTCAGGAGTTGCCAAACCAAAAATACCTACACTAAAACCATCCATTTCTTTCACTATGTATTTTGTTAAGAAGTCTGATCCGTCTTCATTCTTTATATTTGCAGCCAATACAGGGAATTCTGCCATTTGAACAAGCTCTTTAAGTCTTTCACTGCCATAATCAAACTCATGGTTTCCTGCTGCCATAGCATCATATTTCATTGCATTCATTACTTTAATCGCACTTTCGCCTTTAGATAAAGTTACTAAATTATTCCCTTGGATTGCATCACCAGCATCTAAGAATAAAAAGTTTTCATTATTATTGCGTAATTCATTTACTTTGCTAGCAATCTTAGCTGCTCCCATACCATCATAATCGCCTTCTATAAAGAAACCATGCATATCATTGGTATGGGCGATGGTAAGCTTTTTATTACTTTCTTTGTTACTTTCTTTGCTGATTTCTTTGCTAGGTATTTTTATTTCCTGCCCAGCATATATAAGATTTGGATTTTTAAGATTATTGTATTCACTTAGTTCTTCCCAGGTTAGACCGTATTTGTCTGCAATTTTCCATAAAACATCACCCTGTTGCACCTTGTAAGTACTTTCTGCCATAGCAGTTCCAGTGAAAACAATAGTAAATACTAGAACTAAAGCTAGACATAAACTAATTCTTTTAAAGTTTTTCATAACAAATCCTCCTCTAACTTTTTAATTTTTGTCTTCAATTATTATTATATTATATAATCGATTAAATTTTTGTAAAATTTTGTTTTTATTTTTAAATAAACTATGCCAAAATTATATTTAATTTATCTATATGTATTATAATAATTATGAAGAAATCCTTAGGAGGTAAGTATGAGTAAAAATATACTAATCATTGAACCCTTTTTTTCTGGTTCCCATGCAACTTGGGCAAAAGAATTTAGAAAATTCAGCTCCCATAATATTAAAATTCTAAGCATGAAGGGAAAGTTTTGGAAGTGGAGAATGTATGGTGGGGCTATAACTTTAGCCCATGAGTTTTTATCTATAGATTTTAAGCCTCATCTAATTTTAGCTACAGATATGTTAGATCTTACTACTTTTATTTCTTTAACAAGAAAAAAGCTTGATACAAATATTCCAATAGTTGTTTATTTCCACGAAAATCAGTTAACCTACCCTTGGAAAAATGATAGCAAAGATAAAATGCATAGATGGGATGTCAATTATGGATTTATGAACTATACAACTGCTTTAGCTTGTGACTTTGTATTTTTCAACTCATATCATAATATGAATTCATTTTACGATGCATTAGATAATCTGCTTAAAAAAATGCCTGATTACAGGCATACAAATACCATTGAAGTACTCCGTAGAAAATCGCAGGTTTTACCCATTGGTATTGACCTTAAGAAAATCAATGATGGTTGCAGGGATGTTTATAAGGATGAGTTACCCCTTATTTTATGGAATCATAGATGGGAATTTGATAAAAATCCAGACACTTTCTTTAATGCTCTTTTTAAATTAAAAGAAGAAGGGCTTAAGTTTAATCTTGCTATCCTTGGAGAAGCCTTTCACAATTCTCCATCAGTATTTAAAAAAGCCAAGAGCATCCTTGGGGAAAACATTGTAAAAACAGGTTATTTAAGTGGTAAGGAATATTACTCTTGGCTTTTGGCCTCCGATATCTTACCTGTAACATCACATCATGACTTCTTTGGAATAAGTGTAATGGAGGCAATATACAGTGGTTGTTATCCTATTTTACCCAAGAGATTAACGTATCCTGATTTATATAAAATCAAGGAAAATCCAGAATTATTTTATGATAACTTTGATGACTTAGTCAATAAGCTAAGACATTCAATAATCAATATCAGTGAAATTAGAAAAAGGAGTTATAAAAAATTAGCCAAGCCCTACGACTGGAGTAATATAATATCTCAATATGATAGAAATTTTGAATCTATAATTAACAAATCCTTAAATTTTTAATTTATTTATCTAGTTTAAACATAATTTATATAATAGTTTTATTTTTCCGTAGCCTTCTCTTTATTCATATATTTCTTGTTCTTTTTATTATGTTTATCTATGAGTTCATCTAATTCATTACTAAATTTTGTAACTTCATCTACAATATTTCTTTTTTTATTTAATGAACATGTTATTTTTTTAATACTATTTTTTAAGCAATCCATAATTCTCCCCCTTATATTATAGAATAGCTATCATTTTTCTATTCATTTTGGTATTAGTTAGAAAGAATTTAAAATTCCATTTATTGCTAGTAATAGTTTACAACAAATATATACATATTGCAAACAAAAAAAGTATACTATTAGCATATTTAGGATAACTAGTTTTTTAGGTAAAGTTTAAGTAATAAATAAAAAAGGTGGAGAAAAAGTGTACGATAAAGTAGATAACAAAGGAATAGGCGAAAGACTTAGAAACGAAAGGGAAAAGTTAGGTCTTACAAGAGAAAAATTTGCTGAAATAGTTGAACTTTCACCATTATATATAGGACAACTTGAACGTGGTGAGAGACAAATGAGTTTAAATACTTTACTCAAAATTTCTAAGTGTTTAAATATATCTCTTGATTATTTAGTAACAGGAAGACATAATAATAAACTAAATTTCGTTATTAAAGATAATGAAAAATTTGATTACCTAGAAAATAATATAAGTAACAAAGAAATTATTAAAAATCTTTTATCATTATTTAATAGATGTTCACAAAAACAACTCTTAATTATTCAAGATCTTATCAAAGTAATCTTACCCCACATATAATATTAAAGGGCATGCCTGAATAAATAAGTTATTCAAACATGCCCTTCATTTCTTTCTAAACTAATTTAAGCTAACATTTTCTACATAACAATTTATATCCTTTTTTTAATAAGTAGCTAAACATATTAATTTTATAAATTTTTTATTTATTACTAATTATATTTACTAGCCCAGTTTTTCTAAGGACTGGTACTACGTAAACAGCTGTAAATCCAACTATAGCAACTTTTATAAGGTCCTGTATTAAAAATGGTGTGAAACCTACGGCCACTGCTTTATTTAATGACATAGCCTTTCCTAAATATAGATTATAAATCATATACATATGAGCAACACCTAGTAGGTAAACCATCAATATCCCTAATACTCCTGGTAAAAATATTTTTATAAAGGTTATCCTTTCTAATCTCTCAGTGAGTTTTCCTACAACATAAGTACATAATGCAAAACCTACTAAGTAACCAAAGGTAGGGTTAAATATATATGTGGGCCCACCACCATAGGTGAAAATCGGAATGCCAATTAGTCCAATCCCTATATACAGAAGCTGTGAATACAGACCCTTTCTCCCTCCTAAAAATACTCCTGCATATAAACAGAACAACAATTGTAATGAAAAAGGAACTGGCTGCATAGGTATTTTTAGGAAGGCTCCTATTGCTGTAAGGGCTGCAAACATAGAAATTAAAATCATATCTCTTGTCTTTAGCTTCATTTTATTCATCTCCTCAAAAATAATTTATAGTTTAAGTATATATATGCTAATTTTTATTGTCAACTTATTTTTGCATTTTGGTTAACAATATGTTGTCAATAATTTCCCTCTACTCCTATAAATTATAATAGAAAAAAAAGATTAGTGCTATTAAATAGCACTAATCTTCTAATATTAAAGCTACTGGACAATGATCACTACCCATTATCTCAGAATGAATCTCAGCATCTATAAGTCTATCTTTAAGACTTTTGGATACTATAAAATAGTCAATTCTCCAGCCAGAATTTCTTTCCCTAGCTTTTCTCATATATGACCACCAGGTATATACTTCTCCCCTATCTGGATAGAAATATCTATATGTATCTATAAATCCCGATTCTAATAATTTTGTCATCTTATCTCTTTCTTCAGGAGTAAAACCTGCATTTTTTGTATTAGTCTTAGGATTTTTTAAATCAATTTCTTTATGGGCTACATTAAGATCTCCACATAAAACTACTGGCTTTTTAGTATCTAATTCTAAAAGATAGTTTCTAAAGGCATCTTCCCAATCCATTCTATAATCTAATCTCGCCAATCCCCGTTGTGAATTGGGTGTATAGACATTTACTAAGTAGAAGTCTTCATATTCTAGTGTTATTACTCTACCTTCCTTTTCATGCTCCTCTATCCCTATTCCATTTTTTACTGATAGGGGAGTTTTTTTGGTAAATACAGCTGTACCTGAATATCCTTTTTTAATAGCATAATTCCAGTATTGTTCATATCCTTCTAGGTCTAACTCTATCTGTCCTTCTTGAAGTTTAGTCTCTTGAATACAAAATATATCTGCATCCACTTTATTGAAATACTCTAAAAACCCCTTTTTAACGCAAGCTCTAAGACCGTTTACATTCCACGAAACTAATTTCATCTGATAACCTCCATATTTTTCTATATAAAATTATTATAACGTTATAATAGACATTTTAAAACTCATATCTTTATAAGATGGTATAGATTAACACTGAAGAATAAAGAAGTTTTCATTGCTGTTTTTTATTTGAAATGATATAATTGATAATAATTTTTTACAAAGTCATATTTTTATGGGGGGGGATAAAATGAGCTGTAAATCCGATAGTTGTGCTTGTACTAATGTTTCATGTCCACTACATGGTAAGTGCTGTGAATGTGTGGCACGTCATAGAGGTAGAAATGAAATTCCTGGATGTTTCTTCTCTAAATCAGGAGAAAAAGCATACAATAGATCCATTGATTTTTTTATTAAAGATTATACAGAGAACTTAAAATAATTAGAAAGATATTTAATAATCCAATTATAAAAATCGAGAGTCATATTAATACGACCCTCGATTTTCCTATTATATATTACTTTGTAGCCCTTATAATTTCTACATCATATCCATCTGGATCAGTTACAAAATAATAACGAGGTGGCTGTCCTGGTAATCCCATTAATTTAGTTACTTTATATCCCATTTCTATATGTTTTTCTCTAGAGGCTTCTAAGTCATCTACTTCAAATGCCGTATGGCTAAATCCATTACCTATTTCGTAGGGCTTTTCTGGATTATAGTTGTATGTAAGTTCTAGTTCATATTGCTTTGACTCATCTGTTAAATAAACTAATGTAAATTCATGCTCCGGAAAATCTTTTCTTTTAGACTCAATTAATCCTAAGGCTTCTTTATAGAATTTTAGAGATTTCTCTAAATCCATTACTCTTATACAAGTATGTAACATTTTATATTTCATGATACACTCACTCCTATTTTTTATTTATATTATATCTTATCATACATATTTAATCTTTAAAACTTAATTAATTTTTCTATATAAATTTTTTTTACTACATATTTTTATATCTATATTCCTTTGGCAAGGTCTCTTTTCCATCTATTAATATAAAGGCTACAGCCATTTTATTCCAGCTGTAGCCTTACTTTCTTTGTCCTATTATTTTTATTCTTGATAATTTGAAAGGGTTCTATTAGCTGTAGATATAGCATTATCTATGGCAGCTATAGTACTTTGGATTTGAACTTTATTTTGTTGCTTTTCCACTGAGTTTACTGCTTGAGTTAGGTTCTGCTTACAAGATTGAAGCTGATTATATACATCTTGTACTCTTTGTCTAGCATTCTTGTTTTGCATTTACATCCTCCTTATTTTTATTTTTTCCAAAATGCTACAACCATATTGTTTGTTCTTTTTTGTAAATTATTCGATTTTTTGTTTTCTTGATTTTAAAGTCACAAATAAAACATAATTATTCTCTTAACCAAAGGATTATTGGGATGTTTGGTGAAGTGGTGATTGTTTATTTAGATTGTTTTTCTATGGATCTTTAATTATTAGAAAAATATGTGAGTTTAAATAATCTTTTCTTTATTTGTTCTATAGAAAGATGTAAAATATTATTAATAATAAAACTTTAGGGGGATACATTATGAAAGTATATATTAGTGCAGATATTGAAGGTATAACAGGGGTTACCAGTTGGAGTGAAACAGATAAAAATAATCCTGACTACTCTATCTTCGTAAAACAGATGGAAAGAGAAGTTAATGCTGCCTGTAAGGGAGCCCTAGAGGCAGGTGCCAAGGAAATATGGGTTAAAGATGCCCATGAATCTGCAAGAAACATTGATCCTGACTGTATTCCAATGAATGTTAAGCTGATTAGAGGCTGGGCTGGCCATCCATTTTCAATGGTTCAAGGTCTAGATAATTCCTTTGATGCTTTAATCTTTATTGGATATCATTCAGGAGGAGGTTCAGAGCATAATCCTTTGTCCCATACCATGAATTCATCCGATGTTAATTATATTAAGATAAATGGTGAATATGCCAGTGAATTTCTACTTCATTCATACGCTGCTGCCACCCTTGGCGTTCCCGTTGTGTTTGTAAGCGGGGATAAAGGTCTTTGTGATGAAGTAAAAAAAGTTAATAAAAATATATCTACTTTAGCAGTAAAGGAAGGTATAGGCAATTCAACAATAAGTATACATAATGACTTAGCTACACAGCTTACTAAGGAAAAAATTGCACAAGCCTTAAAGGGTGATTTAAGTTTATGTAAAATCAATGTGCCAGATACTTTTGAAGTAGAAATTTCCTACTCATCCCATGTTAAGGCTTATAAGGCTTCCTTTTATCCTGGTATGGAAAAAATTTCTCCTAATAAAGTATTATTTAAGACAAAGGACTTTTTTGAAGTCTTACGAATGATATTATTTGTAGTATAATGATATAAAAAAGTTCAGTCATAATAAAACATAAATAAACCATCATCCTTTATACAAAAAGTATATCTGATGATGGTTTATCCTTTACTCCACTGGCCTACCCTTTTGATATTTATAATTCTATTTTTTCAATCCTATCAAAGGCTTTTTCTAATGTACTTATATCTACTGTACATGCAATTCTTATATATCCTTCTCCGCATGTGCCAAAGGCATTGCCTGGTATAGTAAGGACCTTAGCCCTATCTAATATTAATTCACTTACCTTTGAAGATGAAAGTCCTGTCTTTTTAATATTTATAAATAGATAGAAAGTTCCCCTTGGCTTTGGAACGCTCATCCATGGTATATCATTTATACGTTTAAATGCATACATTACTCTATCTTTGTAAAGCTTAACGGCAGGCGGTTGTATTGTGTTCCTATTGCGAAGGGCATAGATTGCTGCTCTTTGTGAAATTGAAGGAGCTGTAAATACAACATTTTCATTTACTAACTGGCATGTCGTAATAATTTCCTTTGGAGCAATAATATTTCCAACACGCCATCCTGTCATGGTAAAATCCTTTGAAAAACTATTTAAAATAATTAATCTGTCCCTAATCTCAGGTATAGTAACCATAGATATGAATTCTTCATCAAAGGTATATGCCCCATATATTTCATCGGCAATAATTAAGAGATCATATTTAATAGCAATTTCAGCAATTCTTTTAAGAGTGTCTAATGTAAACACTGCTCCCGTTGGGTTATTAGGTGAATTTACTATGATAGCCCTTGTTCTTTCCGTAATAATCCCCTCTAATCTCTCTACATTGATCTGATAATTTTCTTCTTCAAGGGTATCTAGTTCCACTGGAATACCCCTAGCTAATTCTATTTGCTGAGAATATGGGGTAAAATACGGAGCATGTATTATTACTTCATCATCAGGATCTAATATAGATTCTAAAACAAGATACATACCTAAACAGGCACTTGCAGTAACCATAACTTCTTCATCTAATATATAAACATTATAATCTTCTTTATATCTCTTTCTTATTTCATACCTTAGTTCTGGGTCCCCTCTAAAATCTGTATATTTTGTATGCCCTTTTAATGCTTCTTGAAAAGCAAAGTTGATAATTCCTTCATCAGTAGTCTGATCTGGATCCCCTAAGCTTAAATCTATGACATTTTCATATTTCTTTGCCAGTTCGTCAACTGCCCCCATAGGGGTCGCTTTATCCTTCCAATATCTCTTAGCAATAAATTTATTTTTCATGACCTTCCCCTCACTAATAAATAATATAATTACTATATATTTTAAGAATATTATTAATTGACCCTTAAGATCAATTTTCACTCCATTTATTATCTAGATAGAATTAGTAAAGTCTATCCTATTATAATATTGGCCTTTTCTATAATCTTATTGTAGATATTGATTAAATATGGTTCATTAGAGTATTTATCTATACTATCAACTTCAATCCATTTAACCCCACTGGTTTCATCTTCATTGATAATCAATTTTTCCTTTTCGTCGGCTATTAAAATATACGATATATTTAAATGAAGATGTGATGATACATATTTTCCCCTTTTTATATGTCCATAAACAGGTATTATATCAATAGAGACTATGTCCTCTGTTAATGACAATATATTTGAAACACCGGTCTCTTCCTTAGCCTCTTTAATGGCAACCCTAAGCATATTACTATCACCATCTGCATGTCCACCGGTCCAGGTCCAAGTATCATAAATATTATGATATACCATTAACATTTTGTTTAAAGATTTATTTAAAATAACCCCAGAACTGGTCATATGGGCTATTTCATTTTTTCTAGTCAAAATATTTTCATGAAAATAATTAATATAATCTAATATTATCCTTTTATCATTTAGCTCTTGTTGATTACTTGGTATATATTTTTCTATGGCTTTTCTAAAGTCCATTACTCATACACTTCCTTATCCTTCACTTCCTCATCCATTACTAAACTTTTATTAAGTTTATCTCCAAAAACATTTACTAGTAACCCTATCATTACCAATACTGCTCCTATAATTTGACCCATTGAAAGGGTTTCATTTAGAAAAATAGTAGCACTACTCATACCTACTATTGGAACCAATAGAGAAAATGGAGAAACTACGGCTGCTGGATACTTGGAAAGTAATTTTCCCCACAATCCATAACCTGCCAATGATCCAAAATACGCTAAGTATATTATTGAAAATACAGTTGTCCAATTCATAGAGTCCCAAGCTGTCTTCCATATAATAGGTCCTTCTAAGCATAAGGATAAAATACCCAGGGGTAAAATAGCAACGGCACCTGCCCATACTACTAAAGATACCATAGAAAAAGGAGGTACATCCTTTGTTGAAAAGCGCATAATTACATTCCCAGTTCCCCAACTGGCCGATGCAATCAAAGTTAGCCAGAATCCGGTGGCAGTCACACTCCCACCTTGCTGCATACCTACAATACTCATCCCCACTGCAGCTATTATAAGACCTATCAAATGGTTGGATTTCCATTTTTCTCCTAAGAAAATAGATGCAATCACTAATGTGAAAAAGGCTTGAGACTGATGCACCAAAGATGAAAGTCCTGCTGGCATGCCTTGATTAATTCCCATAAATAAAAAGGCAAATTGACCTACATTCAGACTCAATCCAAGGGCAATAAGCCATGGCCAATCCACAGGTGGTTTAGGAAGAAAAAATATGGCCGGTATACAAACAACTATAAAGCGAATAGTAGCTAGAAATATTGGGGGAATATTGCTTACGCCTAGTTTAATGGCTATAAAATTCAGTCCCCATAAAACCCCTACAATCACTCCTATTCCCATATCTCGTTTATTCAAAATATAGCCTCCTAACGGTTAGTTTGTTATATTGCGTAAATTTTTTATGGTTTGACTAGAATACTCTTTGATTTTATATTATATCATTAGGTTTAATAGTTTAATTTCTCTAATTAATCAAAATATCCTTTAAAATCAAATAATTTTTCATTATAAAATAAAACACCAGGATCAATAGAAATTAATCACGGTGTTAATTTACAAAAATATTACTATCTATTTATTCAATCAAATGCATGATAAATCATTATACTGGATAAGTTTTATCCTGTTTATTAAGTAGATCACTATCTATTTTGTAGTTTTGAGCTTGGCGATACTCGAAGAACTTAAGGGCTACCTGTGGGAATAATGCATAGGATAGTACATCTTCTTCCTGTTCTAAATATTCCTTAATTTCTTCTCTTATTGCTTTAAGTTGTGGATCTATATGGTCGGCTGGTCTTGAAGTTATTACTTCTTCATCTCCTATTATCTTATGAACTATTTCTTCTTTTATTGGTACTGTTGGTTTTCCATACATTCCCTTAACGTAAGCCTTTACTTCCTTTGGCACCATCTTATATCTTTCCCCAGTTATTACATTAAACACTGCCTGTGTTCCTACCATTTGGCTTGTAGGTGTTACAAGTGGTGGATATCCAAGATCTTCTCTAACCCTTGGTACTTCCTTTAATACTTCATCAAACTTATCTAGGGCATTTTGCATTTTCAGCTGATTTACTAGGTTAGAAAGCATTCCTCCAGGCACTTGATATATAAGTGTGTTTATGTTTACACCTAATACCTTCGGATTAAGCAATCCACTTTCCATATATTTTTCTCTTATTGGTCTAAAGTACTCTGCTATTTCATTTAATTTATCCATATTTAATCCTGTATCATATTCTGTCCCTTGAAGGGTTGCTACAATTGGTTCTGTAGGTGGCTGTGATGTTCCCATTGCAAAGGGTGATATGGCCGTATCTATTATATCAGCTCCTGCTTCTATGGCTTTCATATACATCATACTTGCCAGTCCGCTAGTGGCATGGGAGTGTATTTCTAGAGGTACATTTATAACCTCCTTTATTGCACTTACTAGCTCATAGGCATAATATGGAGTCAGTAGCCCTGACATGTCTTTTATACAAATTGAGTCCGCTCCCATATTTTCCATTTCCTTAGCTAACTTTACATAAACTTCTGTTGTATGAACTGGGCTTATTGTATAGGATATGGCTCCTTGTGCATGGCCTCCTTCTTTTTTTGTTGTTCTCATGGCTACTTCTAAATTTCTTACATCATTTAACGCATCAAATATCCTTACTATATCTATACCGTTTGCTATGGCTCTTTTTACAAACTCCTCGACTACATCATCGGCATAATGTTTATATCCAAGTATATTTTGGCCCCTTAATAGCATTTGTAATTTTGTGTTTTTTACATGCTTTCTTATGGTTCTAAGTCTTTCCCATGGATCTTCGTTTAAAAATCTTAGGCAAGAATCGAAGGTTGCCCCGCCCCAACACTCTAGGGCATTGTATCCTACACTATCTAATTTTTCAAGTACTGGCTTCATCTCATCCATCTTAAGTCTTGTGGCTATTAAGGATTGATGGGCATCCCTTAGGATTGTTTCCGTTATCTTTACCTTTGCCATAAAATATTCTCCCTTCTTTTATAAATACCATCTAATTCAACTTCGATAATGGATATATTCTCTATCAAATAATCATCTTCACTAATCTTTTCCTTATTATAATTTTAATGAAAACAGAAAAATATGTACATCAGTTATATTAACTGTTACAATTAATATAACTTCTAAAAAAAAGAAAATGGTGTAATTTTCTTTATTTTTTAAAGGAGGATTCCAAATGGATAAAACCGATTACAGAATTATCGAAATATTACAAAAACAAGGAAGAGTATCTATGAAAGAATTGGGGAAAGCAGTAAATATGACTTCTCCAGCTGTAGCTGAAAGGGTAAGAAAACTTGAAGAGAATGGAGTTATTTTAGGATATAAAGCAGTTATAGATCCAAAAAAATTAAACAAAAACATAATGTCCTTTATTAATGTTGAGCTTTCACCAAATAATTTTGAGCCTTTTATCAATTATGCAAGGGAAAATAAAAAAATAATAGAATGTCATCATGTTACTGGTGGGTCTAGTGTCATTATAAAGGTTTTGGCTGAAAGCATGTCGGACCTTAAAGATTTAATTGATGATATTAAAAAAATAGGTAGTACCCAGACTTCTGTTATTCTTTCTACTCCAATTCAATCCAAACCCATATTAAAATAATCTCAACTATAAATAGGGGTCAGGGTTGAAAAGTTGAATTATTTTATTTGTTTTTCAACTTTTCAACCTTGGCCCCATTCACTAATCGATTATTATTTCTTTATTATTGATATCTAATATTTCTACTTTACTTGTTCCTCCAATATTTTCTGTTATCATATCCTTAAGTTCATATAAAGCTTGTTTAAATTCATCATACCTACTATCATCAATCAGTTCGATACATAAAAATGCATTTTTAGTGTTTTCTGTAAGCATAGTCCTTGAGGCTTCACGCCAGTTCCAACATCTACATATAGCCCCTTCATCATCCTTATAAACTATCTCTCCTTGGTAGGGAGGCGAGTTTTCATTACTTCCTAATGGAATAAAATCTTCATCCCCCTTAGCTGTGGTAAGTTTGAGATTTCCAACAAAAGTATCTATGTCCTCACCACCGCAAGGTAAGCCATATTTTAAAGAAATAAAATTATATATATCTACCAGGGGATTTATAGTTCCTATTCCCTTTTTATTTTGAACTCTTTTTAATAGGGCTTCAATTGATGATCTAGCACCCTTTTTAGTTTTGAATTTCTTAAAGGCTTCCCTCCAAACTTTAATCACCTTATTGTTGCTAAATTGTTCCTCTTGTAAATACTTTAATGCTTCCTTCTCACCCCTTGATATCATTTCCTCATATTTTTCAGTATTTTTTATAGAATTATCTATTTCATTGCTGATGATAACGCCTATTTTGGCTTGGGGAAACAACTCCCAAAATTGGTCCTCTATTATAAATCTTTTCATCTTAAAATACCTCCTTGTTTATTAAATAACATATTATTGAATAGCAAATAAAATTTTATGGGCTTTATTTTTAGCATTATATAAATTTTAAGAAATTATAACCAAGTTTAAGGCCATAATAAACTAATATCCCCCCACAAACAATATTTATTGTTTTAATGGCACCATACTTAATATTATTTTTAAACATTGAAAATATAGTTGTTATTCCTAAAAACCAAGAAGCTGAAGCCAAACAGACACCTAAAACAAATAATATTGAGGCCTGTGATGATAGTGTAGCTTTAAATCCTCCCAATAATAAAGAACCATCTATTAGGGCCTGAGGGTTCCCCCAAGTCACTAGAAAACAAGATAAAGCTACCTGTGGCAATTTCTTATTTACGTCTACTTGATTTTTTATTTCCGGCTGACTTTTTATCAGTTCAATACCTATATACACAACAAATATGCATCCAATAAAAAGAATAGCTAATTTAATAATCTTAAACCTTTCCATTATAGAACCCATTCCAAAGAAACAGGCTAATGCCAAGGAAATATCAAAGAAAGTAGTAATTAAAGCCACTGCATATGCTTTAATCTTACTATTTCCTATTGCATTATTTATTACATAAATATTTTGCATTCCAATGGGAGCAACGTATGCTATACCCAACATAAATCCTTGAATAATATATTTTATCATTGAGACCTCCACCCTATATATCTTATGTTTAAAGTAATTATACATATAAAGTCTAGTGAAGTCTCCAACCTAATATAATAATTTATTCCCAACCAAAAAAGCTATTGAGATAAATCAATAGCTTTTTTTATTACATTCTATTATTAATTTTGATAGTCTTTTTAAACCCTTTTCTAAATCTTCTATATCAGCATAGGAGTATGAAATCCTAATGCTGTTATTATTTGAAATGGAATATATATCTCCAGGGTTTATTAATAAGCCCTCTTTAATACATAGTTTAAATAATTTTTTCATTGAGATTTGTTTTTTTAGCTTAAGCCATATGTAAAATCCTCCAGATGGTTTATTCCATGTTGCTATATCTTTAAAATATTTTTGTAACGCATCCAGTGCAACTTGTCTTCTAATTTTAAGATTATACCTTAACTCTTGAAGATATTTTTCATATAATCCAGTATTTATGAGTTCTGCAACTACCCACTGTGAAATAGAACTTGAACCGTAGTCTATTTGCATCTTAATATCACTTAATCGATCGATAACAGTTTGTGGTCCTACTAACCAACCAATTCTTAATCCTGCTGCTAAAGATTTTGACATACTACCCATATATAAAACCATGCCATTTCTGTCTATGGATTTCAGTGGCATTGGCAAATCTCCTTCTAAGCTTAATTCTCTATATGCATCATCTTCAATTATTGGAATTCTATATTTCTCACATGTCTTTATAACTTCACTACGTCTTGCCTCTGACATCACTACCCCTGTAGGATTTTGAAAGGTTGGAATAGTATATAATAATGTTGTATTATTTTTGCACCTATTTTCTATAATTTCATTTGCTTTTATCCCATATTTATCCATAGATACTCCCTTTAACCTCATTCCAACTGATTCGAAAATATGAAGAGATTTTAGATATGAAGGACTTTCTAAAAGAACAGTTGCATTGGGATGTAATATACCTATAGAAATCAAATGTAGTGCTTGTAATGATCCTGAAACTATCAAGATTGATGATGGGGATACATTTATATTAAATTTTTCTAAGTATTTACTTATTGCTTGTCTTAAAAATAATGCTCCCTTTGGCTCCTCATATCCTAAACTGTCTATCCTATTTGATACCCTATTTAATACTTTTTTCATCATTTCCTTTGGATACAATTTAGATGAAAGCTCCCCTGTACCAAGTCTAATAATTCCTTCTTTAAACTCTAACCTATTTATAGCCTGAATAGTAGGTTGATTTGGTTTATATAAACCACTCTTTACATATTCATACCAATTGGGAGGAGGCGTAGATGTTAAAATGGACCATGTATTATTTATAATAATAGTTCCGCCTTTACCCTTTGTTTCAATCAGTCCTTCAGCCTTTAATTCCTCTAAGGCCTCCACAACTGTACTCCTATTTACTCCAAAAGCCTTTGCTAACTCTCTTTGAGTTGGTAATCTACAACCTACATCCCATTCCCCTGTAGATATTTTCTCCTTAATATAATTTACTATCTGTTTATATAAAGAGATATTTAAGGATTTATTAGGCTTCCAGTCAATAATCATCATATAACTCCTCTTTCTAAAGAATTAATAAATGAGTCCGCCGAAAATTTCCTATCCACAAATTCTACTACTTTTGAATTCCTATCATTAATTTCTGATATTATTATTCTTTTAAAGTCTAATTGTCTCTTTTCATCTAATGTCTTTACTCGTTTCTTTATTAATTCTCTGCCTCTTTTTAAAAAGCTCTCTATAATTTCCTTATTGATTTCACAATATTTCCTTTTTAAAATTATTTGATAGTCAAAAACAAAAAATAACTTATAGCCTTTATCAATCCTTTCACCCATCAATATCTTTCTGCCTTCAAATTCTTTTCCCTTCATTAAGTAATTACTATAAATATATTTTAAACCCTCTATTAAGTCTCTATACTTTGATGCCATTTCATACTTATGCTCTAGGGCAGCATCTTCCATTTTCTTTTCAACTTGAGACATAAATAGCTTCATATTTCCTTCATTAAAAAATATTTCTAATAAACATTCTCTATTTTTTTCAAAGATTTTCTTTTCCATAGGAAGTGGTAATGCATTATATTTAAACTCATATTTAAAATTACTCTTGGTTATAGGATAAATATTTCGAAATAAATTAATTGTATCTATAAGCCTATTTTTACCTCTAAAGGGTCCAATACAGTATTTATCCAGTCTATCATTGACTATTGATATAAGTTTTCTGCTAATATTTCTCCCAACTTTTAGATATACATATTTTTTATCATTTTTAAATTGCTTGTTATATATGGGTTTAACCTTTTTAATAAGAGCACATTCAAGAATTTGAGCTTCTAGGTGGGTATCTGTGAGGATTGTATCTATATCGTAGATATGAAACATCATCTGTTGTATCTTTTTATTGGTAGGATCAGCATTAAAATAGGACCGTATTCTTGTTTTTAAGCTTTTGCTTTTACCTATATATATAATATCGCCATCTCTATCCTTTATCTGATATATGCCAGGCTTTTCAGGAATAGTTTTGATTTTCTCTAACAATTCTTCATGACGGTTTTCCAATTTAATCACCTGCTATTTATATTACTTGTTTAATATAATTATATAGGTTAATTATTATTTGTCTATCTAATCTACTAGTTAATAACTTCCTTCAATCTAAAATCAAGTAATCATAAATGAACAGAAAGAAGAATCTAGGATATTTAAATCCTAGATTCAGATTTGCAACAAACCTACTGATTTTATGTTATAAGTTTTCATCAATCTGAGGCTACTATAAGAAGTAATTTTATTCCCAATCTAATAATCTCTTTTCTCCTTCTAAGTTTTGAATTTCTGTAATATCTTGGCTTACCTCTAAAGTTCCCCTATAATTTCCCTTTGAATCTCTTAATGCAAAATACTGAATAAGAATTACCTTTCCTTTCATTTTAATCCAAAATTTCGCCCTATCCTTCTCCCCAGAACGAAAACCTTCAATAATCCTATCTACTATATGCACGCTATCCGGTGGGTGACAGTTCCTAACATCCCTACCTATAATGGCAGGCGATCTTGGAAAAATTCTATCCTTTGGCCTAGTAAAAAACCTCACCTTATTATTTTCATCTACAAAAGATAAATCTACAGGTAAAGCATTAAAAATCATTATTACTTGCTCAAGATTCAACTCTCCTGTTTCTGTCTTTATCTGATATCCTTCATTAAATCTTTCTAGGAAAACTTCCTTATCAGTTTCCTCTGAAATAGATGTCTTTTTATCTATAAAGGGGAAGTTATAATCAAGACTTTGCTTGTGCATTTCATACCAATCCTGATCTGAGAGGACTTCGCTTGCGGCAGGAAATAGGATTAATTTTTCTTTTTTTACTAATCCAAGAATAGCAAAAAATAATTTTCCAATCCCAATATTAATTTGTTTTTCATTGCTGTCTTCACTTCTAAGGAGCTGAATCATATCTCTAATTTGCTTTCTTACTTCATCGTGGAGAGCCCACATTATTGAAAGACCTTGAAATTTGTCTAATTTTCTTTCTAGATAAGGAAATAAAATATTTTCCTTTTTTAAATAATGGTCATTAAATAATTGTAATTCTTCTATTTTAGGTATTAGTTTTTTCTTTTTAATATCTAGTGATTTTTCCTTTAGAATTTCTTTAATATTATTAATTTTTTCAGTAATAGCTTTATTTTCCAACTCTAAATCAAGAAGAAAATTATCGTTTTTGGGTCTTGTCCATTCATAAGAAATGAGGCTACTATAGAAGGCATTAATAACCTTGTCTAGAAAAACCAATATTTCCTTGGGTTCTGATTTATTCTGTATTAAGTAATAAAATATTTCAAAGACTTCTTGGGGCTTTACTTTTTGAATATCATCTTTGTATTTTTCATACAACTCCTTTCCATCTAAATTATTTTTAATTCCCTTAACGTATTCAATTAATCTACTTACCCTATTATTAGATTCCATGTCTTTTTCCTCCCTTAAATAATAAATATAGTTATATTCTTTCATCCTAGTGATTCTAATATTCTTTAGTAATTTACAATGTAGTACATACAATATATTTATACATATGGAACTTTTTGTTTATAGTAAATCTTTTATATTGTCTTGGTTTTTATGATAAAATACAATGGTAAACTAATTAAAGTAAGGAGTTTTTTATGTTTGAATTGTCAAAGGATCTAAATCCTAAAAAAATGAGAAAAAATATATTAGCATTAGCATGGCCCGCAGCACTACGTATGTTTTTACAAAGTGTTGTAGGTATAGTAGATGTAATTATGGTAGGACAAATAGGAGCCTCTGCCTTAGCGGCGGTAGATGTAAGTAATAGATTTGTCTTTATTACAATAGGAGTTATATCGGCCCTAACCATAGGCTCTACAGCCCTTGTAGCAAGATATAAAGGTGCAAAGGATAAAATACAAACTGATAAAATAATTATTCAATCTTTACTATCATCCCTTATCGTCTCTATTATTATAGTCCTTTTAGGGTTTATTTTTGCCAAGGATATTTTAAGAATGATGATGGTTTTAATGGATGAAATGGATTTCTTCATTCTTAACGAAGGTAGCAGGTATTTAAAAATAGTATTTATTTCAATGATTTTTGCTCTCCCTACTATGATGCTTAATTCCATACTTCAAGGTTTGGGAGATATGAGAACCCCTTTATATATAATGGTCTTAACAAATATAATCAATATAATTGGAAACTACCTATTTATATTTGGAGTTGGCTTCATTCCAAAGTTAGGAGTAGCCGGTGCTGCCATAGGCACAGCTTTAGGGAGGATAATTGGATTTTTAATAGGATTATATGTTTTATTAAATAATAATACCCTTATAAAGATAGATTTTAAACATGTAAAATGGGAATTTCACTGGAAAACTATAAAGGAAATTTTAAATATTGGTATACCAGCTTCGATTGAACAGTTATTTAGACAAAGTAGTCAAATCATATATACTATTTTAGTTTCTGGTTTAGGCACCATTACAATTGCCGCCAATGCTTTAGCAATGAATATTAATTCCCTACCAATGATGGTTGGTTTTGGTTTTGGACTAGCTGCCACTACTTTAGTAGGTCAGAGTCTAGGAGCTAATCGGGAAGATTTGGCAACAGAGTACAGCAAGCAAACCACTTTAATAACCTTGATATTAATGAGTGCTTTATCTGTCCCTATGTTTATTTGGGTAGACTCCATTATTAAGCTTTATACTAATAATCCCCAGGTTATTGAACTTTCAAGGCCTGTAGTTCGGATGATAATAGGCGTCCAACCAGTATTTGCAGTATATATTGTTCTATCTGGAGCTCTAAAGGGAGCTGGAGATACTAAGTTTGTGATGATTACAACTATGCTAGGTAATTGGGTAGGAAGACTCCTATCAAGCTTTTTCTTTGGATATGTCTTAGGTTATGGTTTAATAGGCTTTTGGATTGGAATGCTGATAGATATTTGTTCTAGGGCTGTACTAATTTTAAAAAGATTTACATCAAAAAAATGGCAGCAAGTATATTACAAACAAAAAAATTTAGACTCTTTTTAGTAAAACTTAGAGCCATATTGGAACTGTTGAATCTATTATGGTTCTATCAACTTAATTAATCGATTTTTCTTCATCTAGCACATCAATAACCCCATAGCCCCATAGTCTTCAGAACATCTAGGAATCTAGTCTAAATATCCTATAATGGCCTCATATATGACAATAAAATAGGATTGTATAAAGCCCATAATCCCTTTATACAATCCTTTAATTATTTATATAGTTCTAACTCTTTATCCTTGCTTAGTCTTTCCATCCAAATATATTTCATTATCTCAAGTTCTTCAGTATAATCCTTTTTGTCATCACCTTCTTCATATTCCAACTCTTCAAGGACTCTAAACTCAAAGGAATCTTCCCCATACTCCTTCCACTCCCTCTGTAGAGATTTAATTTTATGACCTCCCATTTGAAGCTCAAACTTATATCTGTTTATAAGACTTTTTGTATCCGTACTTGCTTCTAAAAAAGTCTTTCCATTGATTTTATTTCTAATCATTATGAGTCCCATAGGTGTCTTCATTTCCTTATACCTTTGTTTAAGTTCTTTTTTAGTAGCCATCTTCATCACTCCTCTGCTCTTTGTCTCTTTTTCATTCTGCTTTTCTGTACATTTGCCCTATTTCTACATGTAAGATTATAATATTTTCTCTTAAACTATTGGAAATAAAATAACTCCAAAAAGAATATAGCCTTAACTCCAGTAAACAAGGCAAGTACTCAATGTGTATTGAAGTTAAGGATACATCAAATTTAAATTTCTATAGATATTAAATTTTCTACATTTATCATTTTTGTAAACTGTCCTATTCTGCCATTTTTAAGGCAATCTTCATCATATTGGTGAAGGCATTTTGTCTTTCTTCAGAGGTAGTTTCTTCTTTAGTTTCTAGATTATCAGATACAGTAAGTAAGCATGCCGCTTTTTTTCCAAGGATTTTTGCATTATGGAAAAGGGCAAAGGCTTCCATCTCTACAGCTGCACATCCATGTTTTTCATATATTTCCTTATACTCTTCAAAGTTTTCTCTATAAAATACATCGGAAGAATGAATTCTTTCTATATGTATTGGAATATCTAATTCCTTTGCATATTTTTTGAGTCTCTCATTTAGTTCTGGAGTAGCTTCAATGATATCACTATGATATCCACCTTGTACTTTAGCATAGCTAGATTCACTCCAGGCATCCTTAGCTAAGATTACATCATATAGTTTTAGATTGGAAGTATACCCTCCACAAGAACCGATTCTAATAATGTTTTCTACATCGTAAAACTTGAAAAGCTCATATGAGTAGATTCCTATACTAGGCATTCCCATACCACTTGCCATAACTGAAATCCTTCTTCCTTTGTAGGTCCCAGTATATCCAAAGACATTTCGAACTCTATTAAATTGTTTTACATTCTCTAAAAAAGTATCTGCTACAAATTTTGCCCTTAGTGGGTCACCTGGCATTAGAACTGTTTTTGCAATTTCTTCCTTATTTTTGACTTCAATATGTGGTGTTGGTATCATTATATATCCTCCTTTATTATTAATTTTAAATAATAGTTCTTTTATTTTCTTTTACTTAATTCTCTTCCTATAATAGTCAGTTTTATGGTTTCTTATTTAATCTATGCTTTCATACCTACTGCAAATTTTCTAAATCCCATTTTTTCATAATAGGGTACCAAATGTTCCTCACAGAAAAACTGTATATGTAGATTATTATCTAAACAATGCTTTACTAGCATTTTACTTATTTCTGTCCCTATACCTTTATTTCTAAAACCCGAGTCAACACCTAAGCCACATAAATATGCATTTGTAACTCCATCAGAAATAACTCTGCCAGTTGCAATAAGCTTGCTTCCATTGTATACATAAACAGAATACCAGCTTCCCTTCATAGCCTTTAATAATTCATCTGGAGATAATTTTAAAAATTCATTCCATCCTAAACCTTCATATAGCTGGTACAAATCTTCCTTCTTAGGTATTTCCTTTGTATATATTAAATTCATTTGTGAAACCTCCTTAGTATATTTATAGGACAATCCCTACATATACTATTTTCACCGATAGCCCAATCTTCTCCAGAGGCATATATGGTTGATGTAGATAATAATATTATAGTTGTCATTAAGACAATTAATCTTTTCATATATATCCTCCATATTTTGAAATTCATTTGTCTTACAAATATTATTATCTAATGATTTTATTACTTATATACAAATTAAGCCTTAAAATACATCTGCAAATCCATTCCTTTTAATAGATGTCAATTATAAATCAAAGTTGTTATTTAGTTTCTTTAATAATCTTAGTAGTAGTTCTTTTTCTTCCGTAGTAAAATCTTTATATGCTGTTGAATAAACTTCCTTTGAAATCTCCTTAAATTTATGTTCTATTTCTTTACCCTTTTCAGTTATCTTGACGTAGGTAACTCTTCTATCTTCTTTACTTTTTTCCTTTATAACATATCCTAATTTTGACAACTTATTGACCAAGGGAGTAATGGTAGATTTGTCCCTCCCAATTAATTTTCCTATTTCTTTCATGCTTAGTTTACCATTATTATCATAGAGAACAGTAAGAATATTTCCATAGGAAGGCACTAAATCATCTAAACCCTTTTCCTTCAGTTTTTTTTCAATGAAGTTAATCATTTTTTTCTTAGTTTTACTTACAAAATAAACTATGTATTTATCCTTCATAAATACACTCCCATTCATTATGTATAATTGAAATTACTTATTATTATAATATTATATAAGTTAACAATCAAATTAAAGCAATACAGTTTGACATAAATTTTTTTCATGATTATAATTAGTTTTATATCAAACTATATTTAAGGGAGGGGTTTTTTAATGATTGATAAAACATTTAAAGCAATGTTAGTGTCAGAAACAGAAACAAAAGAGTTTAAAAGAGAAATTGTAACTAGAAATATCACTAATCTTCCAGAAGGAGACGTACTAATAAATGTAAAGTATTCTTCACTGAACTATAAAGACGCTCTTTCTGCCATTGGAAATAGAGGTGTAACTAGAAACTACCCACACACACCTGGAATTGACGCTGCAGGAATTGTGGCAGAAAGCAGTAACACTGATTTTAAAGTTGGAGATAAAGTTATTGTGACAGGATATGATTTAGGTATGAACACACCAGGAGGTTATGGGGAATACATTCGCGTTCCTGCTGAGTGGGTTGTGAAGCTTCCTGAGAACCTCTCACTAAGGGATAGTATGATATATGGTACAGCTGGATTTACTGCTGCACTATCAGTATATAAATTGGTAAACTCAGGTGTTAAACCTGATGATGGAGATATATTAGTAACTGGCGCAACTGGAGGAGTAGGTGGTATCGCCATTTCTATATTAAGTAAAATTGGCTACAATGTAATTGCTGCCACTGGAAAGACCCAAGAAAAAGAACTACTACTAAAAATCGGAGCAAAGGATATAATTAATAGGAGAGAAGTCGATGACGATTCTGGCAAAGCTCTTTTAAAGGGTAGATGGGCTGGGGTAATAGATACTGTCGGTGGAAATATGCTAGCTACAGCAATTAAATCAACTAAATACGGTGGTAGTGTGACCTGCTGTGGAAATGTAGCATCCCATGAATTTTCAACATCAGTATACCCCTTCATACTAAGAGGAGTAACACTATTGGGAGTAGACTCCGTTCAGTGCCCTATGGATATCAGACTTAAGATTTGGGATAAATTATCCTCTGAATGGAAATCTAATAGTATAAATGACAATGTAGCTGAGGTTTCTTTGGAAGGTTTAAATGAAAGAATAGATATGATCTTGGCAGGAAAACATAAAGGCAGAACTATAGTTAATCTTGAATTATAGAACCGGTAGACAGTCAAAAGTTAGGGTTGGAAAGCTGAATTATTTATTCTACTTTTCAACCCTAATTCTCTTCTTATGGTTTTTCATCTTATTCTTTGTATTTATAAACTAATGATATTGGACCATCCTTGAAACTTAAATTTCTATAAAATCCTTAATTTTTATGCTTGCCTTTAGTATATCTGTCTACTATTTAATATCATACCATGCAGTAACTACTATTTGAGAATTTTCTACCATGTCTTTTACTATATTCACATCTTTAGTTTTATCATTCCATCCAACCTGATTAAATTGGAAGTTACTTTTATTGCCAATCTTTACATACATCAACCCATGAAGAATAATTTGAATATTTTTCAAGCTCTTCTATTGTCATTTCAATTGCACTATTGCTACTTCCACAAGCTGGAAATACTGTTTCAAATCGTTTTAGGGACTCGTCAAGATAAACAGCAACTCCATCATTAATACCAAATGGGCACACACCGCCAATAGCATGTCCTACTAAATCAATTACTTCATCTGGAGTAAGCATTTTTGCCTTCTTGGAAAATTGTGATTTATATTTTCGGTTGTCAACTTTTGCATCACCTGCCACTACAATTAAAATAGCTTTATCATCTATCTTAAAGGATAATGTCTTTGCTATCCTTTTAGGTTCACATCCTACTGCCTTTGCAGCCAATTCAACCGTTGCACTTGAAACGTCAAATTCAAGTATTCTATCTTCTATGTTCAATTTTTTAAAATATTCCCTTACTTTTTCTATAGCCATCATCAATCCTCCATCTCTATCTTTTTATGTAAATAATTTATCTACCTGAAATATTCCATGTTGCTAACTGAAAATCCTTCTTTTTTGAGCTTTTTCTTCCTACCTTGATATCACCTTGAGTAATATATAATTATAGTAAAAAAGTGTATATTATCTTTTTCTTTTAGAAACAATATTATAAAACCTTAGATTATATTAACTAGTATCATGCCATACTATATTTTTTTCTTAAGTAATACTTCAACAAAATATAATATGACATTATTTAAATGGGAATATTATATATAAGTATAAATAAAGACTTCATACTTATTTGATTTTTTATCTACGATACCTACATGCACTATATAAGTAAATGGTCTATGTATCATTGTAGTCATATACTGTTTTTTCTATTTTTTAACAAGACTATTTATTATTGATATATTGTACTTTATATGATATAGTGTAAAAATGTCTGTTATTTATTAGATTATTAGACAAGCTTATAGTAATGCTACTTTAAAATTTAATGAGTTTCATTGAAAGAATATAGCCGTTTTCATTTTTTCAATGAAGTTTATATTAAATCTTAATGTAGTATGACTATATATTATTTGCTTGTTTGATAATAAATATTGTACATTTGAGGGAGGGCATAATTATTATGAAAAAGTTTTTAAGTTTAAGTTTAATATTAATGTTAGTACTAACATTAATTGCTGGATGTACAAATAATGAACCACCAGCTACTGAGGATCCAGCTACTGAAGAGCCATCAGTTGAAGAGCCTTCAACTGAAGAACCAGTTGACGATGTAACAACAGCTTCAATAGTAGATAATGCTGATGATTTTGCCAAAGCTATTAGCGAAAATGGTACTTGGATCATAGCTGTACTTAATGATATAACTACTGATGAAGAATTAGTATTAGAGGGTGAATTCCACGACAAGGATGACCCAGCTAATGATTTATATCGTAAAATAGCTCTGTATGCACAAGATGAAGACCATAATGTAACCGCAGAATATACTTTAACTGCTCCTAAGTTAACTATTAAGAGTCCTAACGCTAGAATTCAAAATGGTACTTTTGTTGGTGACATTTACGTTGAAGCAAATGGTTTTAATCTAAAAGGTGCCGATGTTGAAGGTAATATCTACTTTGCTAGTGAAGAATACAAAGATTCCTTTACTATTGAAGATGCTACTGTAACTGGTGTTACTGAAGTACAATAGTAAATACTGATACTTTAAAGTACATTTTCTCAAAATATTTTATATTTATATTTAACATAATAAATCCAGTAGCAGTTAGAATACACTGACTCTACTGGATTTATTAATTTTTGGGGCACGGTTAAAAAGTTAAATTGCTTTTATCCTTTTTAAAAAAATATTGAAATCTGGTCATTTTATTATATAATAGCTTCAATAATAATTTTATATTTATGAAACTAAGTGTATACTAATAAATTAAGGGGAGAGTAAAAATGAGCATTAAAGTAGCAAAATTTGGCGGATCATCCCTTGCAAATGCAGAGCAGATAAAAAAAGTTAAGGATATTATCTTATCAGACAAAGAAATTCGTTATGTTGTAGTGTCTGCCCCCGGTAAAGTACATGAAGGTGACAATAAAATTACTGATTTATTATATCTATGCCATGCCCATGTTAAGTATTCTGTTCCATACAACGAATTATTTGATATTATTAAAAATCGATTTATAAGCATTGCAGATGAACTAGAATTGTCAATAGATATTAATTATTATTTTGATGTAATAAAAGAAAAAATAAATAATAAAGCATCTCTTGATTATATTGTGAGTCGTGGAGAATATTTAAACGGCCTTATCTTAGCTGAGCTTTTAGGATATGACTTTATAGACCCATCGGAAATTATATGCTTTGACGAATATGGCTCTTTTAATGTGAAAAAGACCCAAATCTCTGTTGCTGAAAGGTTAAAAAAACATGAATATGCTATAATCCCTGGTTTTTACGGTAGTACGCCTAATAATAAAATTAAAACATTTCCAAGGGGAGGTTCTGATATTACTGGAGCAATAATTGCTCAAGCCGTTAAAGCAAAGGTATATGAAAACTGGACAGATGTTTCTGGTTTTCTTATGGCTGATCCAAGTATAATAGATAATCCAAAAAAAATTGAGAGGATCACCTATGATGAGTTACGGGAACTTTCTTATATGGGTGCTAAAGTCTTACACGAAGATGCTATTTTCCCTGTACGTGAAGCTGGAATACCGGTAAATATAAGAAATACTAATGACCCTAAGAATACCGGTACAATTATTTTTAATAGAAATGTTCCTAATATTAAAAAAAGAAGTATAACTGGTATTGCCGGTCGAAAGGATTTTACCGTTATTGCAATTCAAAAAAATCTCATGAAGGCTGATATAGGTTTTGTACGAAAGATTCTTACTATTTTAGAAACAAATAATGTAAACTTTGAGCATTTGCCTTCTGGCATAGACAACATATCAATAATTATACAGAGCTCAAAATTAGAAAAGAAAATTGATAAAATTGTAAGTGAAATAAATGAACAATGCAAACCAGATTCCATAGAAATATATGAAAATATAGCACTTATTGCTACAGTTGGACATGGAATGGCTTATACTCCAGGTGTTGCTGCCAAACTTTTTACTGCCGTTGCTAATGCCAATGTTAATGTCCGCATGATTGATCAAGGTTCAAGTGAAATAAATATTATAATTGGAGTTGAAAATAAAGATTTTGAAAAAGCTATTAAGGCAATATATTATGCCTTTATTAATAAAAATATAGGTGTAGACTGAACCTTATATAGTTTAGTCTACACCTATTATTTTTAGTACTAATTTAAAATCTTTCTAAGCTACTATCATGTATTTAATAGTGCTTCTTATCATGCTAAACTAATTTTTAAAACTATGGATTGGTGCTGGGATTCTTCCTCCTCTATTTACAAAATCACAACTTGAAAATTTACTTACAGCCATAACGGGAGCTCTCCCTAGAAGTCCACCGAATTCAACTTCGTCTCCAATTCCTTTTCCATAAACGGGTATTACTCTCACTGCAGTAGTCTTATGATTTATTACTCCAATTGCTGCTTCGTCGGCTATAATTGCTGATATTGTAGATTGTGGGGTATCTCCAGGTATTGCTATCATGTCTAGTCCTACGGAACAAACACATGTCATAGCTTCTAATTTTTCTAAGTTTAAAGAGCCTGTCCTTACAGCATTTATCATTCCTTCATCTTCACTTACTGGAATAAATGCTCCACTTAATCCTCCTACATGGGATGAGGCCATAATGCCTCCTTTTTTAACTGCATCATTTAAAAGTGCCAAGGCTGCTGTGGTTCCATGGGCTCCACAGCTTTCAATTCCCATTTCCTCTAAAATCCTTGCTACACTATCTCCCACAGCAGGTGTAGGGGCAAGGGATAGATCAAGTATTCCAAATGGAACATTAAGCATCCTTGAAGCTTCTCTAGCAACTAACTGTCCAGCCCTTGTTATTTTAAATGCAGTTTTCTTTATTGTTTCTGAAACAACATCAAAGCTCTCTCCCTTTATCTTTTCAAGGGCTGATTTTACAACACCTGGTCCACTCACTCCCACATTTATTATGCATTCTGCCTCTCCCACTCCATGAAATGCACCTGCCATAAAAGGATTGTCTTCAACTGCATTTGCGAAAACTACAAGCTTTGCACAACCTATACTATTATGGTCTCTTGTTAAATAAGCTGTTTTTCTAATTATACTCCCCATATCTTTTACTGCATCCATATTTATTCCAGCCTTAGTGTCCCCAATATTTACTGATGAGCACACTCTTTCAGTTGAAGCCAGGGCTTCTGGTATTGACTCCAGTAATATTTTATCTCCCTTTGAATAGCCCTTCTGAACAAGGGCTGAAAATCCACCTATAAAATTAACCCCTACTGTTTTTGCTGCTTCATCAAGGGTTTTTGCAAACTCTACATAATCATTATCATTGCTTGCTCCTGCAACTAAAGAGATGGGAGTTACTGATATCCTTTTATTTATGATAGGAATTCCATATTTAGTCTCAATACTTTCTCCTACCTCAACTAACTTTTCAGCATATTTCGTTATCTTATCATATATCTTTTTTCTTGCCTTTTTTCCGTCAGAATCACAACAATCTAGTAGCGATATGCCCATAGTTATTGTTCTAATATCAAGCTTTTCTTTTTCAATCATCTTAATAGTTTCCAAAATATTATTAAACTTAGTCATATTTTCATCTCCTAATATTAAATTTTATGCATGGCATTAAATATATCTTCATGCTGTATTTTTATCTTAACTCCCACCCTTTCCCCTGCTATATCAAGCTCATTCTTTAGCTCCTTAACTGTCTTTTGGGATTTTTTTAAGTCTACAATCATTATCATAGTGAAATAATCCTGTAAGATAGTTTGACTTATATCTAAAATATTAATATGGTTCTTAGCCAAAATAGTAGTAATTTCTGCAATAATACCTATGGTATCCTTTCCTATAACTGTAATAACTGCATTCACTTTATCTTTTCCTCCTCATTTAGTAATATTTTTAAAATAAATTTGAAAAATAAAAGAGACTAGATCAATAGGATATAGTCTCTGGTAGATAAATATAAATCAAAAGTGATTAAATATGATTTAGACTTTATATAAATAGTCAAAGCCATATAATCATCTTAGATTATATAAATTTACTCTGTCCTTTTACCTGAGAGTTTCACCAAAATCTTGGCTTTCCCCTTCGGTGCTCCTTTGAGTCTCTCCAGAGGCCTGTCCAGTAACGGTTGTAACTAGTACTTCCACTACCTTCATACAGAATATTAAGTTTTATAGATTGATTCTATCATAAACATGTTGTTAAAATCAATTGGTTTTTGCTACTATCTTAAATATCCCAAAATACCACTTTAACTATTATAGGATATATTTCCATGGTTTATGCAAAAGTATTATTTTTGACCTCTTCTACATTCCCAGTAACTTTATATACTCATCTACTGAGATTAACTCTTTTTCTAAATTGTCTTTTGTCTCATAAGAAATTTTGCCTTCAGTTACAATTTCATATCCTGCCTGCTCTACATATTTTAGATAGTCCTCTATAATCCCTTTAATCCTTTCATCTTTACTCCTAAGCAATTTTCCACAATTTCTATAGATTTCTAAAATGGGGTTACAATATTTAACTACTTCCTTCATAGTTTCAAAATTATTATTTCCAGGAAAACCACTATTTGATATAACTATAAATTGTTGTGTTTTAGGAATACTTTCCTCAAGATCAAAGTTTCCATTTTGCTGTACTATGATTGGACTTTTTAAAGGTATCAGTCTATCTGCAAAATTCTTCATGATTGCTGTCATATTCCAAGTATATACAGGGGTTGCAAAACACACTATATCAGAGTTTTTATATTTATTTAATAGTTCCTCCATGTCATCATTAAATACACATTTCCCAGGTGTTTTAAACCAACAAGTAAAACAGCCTTTACAATATTCAATATTTTTTTCAACTAAAAATACATTTTCAGTTTCAGCCCCACCACGTCTTGCTCCCTGTAAAAATGCTTCAACAATAACATTTGTATTACTTTTTTCACCACTAGGGCTGCCGTTAAATGCCGTTATTTTCATGTCATCAATCCTTCCAAATATATTATTATCAAGTCCCTTTTATATTGTTTGATAATATAATCCATGTTTTGTGCAATAGAAATATAATTTACCATGTCCCTGTTTACGGAATCTAAATCCCATATCCCATTCAGGGTATTGCTTCACAATAAGAACCCTATCTCCTCTAACATAGGCTATGAAAGAAATATAATGTTCCTTTTTCATATCATGTTTAGAAGTCACATATAGCTCATCTTCTACTTCCTCTATTTGAAGCATATGTTCATCTTCTGCTTTTTTTATCTCTAACTGTTCTACTTTTTTTGAGCAACATAATATAGTTGCATCACCGGTAGCTGTTATTAGATTATTACATTGTGGACATACATAAAATTTTAATTTATTCATATTTCCTCCTTCTAATTCGTTTAGATTTATTTCACCGGATAAAATTCCATCAACGCTTACTTCTAGAATTTGGGCTAATTCTGGAAGTAATGAAATATCAGGACATCCTTGTCCCCGTTCCCATTTACTTATTGTTTTGTCACTTATATTCATAGCGTCGGCAATTTGTTTTTGAGTGAAATTCTTTTCTTTCCTCAATTGATATATTAATTTCCCAATCTTCTTACAATCCATTAATATCACCTCATATATAAATTCTAACTGCTTTTAATATATCATTCAATAAACGAACCGTAGAGTATGCTTCTTTGAGTATTATTACCATTTTCAATAATAAAAAAAGTCCATCTATCACTAAACTACTAATTTAAAAAGGAGTAAAAGCAAATAAACTTTCCACTGGATAGGTATTACAAGGAATCCAACTCCAACTATTGACAAATATCCGATAAAATTAAGGTCAGATAAATACTTAATTTTATCTGACCCTAAATTATTTATAAAAGTTTTTTATTTATTATCCTTATTTATAATCGGTATCCATACCTCACATTTATAATTACTATCATTTGGATCTCCTGGAAGATAAACTTCTAATTCTGGAGCATCTGCATGTTCATATCCAGTTGCAGGAAACCATTCTGAGAAAATACGTTTCCACACATTTTGAATTGCTCCTGGCATTGATCCTATTGATTCGAATATGGCCCAAGTGGATGGTGGTATTTCTTTTTCTATAAAACCTTCAGGCACTTGATTTTGAGTTTTTTCACAGCCAATAACGTAAGTGAATTCCTCTTGTTCGGGAGAAAAATCCATACATATACCCAATAACCCTAATTCTCCCATATGTTCCGATAGTTTATCGCATAAACCTTTACTATTTACCTCCTGCCAAAACTTTGGAATAATCTCATAATTCTTTCCATCAACAGTTGTAACTCTTTTGGTCACTCCAATAATCTTAAATCCTTCTTTTTCAACAATCCTATAATTCATGGCATCTTCTCCTTTTATTTGTATTTGAAAGGAAAGACGTGGATAAGCTTTTAAATTAATCCCTAACTTCCTTACTTTTGATGGATTAATACCATGGACTTTATAAAAAGCTTTAGTAAATGATTCCGGAGTCTTATAACCATATTTAAATGCAATATCAATTACCTTTGCATCGGATGTTGATAATTCTTGTGCTGCTAAGGTCAGTCTTCTTTTCCTAACATATTCAGCTACTGTTATCCCCGTTACCATATGGAACATTCTCTGAAAATGAAATTTAGATGATAAAGCTACTTTAGCTACTTCGTCAATATTTAGTTCAGACTCCATATGACTTTCTAAATAATCAATGCTATCATTTAATCTATTGAACCACTCCACAATACCCTCTCCTTTCATTTTTTATGCTATCATAATAGCACCTTTTTATCTGGTTATTCTGTGCTTTCTATTGACAGATTTTAATTATTACCTTTTATTTTAATTATTTTTATTATTTTTGTCAGCAACTCTGTACTCTTATTTTTATGCTAAAAACTAGACAAGTTCATGGTATAAAAATAATCCAAGGATACATATTAGATATGTTATCCTTGGATTTCTATAAGTTTTTTATTTCCAAGATATATCTGCTTCTTTTCTTGGTACTGTTCTTAGATATTTAACATCAGGATATCCTATTACCATACATGTTACTATTTGTTTTCCTTCCTTAAGCCCAATAAACTCTTTAATTTCTTTACTTTTCTGAGCTGCATTTACAAAAAATCCACTAAACATCGTACCTAGCCCTAAAGCATTGGTCATAAGCTCCATATTAGAAGAAGCTAAGGCTCCATTAACCTGGGAATCAGCTGTTACGATTATAACTACTGGGGCATTAAAAAACAGTTTGTCATTTTCATTAGGGTTTTCTTTATAAAGTTCATATAGTCTTATAAAGGTTTTGGCATATCTCTTGAATTTCATCGTTTCTTGGTTTAAATTGGCTAATATATTCTTTCCAATTTCATTCAAGGTCTCAAAGGCCAAGGCTTTTAATTCCTGTAATCCTTCCCTTACTACTATATAAGATACATCCTGAAAATTCCCTCCAGTTTGAGTAAATCTTCCAGCTTCTATAATTTTAGCGATTTTATCTTCTTCTACTTCTCTTTTTTTAAAATGTCTTATGCTTCTTCTAAATTTTATAAAATTCAATAATTGATCGGCATCTACAGAAAATTCTTCCTTATTGTATTCTTTCACATCTCCCATATCGTATTCATCTATTGATACTGCATTTTTAGGACATATAGCAATACAATGTCCACACTTGATACAGGTTACATTGTTAATTTTAGCTTTACCATCAACTATTTCTATATCATTTGGGAAACAATCTTTAACGCATTGTCCACAGCCTATACACTTTTCAACATCTACTCTCATCATTTAATTATCTACTCCTTATATTCCCATATATTTTTGACACATCAATACATAATAAAAGACTTTTTATAATTACATGGTTTTCTGTTCATTTTTACTTGTTACAGTATATCTCACAGTTTCAGTGATTTTTTCTGCTTTTTTATGGACCTTGGATACCCTTTTTTCAAGATTTTAAGTTTAAACAATCAAACCATTGTTTATAGTATATCACATTATTTTTTCGGCTTGAATATTGAGAAAAAAATCAATGTGAATCACTTTACTCCTATAAACTATTACTTGATTTTTTATTACAACGGTATTATAATTATATTATAATATTATAATATAAAAAATTAGGAGGTCGTTTATTTTGGCTGATATGCTTTCTCAGATGACTTCTTCCCTATTGAAATCAATATCCCATCCAACTCGCCTTCAAATATTAGAGCGTCTAAAGGATGAAGATGAGTTATGCGTCTGTGACATATATGAGGACCTTGGCTTAGAGCAGTCCAATGTATCCCAACATTTAAAGATTTTAAAGGATCAAAACATATTGGCAAGTCGTAAGGATGGATTACAAGTTAGGTATAAAGTCAAGTGCCGAGAAATATATAAAGTCCTTGCTATAGTAAAAAATATATTAATAAATCAATTAAATGAAATTAAGGAACAAATTGTTGACTAACAAATAATGCTTCTATTTTAAATTGTCAAGAAATATATTATAAAACTAAATACTTAGCTTTTTTCTAGCTATAGCTAAAACATTTATTATTTTCCTATGTCATTTGTGTAGTATAATATTATAAATTTAAGGAGGTTTTTCTATGAATATTAAAATTTTAGGACCGGGGTGTAAAAACTGCCAGAATCTACAAAAAAATGCTGAAGCAGCTGTAAGTGAGCTTGGAATATCAGCAGATTTTGAAAAGGTTACAGATTTTAAGGATATTGTTGCTTTAGGAGTTATGAAAACCCCTGGTTTAGTTGTGGATGGAAAAGTAAAAGCATCTGGCAGAGTGCCATCTAAAGATGAAATCAAAGAAATGTTAAGTAAGTAAGGTAAAGTTCCTAGTATAACAAAAGTAAAAAAACTATAAACTAATGAACAGTTTAATATATCTAAACTAATTAGTAGGTGTTGTAAAACACCTACTATTTTTTTATTTAGTTTTTGTAAAACATTGACATTTATCTTAATATACTATATTATAATATTATAATATAGTATATTAAAGGAGGACTAATTATGAGTGAAAGAAAGAAGTTTATTTTAATTGCGTCTGTCTTTGTTGCCGCATATTTCATGCCTATAGGCAGTGCAAGGCTTCAAGGTGCTATCCTAGAATCCTTTGCAATGCTTCATGAGTATGCCCGTGAACATGTGTTATTATGTCTTGTACCTGCCTTTTTTATAGCCGGTGCAGTAGCTGTATTTGTCTCTCAAGATTCAGTAATCAAGTATTTTGGTCCTAAGGCAAAGAAATGGATATCATATTCAGTTGCTTCCGTGTCTGGTTCAATACTTGCAGTTTGTTCTTGTACAGTTTTACCACTATTTTCAGGTATATATCTTAAGGGTGCAGGATTGGGCCCAGCTATATCCTTTTTATATTCAGGTCCAGCCATTAATATTCTAGCTATAGTAATAACTGCTAGGGTTCTAGGTGCTAAAATTGGTATTGCTAGGGCTCTAGGTGCTGTAATTTTTAGTGTAGTTATTGGTTATATCATGCACCTTATATTTCTTAAAGAAGAAAAGGAAAGAACAGATAGAAATGCTGAAATGTTTGAAACAGATGTTGAGGAGTCTCGTCCTCTTTGGAAAACAATCATTTACTTTTTCTCTATGGTAGGTATATTAGTTTTTGCCAACTGGGCAAAACCCATAGAAAATCAAGGTCTATGGTATAGTATTTTCAGAGTTAAATGGATCTTGGCCGGTGGATTTTTAGTAATACTATTGTTCAGTGCTTCTAGCTGGTTTAATAAATCTGAAAGAAAACAGTGGTATAATGAAGCATGGAATTTTGCCCTTCAGATTTTACCCCTATTATTTGGTGGAGTACTAATTGCTGGTCTACTTCTTGGAAGACCTGGTCACGAAGGGTTAATTCCTTCCGTTTGGGTAGAAAGCCTTGTAGGAGGTAATTCACTGGGCGCAAACCTTTTTGCATCTGTCGCAGGAGCCTTTATGTACTTTGCTACTTTGACTGAAGTTCCAATACTCCAGGGATTATTAGGTGCCGGTATGGGGCAAGGTCCAGCCCTTGCATTGCTTCTCGCTGGTCCAGCATTATCCCTTCCAAATATGCTTGTAATAAATAAAGTTATAGGACCTAAGAAAACTATAATATATGTTTCCTTAGTAATTATTATGGCAACAACCGCTGGTATGATATTTGGAGCTTTCTTTTAAAAATTCAAAAAAAGTGAGGATGAACAATTAAGTTTGTATCATCCTCATTAGTTTTTATATTATTTCAATAGGGGTACAAATCTATTGACTATTTCGACCAAAGGTCGACTCCTTTGCATCAACTAATTCTAGTTTTTATTTTTTACTCTCTTTAAGCCCTAAAATCATTGACCTCTGCGGAGATACGAAAGGTAGGCTTGTGATGTGCTCTACTTTTCCAGTATATAAATAGAACTATTAAAAAGGATAGTGTTTGAGCGATAGAAATGCGCATCACTTGAAATTCATCGACACCAGAGGTTGTTACAATATGTAAAACATTAATAATGGTATTATTGAAAAAATGGTCAGCCATAGGCATCCAAAGGGAACCAGTGATTTTAGTAAGTAAACAGAATTTTGCCCCAGTGATTCCTGCTGTTATAATAAGCATAAGGGAATACATCATGGCACCCATTAGACTGATTTCTCCATCCAACATGTTTCGTATAGGAGCCACTATATGCCAGACTCCAAAGAGTATTGATGATATAATAATTGCTTTAATGAAGGAATATTTCATTTCACCAAGCTTAATAAACAATCCCCGAAAGATACCTTCTTCCATAATTACATTTATAATGTTTCCAATAATACAAAATGAGAAGAATAAAAGACTTGTTTGATTACCTATATTACCGTCAATGGCATAACTCGTCACATATAGCTGTAAAGTCGGGCCATTATCTCCTGATAGCTGTATAAAAAACTCTATTCCATAGGCGATTACGAACATAGAGACACCCAGTAGCAATCCATATAATATATTTTTACCTACTGACTTTTTTGTAAAACCTACCTCAGACCACTTAAGTGAGAAATATCTTATTGCAAATCCAAGCACAAGTATGCCCGCCAATTTATGTATGAATGCCTCTCCGAAAATACTCTGATCAGTACGTATTAACATATATTCAATTACTCTGAAAAGAAAGCATATAAAATAAATGAAAATTATTACTAATAATGGGTTAGGAATTTTTTTCTTTATCATATTCACTCTCCTCAAATATATTATTATAAATTAAATGATATCCTTAATTTTTCTATATACTTTTTGAATTTTAATGTGCAAATTTGACTTTATATTCTTCTAGAAAAGATTGGATTTTATCGCTTGGCATAGCTATTCCAGAAATAAACCGTCTAAATATATTTTCATTACCACCCAAATTTATACCCACAATTTCAAGATTTTCATTAAGTAAAGCACTTCCACTACTTCCTTCTGATAATATAGCAGTATGATCAATAATTGGATATTGTATTTTTCCTGTTTCATCATCAAAGGAGCTTAGTTTTCTACTTTTTACTTTTCCAACTGTAATAATATTTCTTTTACCGTATGGATTACTCATAGCTGAAACTATATCTCCATGCTCAGGTATTTCATCAGCAATTGGTAAAGCTGTATATGCCTCATCAGAGATAAAACTAATAATAGCTAAATCATATTTTTCATTTGAGTATTCAACTATAGCTTTAGGAAATTGCTGATAGTAATTTGCTACTCCTTGAAACTTTCCACCTTTCTCTATATAATCTTTAAAGTCTAAATCCTCATATCCCATAACAATAATCTCAGTTTTATCAATATTATCATATTCAGTTACCACGTGCCCAGCTGTAAGTGCATAGTATTTATTACCTTCCTTACGGATAATTACTCCACTAGCACCTGCTGAAATTGATGTGGAACTGCTATTTCCTTCAGTTCTATATTTTAATTGAGCTATCTTGATATTTGCTGGGAGTGCATATTTATTAATATTTTCTATAAATCCTCTATTCATCTCTTGGTTTATAAAGGATTTAATTGAGGGAAGAAAAAAGGAAATGATAAAAATTAAACCAACTATTATCCGAAGAAATATTAAAAGTAATATCGTTTTTTCTTTTGTTTTCATAAGTGTTCCCTTCTTAAGTAGTTTTGAGTTTCTGTTAGTTAGAATTTTTTCACACCATCAGTAACAGAAAAATTTATTTTGATTCAACAAAATCTAAGACTTCTTTTCGTCAGACAATTGTTCAAAATTTTTTATTAAGTTGTCTGCTAAAATCATAATTTTTATGCTTTACTAACAAATATTTGTAATCTCATTATAGCACAAGTAAATTTGGTTTTTAAATTAGAAGTTTTATAAGGATCTCTAGACTTTCTAGAATAATCAATCTTTAAATCAAGAGTCATAACCATGCCCATTATTTTTAGAATATCTATTCTTTTTATTAAAATAGGCTTAATCGTAATAAAGGAGCAGGATTATAAATAATCCTACCCCAACTATTGCAAAATACTAAATATATTAATCTAAAGGATACATTAGAACCGTCCCCTTGTATCTACCCTTGTATCTATTTAATGGACTCTGCAATCTTAATTAACTCATCTTTAGAAATCTCACCTCTGCCTAACAGAATATAAAGCACATCATTATCTTCCCAATGCATATTTCTACCGTCAAGTATTAAAGCATCTATACCGTTAATCTTTACCTCTTCAATCTCACCATCTGTTCCCATTTGATATGCCGTTTCTTCATCGGCAAATCTTTGCTGTATAAAAATATCTTTTCCTGTTTCCTTGTTAACAAACTGCAAACTAATATATTTATCACTCACTGCTCCCTTTTCGTCCTTATAGAAAACTGCTCTATCAAACTCATATCCCTCAGGTAGGTAGCTAGGAAGAATAACGTTAAAACAAACATAATTGTTTAACTTGCTGGAATCTTTAACTTCTAGTTTATTTTCATTATCTATTTTTTCTTTTTCTGGTTCAGTTATAATCTTTCCATTTTTAATTTGATAAATTTTTTCACCATCAGCTGTATATAATTTTCCCATATTTTCATCAGAAAT
The DNA here is from genome assembly GCA_965539935.1 of uncultured Eubacteriales bacterium. Classification (GTDB taxonomy): domain Bacteria; phylum Bacillota; class Clostridia; order Peptostreptococcales; family Caminicellaceae; genus CBETVX01. The sequence goes on along the minus strand of CBETVX010000021.1, from coordinate 7,430 downwards.
TGTTTCTACTGGTTTCCCCTCTTCATCAAAAATCTTACCCTTTAATTCATCGGAAATAGGTATTGCTTTCGTTTTAGAAGGTGTTGTTTGTACAGCAGTTATGTGACCAAGAGATATAGTTCTTATTACTTTTACTACTATCTCCTGTGCAAATGATGTCTGCAACAATGAAATACCCACCATACATGTCAATGCCAATGATGCTGCTATGGTAGCAAAGCGTCTACTTTTATTTGATTTTTTCATATAATCTCCTCCCTTATACTTATTATCATATTTAAAGACCTTATTAAACACAGCCTCCTTATTACTATTTTCACTGAAATCTTTATCCACTAAAGTCTTGCCTAACTCTAACAGCTCATTATACTCTTCAGATTTTGATTCACTTATTCCTTCTATACCATTAATATAAGCATCAAGCTCTATAGAGAATCTATCTTCAATACTTTTTTTATCCATACATATCACTCTCCTTCTATTTCCTTTTTCAGTTTTTTCATTGTGCGATAGAGTATTACTCCCACATTACTTTCAGTAATATCTAGAATTTTTGCAATTTCTTTATTTTTTAGATTGGCACCAAACTTAAGAGCAATAATATTTCTTTCTCTTTTCCCTAAGATATTTAGTGCCTTTAAAAGCTTATCATTAGATTCTACTTCAACTACTATACTTTCTGGCGTTTTTTCCCTTGATGCCAGCCCTTTAATTGCATCAATAGAAAACAATTTGTACTTTTTAAGACTTCTAAAATAATCATTCACTACATTTCTAGCTATGGCAAACATCCATACTTCAAATGGTGATTTAGCTTCAGAATATGTGCTTATTTTACGCATTATTTTTTCAAAAACCTGACTTGCTAGATCCTCTGTCGTATGATGACTGTTAACTCGATAATATATATAGTTATAAACCCTTTTATAGTAGGTTTGAAAAATTAAAGTTAACTCTTGTTCTGTATAAATATTTTCTTTCTTTTTTTTATCTAAGGTTTTAAATGAAGCTACTTGCTGCATCTTCAAAGGACCTCCCTTCTCCAATATTTTACTTAGCTAAGTAATTTCACATGTTAGTACGTAAGATTTTTCTTTTCATTACATACTTTAATATAAAAAAATTGCCTTGACTATAATTGAATCCTTTATTAGTCAAAGCAATCTTTATTAATCTATTCTTTCCTGAATATCATAGGTACGGTTCTATGGATATATCCTTGAACTTTAAAAATATTATTTCAACCTATTCCCATTAATTAATTATTTCTCTCGTACTACACTTTTGTATTTTTTGCTACCTAAATTAGAATCCTTTCTTTATTAGCTTTTTTCTAAGTTAACTTTTATATATCAATAGAACCGTCTACATGATCTGATAAATTTTCTCTGGAAATAACTTTGTTATCCTTTTTAAATTTGTATACCTTCTATATATTATTTCATTTTTTGTAACCATCTCATTTCTCCTTCGTCTTTAAGATATAGAATTAGTTATATAAAATAATAATATATGGAAGGTGAAAAAATGAAAATCAAAATTGACGAAAAGGAAATCCTAGTTTCTGACCCTAACAAAAATATTGTAGAGATTGGTGATGACAACGGAATCTCCATTACTGCCCCTTGCTTTAGAAATAAGAGAAAGCATGGTTGTTGTAAAGCATGTGTTGTTGAAATCGATGGTGTTCAAAGATATGCTTGTGGAGTAAAGCCTACTGATGGAATGAAAATAATCTATAATCGTAAAGATTTGGCAGCTATTAGAAAAGATAGGCTAGAGAAATATGCACAGGCAGTTAAAAACAATGACTCTAGTAATAATTCTTGTTGTGGTACTGATTCTGAAGGCTCATCATCCTGTTGTTCTGGAGCATCTTGCTGTGGTTAATAGATAAATCTCCTTATATAATAGCTATCCCCAAGCTTTTAAGTCTTGGGGATTCTTACTTTAACATTCTCTATCACAATTCACACATTTGCCTTTTAGGTTATAATCAAGTATATTTCCATATTTATCTACTTTAAAATCACAGCACTTCATCAATCTCTCTTTAAACATATCTTTAGCCCTCTTTAATCTAACCTTTGAAGTGGATACCGATATGTTTAGTGCTTTAGCTATTTCTTTATGCTTCATTTCCTTATTTTCATGCATATCATATACATACTGATATTTTTCTGGAAGATCAAAAAGCATGTTTTCTATACATTTAGCTATTTCATCATTCATATGGTCAATGCTATCAAACTCATCCTTAATCATATATAAGACCTCTGGGTCAACAGATACATCTTTTTTCTTCTTGTAAAAGTCAATAATAGTATTATTAGTAATCCTATAAATCCAAGGTCTTATGGCTGACTTGTTCTCAAGTTGTTCAAAGCTGTTGTATATTTTTATAAAGACACTTTGTAAAATATCTTCCGCATCATGACTGTTTTTAACCTTAACTTTAATATAATTCAATAGTTTTTTGCTAAACTCATTCCATAGATTATCAAAATCATACATAGCTTTACCTTCCTTAGATTTTCCGTTAATTACTATATTATAAACACATCATTCATATCTTGGAGACAGTTTGGAGTGACCCCATTTTTAAACTTGAATTTTGTATATCAATAGAACCGCCACCTTGTATCCTTCTTATCCTATGTTTAGATTTTAACTGGGATTTTCCTACAAAATCTCTTTATTAAAATGTCCCCTTGTATCTGTTTCCCGATTAAATATAACTTTATCCATTGAGCCATTTAAACTGCTTAAGGCCATATCAATAGTTTGTACAACCTGCTCCTTTGATTCAACTGTGAAGTTTAATCTAAAGGCCTCTATTCCCTTTATGCTTTGTAGCTCATCTAAAAGATTAAGGGTCTTGCCATTAAGGATAGTCGTTGTGCAATCATCATGGGAGATAATGGGGAAGCTCCCATGCTCATCCTTTAGCTCATAGCTTTTAGTCTTGCAAACACCACATTGATTCATTTTTTTCAGTGGACAGTATTTTGTAAACATCAAAGGAGCCTTACCATATACAATCATTTCTAGTGCAGGATAACCGTCATTTTCTTCGTAATAGGCATTGATTAAATCTGCAATTTGTCTCTTATTCAATTCATAAGACAAAGTTACCCTTTTTGCTCCTAATTTATATAATTCATAGCAACTAGTAGAATTAACAACATTTAGAGAATAGTCCGTAACAAAAGGATTAGTTTTTCTGTAGTGATAAATTCCACCGTAGCCTCCAATTAGCAGCTGCCCTTCTATTTCCTTATACTGGTTTTGGTTTCTTCTAACAATATTTTCAAAATAAATTTCCTTAATACCACAGCTCACACAAGCATCATACTGTTCCTGAGTCGTTACAGAGGCTGTAAGATATGGTTTTTTGGGGGCAAAGCTTATCTTTTCCTTTGCTTTCAAAGCCTTGGTTCTTTTCTTTTTGCTGTTAAGCTTTAAGTCATATAGGCCCCGTACAATATTCCTTCTTGCTGCATTTAACAGTTTAGCTGGAATAAATGCACCATATTCCTCAAATTCTACATGATTAAGTTTGAATATAGTATCATTTAATCTTGAAAATTGCTTTATTACCTGCTCTTTTGTTGTTGGCTTATTAATTGCTTCGCTTAGTATTTCCTCACTTTCATATAAATAATTAAAGCCTAAGCCCTCCGCATCTATGACCAGCTTTGAGTCTGGATATGCATATACCCTAATGTCTAGGTTAAAACGCTTAAATTCTTTTTCCAGTGATGATTCTAACTCTTTGTAATAGAAATAATCCTTCGTTTTATATACTAAGTCACCCTTAGATAGCTTTTCTTTGATTTTGATATAGCAAACATCATCTGATCTATTGATTAAATTGCCATCTTTATCGTACAGTTTTACAACATTTAAAATAATGTCTTCATTGTTATGACTTATTCTGATGATATCCTTTTGATTTAAAGGTCTTGTAAGTCTTATTTCGTACATGCCTTTAACAATATTGCTAACTCTACCAATTTCATAACCAAAGTTATTAGGCCTTAAAGTGTTTGTAATATCTTTACTATCTTCTTTAAATAAATAGCCTTTAGTAAATGTTCTATTGAATGTTTTACTGAGATTTTCTTTGTCTTCTTCGTTTATTTTACCATCTAAGGCCTTGCGATATTTTGATACAACATTAGCAACATAGGCAGGCTCCTTCATTCGCCCTTCTATTTTTAAAGAGTCAATTTCTTTTAAATCATCTATATAGTCGATTGTATTTAAGTCCTTAGTAGATAGAATATAGTTTTTTCCTAAAGATGTATCCGTTGTCTTATCAATTATTTCATACTCCTTACGACATGAGCCAACGCATCTTCCACGATTTCCGCTTCGATAGCCGATTAATCCAGACATTAAACAGTTTCCAGAATAGGATATACATAAGGCACCGTGGACAAAAATTTCTAAAGGTATCTTAGCTATTCTTCTTATCTCCTTTACTTTTTCAATCTCAACTTCACGGGCCATAACGATTCTTTTGGCACCAAGTTCCTTTAATAATAAAACTCCGTCTAAATCGTCAATTCCCATTTGAGTTGAACAATGTGCCTCCATATCAATAAAGTTTTTAACTATATAGTCTAAAGCAGCCAGGTCCTGAACGATAATTCCATCAACACCGATTTCATTTAATTGGTCCATCTGCTCTTTCATCTCTAGGATTTCATTTTCAAAAACGATGGTATTCATTGTAACGTAGATTTTAACATTTCTCAGGTGGGCATAGGTAACAGCCTCTTTTAATGATTCTAAATCAAAATTAGCTGAGTATGCACGCGCACCAAATTTTTGCATTCCTAAGTATATTGCATCACAACCATTAGAAATTGCAGCTTTTAAAGCTTCCATATTTCCAGCTGGAGCTAATAATTCAGTCATTTTATCCTCCATCCTACTTGCAATTTTTCCCTAAGTGCTTCTAACTGATTGCAAAGTTATCTATTTAAATCATTTTTGTTATGCTACCTCATAAAAAATTGTCTGAACTTATCACAGTAGAATTATAACAAAACCCACTGCACAACACAAGAAAAGTTCTTTACTTATCTTAACCTCATAAACTTGGAATATACATTGAGATTAGTAAGTTTAAAAAAACACTCAATGAAGAGTGTCTTTGTTTATCCATAGTTTCTGTTTTTTAATTACTAGCCATTATAACATCATCCTTGCTGAAACAATTTCATTAACTGTTAACTTATTTCCTTCATTATCTTCAAACTTACCATTATCTTGAGAGTATTGGAATATTGTTAGTTTTGGTTTTTCTGATAAACAATCTGTTACTACTGCAATTCTATAACTATCTTTATATTTTTTCATATTTTTGTACTCGTTTGGAGTTAGTTCAAATGATATTGTGCTTCCTGATAATCCTTTTACTTCTATTCTTAATAGTTTCTTATCCATTGAAGCCTCTAAATCCCACCCCACATTATCTTTTTCAACTGAATCAACTATATATCCAAATTTTTCATAGTAATCAACGGTAGTATCTACTGCCACTTTTTCTACCTTCTGTCTTTTGTATGGATCTGTTTGATATGGTGATTTTTTATTGTTGAGTCTTTTTTTATCTCTTTTGTACAGTTGCCTGTCCAAAATATATTCTAAGGCATCTTCTCTAAACTGCTTGTGTTGAGGCTTGTCTGCATACCAAACATTAGATTGTCCCATACCACCTTTTCCTCGTGGCACCCTAAAAACTCTTTCATCTATATTTAGCAGAACTGCATCTTTTTCTTTTGCTTTAATAAAATATCCAAATCTTTCTCCATTATAAACCCTATTTGAATTTCTAGGAGGATATTGATGTGTTCTGTAAACAGTTGCATTATTGTACCATCCAACTATATAAACTCCACCATCTGGATGTTTTGATACCCATACTACTAGTATATCTTCTATAAAATCTTCATTGCTTGATGCTCCTAATCTATTAATATTAATGGAATCTTTTGCTTGTACATAGCCATACACATATCCATTATGAGGTAAGTAGTTAAATATCTCATGTCCGTAACCATTTTCCTCTATAAAAGAACCTCCCCCTTGAATTCTATCATTTGATATTCCTTTATAATCCTTCATCCATCCAATATTTAAGAAAATCATTTTCCTCATTAGTTATCCCCCTTTATCTTCATTCTTAATTTACAACTACTCATGATAAGGTTCCCCTTACTTGTGTATCGGCGGTTTTTACAACTATATTATATAATATAGATGAACCCATTTTTTCATTTTTTTTCTAAATTATACTCATAAAAATACTCCTTTCTGACATTTTTTCTTTTTCTAATTCTTGTCAGAAAGGAGTACATATTTTCACTTGAGCACAGATTTTTTTTACTACCTTTTGTATAGTAATATTACTAAATAATTATTTTTTATATTTTTTTAACAAATTGTGATTTTAATTTCATGGCTCCAAACCCATTGATTTTACAATCAATATCATGTCCATCAGATGCATCATGAATTAAACGTATATTTTTTACTTTTGTGCCTATTTTTATTACTGATGAACTTCCTTTTACTTTAAGATCTCGAATTACTGTTACAGAATCACCATCATTTAAAATATTTCCATTTGTATCTTTTATAACCTTTGTATCTTCGCCATTTTCATCTCCTGATTCTAAAGTCCATTCATGAGCACATTCTGGGCAAACAAAAAATATTCCATCTTCATAAGTGTATTCTGAATTGCATTTTGGGCAATTTGGCAAATTAATCATAATTTTATTTCCTCCATTTAGTATTAATTCTAATATAAAAAATTATTTGTAATTAAAACCTTAGAATTTTTTTTAATATATAAAGAGTCTTACAAAACAATATCCTATCATAGTTTTTTTATATAATCAATCTTCCTCTAATTCTCTTTAAAATTCCTTATTATTTATGGTCGCTATAACTACAGTTTTTTATATTAATATTATTGATACAATAATTGATAACATTTAAAGTTCAATCTGAGACAAATCACTTGTCCCTGCATGCCATTGACTATATTCTACAAATGTGTGTTTATTCTACTGAACAATTCAAGCCTAACCCTCTTGCTTAACCAATGCTGGTATCTTTTTCGATTGGGACAAATCAGAGAATGGAAATAGATGAATCTTATGTTATTCTTTGGCGTTTGTTTACATTTTCTAGATTATACAAGTCTTGTAATTTTTTATCATCATCTCACAGGGAGTACTCTATGGCTATATTCCTAAACTGTAAAAAAATATTAAAATCTATTTATCTTATACAACACTTTAATATTTTTTCTAAAGGATACATCAGAACAATACGCTTGTGTCAAAATAACTAAAATCTCTTAAACATCAACTAAAGTCCAATAAAGACCTTGGCTATTACTTTTTCCA
>CBETVX010000020.1:0-49123 GCA_965539935.1 uncultured Eubacteriales bacterium | reverse complement strand
ATTTAGTTATATATAAATATTATACAAATATTTCTAATTTCCTCTTTTTTTATAAAACCTTAATCTCTAATTTTTCATTTTTATGTTAATATTATTTATTTAGTTTATGTATAAATTGGTTTTCTTTCTTCATTACATTTCAAACTACAAAATTTATTTTATGGAATTTTACATCAATCCATATTCTTCTTATTAACTATATACACAATAAGTCCTATTCTAAACTTCTTTTTCATCTTCTTAAAAATAAAAAACATACTCTCAAAGATGTTTTATATCTTTAAAAGTATGTTTTTAATATAATTTTTATCATTTATACTTTATAAAAATTATATATATCCATATGATTTCACCTTTTATAATTTTTAGGATTAGGTGCCTTTACCACAAAAAATTCCAATACTTCTTCATGGGAATTATACACATTCATTTTAGTATTATATGGAATATTTACAATTTCTCCTTTTATATACTGATGTGGCTCTTGTTCATCTAATTGCAAAGTCATTGTTCCTCGTATGATTATCATATATATATTAGAATTGGAAAAATGCTCTGGAAGACTCGTCCCTTTAGGAAGAACCATGTGATTCAAATGAATATTTTCATCATCTACTATTCTCTCAATTGTTTTCTCATTTGTAGAGCTATAAGTATATTTTCTTTCTAACATGAAGATACCTCCTTTAATCTTTGTTGATTCTATATTATAATAATTTGCAATAACATACAGTTACCTTGGTAACTAATTTGAATTAAGGTGATGTTTATGGATATAAAAAATTATTTAAATATTTTAAAGCTAACTAGTATATTTCAAGATTTTTCTACGGAAGAATTACTTGGCTTATTTAAAAGAAACCAATACAAAATCTCACAATATAAAAAAGGGAATATTATTCATTTTGAAAAGGAGATCTGTACTTCTTGGGACTTTATACTAAAGGGAGAGGTACTTGTTCAAAAAATTGATGAAAAAGGAAATGTATTAACCGTAACGGAATTTAGAGTTGGTGATAACTTTGGAGATAATCTATTGTTTTCAAAATACCCCCATTACCCTATGAGCATAATAGCAAAATCAGATACTGATATTTTGCATATTAATAAAAATTTAGTGCTAGATCTTTGCAAGAGTAATGAAAATTTTTTAATTCAGTTTTTGACCTGTGTTTCAAACAAAACCATAATCTTAACAAATAAGATTAAGTCAATTTCTATGAAATCCATAAGGGAATCAATTATTGAATTTTTAAACTATGAATATTATTTACAAAAAAATAAAAAAATATATCTCCACATGACAAAAAAAGAATTGGCTGAAAGATTAGGCATTCAAAGAACTTCTCTTTCTCGAGAGTTAAATAAAATGAAAAAAGAAGGTTTGGTTGATTACGACGCTAAATCTATTACTATCCATGATTTTAATATAATTCGAAAGCTATGAGAGATGTATTTTATAATTTTGTTATATTCAAAAATGTCTTTAGAGATGTTTTTATTTTTAATACCTTACTTCTTAAAAAACTTTATTCTAAATTGTATATATTTATACAATCATTATTAACAAATGTACAAAAAAATATCTAAAATTTTCCTATAATAAGTAATATCCAAATTACTGCAAGTATTCTATATATCCAAATTTCATTTTCTTCTACCTTTACTTCCTTTTTTCTATTTATTTTAAATATACTACGACTTTGATAAAGCATATCTCTAGGGAACATAAATATTAAAACCCAAAAAATAATTATGACTGAATTAAATGCTATTGAATATATATTTTTATCAAGTGATTTGATTTGCAAAAAAAATAAAATTATTATTGCTATAAATAAAATAACATATATACCTCTAAAAACTTTATCCCTTGGCTTTGTAGACAAAATAGTCCCCCCTTAAAACATATAGGTATCTAGTCTATTTTTTCATTTCCTCAATTTCTTTTTCAAGTTTATCTATTCTGGCTTCATTTTCCTTTATTCTCTTAGGAATTTTTATAACTACTTTAAATATTAAGTAAATAACTCCAATCCATAGTATTGTATTAAATAGTTGCCAAATAAAGGTCCAATTCAGTTCTATTATTCCTTTACTCATAATATTAATTCTCCTTTATCCTAATTAAATTTACCATGTTACTGTTTTTCCCCTGAAACATTTGTTAAATATAAATAAGAAAAAAATATAACATAACCTAAAGTACTAGTCATAAAAGATTCTTCAGAAATAAAATTATGAATAATCATAGTAATAATAACTATAAGGGTAAGAGTAAATCTAAAAGTACTATCTGTTAAAAATTTTGACCTTAACTTTCTTCTAATATTAAATTTTTTATCTGTAAAAATTAATAACGTCAAAGATATTACTATTGCTAAAATATCTATAATGATATCTAAATACATATTTTTCTCTCCATTATTATAATTTTAAAGTGTTAATGTAATAGGGGGAAGAATTAGGGTATGAATTAATCAAATATTTTAAAAAAGTTTTTTTGGTCTTTTTTATTAATATAACCTTGTTTTTCATAAAATCTATGGGCATCTAGTCTATCGGAACCAGATGTTAATCTTATACCACTATATCCCTCTTCCTTTGCCCAACATTCAAGGCTATTCATCAATACTTTACCAATACCAATATTTCTATACTTTTCTTTAACTACAAGTCCCAATATATTTATTATAGGATCATAGTAAAGTAACTCATAGGGACTTCCATGAATATACCCAATTATCTCATTATTTTTTTCAACAACTAAGATAATATCTTTTGTATCTTCTATTATATATCTTATTTTCTCTCTAACTTTTTCTATTGGGTAAAGATAACCTAATTCTTGATTTAATATATATATATCATTAAAATCTGTTATGTTTATTTCCCTAACATTTATTTCTTTCATTTTCACACCTCTCTAGTATATTAGATTTTATAATTACCTTAAGTCCTCTATAGTTTTTATAACTATATATTTTTCATTCTTACACATGATTTTTCTTATATTTGCTAATAACTAGATAAGTAATTCCCAATATTGTTAATAATGAAAATATGATAGTGATCCAAAGGGTAGAAAAATTGCTGGATATATATATTGCAGTTGGTCCATCTGCACCACCTATAATTCCTACTGCTACTGCATCTCCATCTATATTAAATTTTTTATGTGCTAAGTATAATGCCAGTAAAGACCTGGAGTATCCACTTAAAAAAGCTATTAAAGCACATACAATAGTAAGGATAGTAATCGTCCTTTTCTTTTCTTTCATGTTCTTCACTCCAAACAAAGCTTTTTTTATGAAATTTATACAATTTGTTCTATCTATGATAAAGAATACTCTCTAGTCAAGTCTTCAAAACACTCTATATACTATTGTACTATATTTTTCCAAAAATGTTTAATTATCTTTTCATTCTATGTTACATATCTCTTTTTTCTCATCTATCTTTCAATTCATTTATTTTAAACAGTCTTAGACCTTTGCCTTTAAAACAAATGAAACCATAGTCAAAAAGAAATCCTTATACCTTTTAACTATGGTGACTTAATCTTATTTAATACTTATTACGAATTTTAATTTGTCAATCCTGTGTTTAACTAATTTTTTATTATATTTCTTGAACTCTTCTTCTAATTTTTCTATATCGGAATAATATTCATCCTCTATAGTTTCAATTTCCTCATCTGTAAACTCCATCATTAATTTTTCTTTAGAAATATTGTCTTCAAACATCAAATCCCCAATTACAATTTTTCCATCATCCTTTAATACTCTTATCATTTCTTTGATAGCCAGATTTTTCTCTACATCATTTAGATGATGGAATGCGTAAGTAGAAACGATTATATCAAATTCACTATTATTAAAAGGTATTTTTAAAAATTCTCCTAATCTTAATTTCAAATTAGGAAATTTCTGTTTTGCTACATTTAGCATTTCTCTTGATTGATCTATACCAACAATATTATAGCCCCTACTTAAGTACTTTTCTGAAAGATTCCCTGTACCTACTCCAATATCAAGAACCTTAATGTCATTTATATTTTTGTTAATGTCCTCCAAGGATTTTTCATATACTGTTTGTAATATTTTATCGTAGTTTTCGTATATTTTTAAACTTCCTGTATCTTTTCTAATTGATACATCATATGTTTTAGCCCAGTCATCAAAATTCCATCTATCCTTCCAATTATCTTTAATACTTCTTACTTTATTGATTTTCTGTGCAGACTCTATTATTTTATTTATATAATCTTTATTATCAGATTCATACATTACATCCATTATTTCTTCAATAGAACCTTTTAATAATCTTAATCTATCCATCTCATCATTTAATACTTCCCATTGTTTATAAAAATGGTCTACTATATTATCTTTGCAATTCTTTGTTATTATTTCTTTTATATCCTTTATGGAAAAATCTAATGCTCTATACATAAGTATTGTTTGAATTTTTACTAAATCATCCTTCGTATAATAACGATAATTATTTATCTTATCCCTTGATGGTTTTACTAACCCTTTCTTTTCATAAAATCTCAATTTATTAGTAGTTATATTGAAAATTTGTGCTATTTCATTAATTGAATATCCTTTAGACATATATTAACTCCTCCAAAAAAATTTTCTATATGTTTAAGTATAAACATTGGTCTAAGACTAAGGTCAATATTTTTTTACAAAAAAACATGCTTTTAAAGATACTTACTATTCTTTAAGAGCATGTTTTTAGTTATATCGAACTCTTTATTCTTTATAAAGTACTATTATTAAGCTATAAATTTCTTAATAATTCCTTTACCCCTTACTTATTTCTCTTTTCTACTAAGTCTTTTATATAAACAGACTCATATTCACTGGCCAATATGTACATGTATATTTCATCATATCTTTTACCTGCAATTTGTTTTGCTTCTCTAAGTCAACCGACTTCCTTAAACCCTGCTATTTCATAGCATTTTATGAATGATGTGTGCTATTTTAATTTTAAATATAAGGCTCATTTTCTAGTTAAGTATTCTCCAGATAATTATTAATAAAAGCCATATGATAAGACCAATATCTTTTGCTATTGATTTACCTTCTTTCTTCATCATATAAGTTTTAATTAATAATCCCATTTCAATGCATAAAATTGAAGTACTTATTATAACTTTACTAAAAAATGGTGAAAATCCTTTATTTGAAATCAAAACAATTAAAAGTGGTATAATTATAATAAGTGCAGCAAGAATATATAAACTAGAGATGATATTGTTGTGATACTTTTTCATAAATTATTTCCCCCTATTTATTACACAATATTAATATAACGTGTGATTATTTGATTTGTAACTTTGCTTGTTTAGATAAATTTTTTTCAATCATATTAATAATATTACTGTAATCCCTCTTTTTAAAATAAAATGTTTACTTCATAAAATCTCCAAATAATTTAACTTTAAAATCCTTATAGAAAAACATGGCTTACAGGGCTTTTCTTAGACCTAATAAACCATGTTTTATGCAACTACTTTATTTACTTCATTTCAAACATTTGCAAAATGAAAGAAGTTTATTTGATGTGGACAAATATAATTACAATTTATAACTCCCTACGTCCCTCTAATGCTTTAGAGATGGTTATTTCATCGGCATATTCTAAGTCTCCACCTACTGGTATACCATGGGCTATTCTAGTTACTTTGATACCCATTGGTTTTACTAGCTTAGAAATGTACATGGAGGTGGCCTCACCTTCGATATTCGGGTTGGTTGCAAGTATTATTTCCTTTACTTCATCAGTTTGTAGCCTTTTTAAAAGCTCCTTTATTTTTATATCATCGGGACCTATTCCTTCCATAGGAGAAATGGCTCCATGAAGTACATGATAAAGACCATTAAAATCCTTTGTTCTTTCCATAGCCGCCACATCCCTTGGGTCCTCAACAACACATATCATGCTCTTGTCCCTTTTATGACTAGTACATATATGACAGGGATCTATATCTGTGATATTTGAACATACAGAACAGTACTTTACTTTTCTCTTAGCTTCAATTATAGCTTGTGCTAAGCTTTCAGCCTCATCTGTATTTGAGTTTAATATATGGAATGCTAGCCTTTGAGCAGTCTTTCTTCCTATTCCGGGAAGCTTTGAAAATTCCTCAATGAGCTTTGCTACCGGCGCTACAAAGTTTGGCATTATTGTCACCTCACTATTATTTAAGGCGAGTCCATAGACTCGCCTATACTTAAAATAATCCTGGCATATTCATACCACCAGTTAATTTACCCATTTCCTTAGATGCAGTTTCTTCAACTTCTCTAAGGGCTTCATTTACTGCAGCCACTATTAAGTCTTGAAGCATTTCTACATCATCAGGGTCCACTACCTCAGGCTTTATTTGAATATCTAATATTTCTCTTTTACCATTAATCTTAACTGTGATAGCTCCTCCACCGGCAGTTACTTCTAATTCCTTTTCTTCAAGTTCTGCTTGAACCTTTTGCATCTCTTTTTGCATTTTTTGAACCTGCTTAATCATATTATTCATATTACCAGGCATACCAGGCATTCTTCTTTTTCCCATCTTCATACCTCCATTTATTTCTTATTACATTACTAATTATAACATATGATAATTTATTATCATTATAATTGCTCTTATTCTTAAAGTTCTCCTTTACTCATCTATTATTTCTAGTTTATCCTGAAAATCTGAAAAAAACTCCTTTACCTGCTTGACTTCTTCTTCAGTATTATCTTCCTCTACTATTATCTCTTCTGGTTCACTTATATCTTTAAGCTCATCTTCCATAACACATTTGATTTTAAGCTTTTGACCAGTAAAATCATATATAGCCTTCTCTATTATTTCACTATTGGCAGGTTTGCTAGCTGCATCTTTGTGAAACCAATAGCCTTCTCTAAAGGATATGATGAGCCTATTCTCTTCTATTGTTGCTACTTTTCCTTCTATCAATAATGCATAGGCTTGTACCTTTTTCTTTTTTATATCATTTAAAATATTATTCCATTTTTTCTTTATTTCTTCAATGTTATAGTTAGCTGGTTTATTGTCCACTGTTGGAATATTTTCTTCTCTTGCTATTAGTTTTTCAGGCTTTATATCTTTGCTAATATCTTTAGGTTTTCTTTTAATCACATTAGTTTCTATATTTGTTTCTTTTTTACTTTCTTCTCTCTGATTATCATAGCTAGTTATTGCTAGAGGTCTTACATTGTCCATTTTAAAATTTTCAAGTTTTTTCTCTAACTTGTCTATTCTATCTAAAAGACCTTCATAGCTATTATCATATGCAGGCTGTATAAGCTTTATCACAGAAAGCTCTAATAAAATCCTTGGCTGACTGGACCATCTTACCTCTGCTTCAGCCTCCGATAATATATTGATGGATCTAATTAATGTATTGACATTAAAGTTTTGTCCTTGCTTTTTTAGACGCTCAATATTTTCTCTGGACATATCTATTACTTCTTCTAGGCTTTCAGTCATCTTAGTCATCATAAGGTTTCTAAAATGATTTATTAGATCCTTTACAAATTGTCCAATATCCTTGCCACTGTTTACAAGGTCATCAACTAGACCCATAGCCCCTTTGGAATCTTCTTCATATATGGCATCGGTTAACTTAAATAAAAATTCATCGGTTACCAGTCCCAAGGTTTCTACTGCCTTTTCATGGGTTAGTTTACCTTCAGAAAAGGACAGACATTGGTCTAATATGCTTAAAGCATCCCTCACAGCACCATCAGAATTTCTTACTATCAGTTTAAGGGCATCTTCTTCAGCTTCTACCCCCATATTCTCGCAGATATATTTTAATCTGTTTAGTATGCTATTAAAATCTATCCTTTTAAAGTCAAATCTTTGACATCTTGACAGTATTGTGCCAAGGATTTTATGGGGTTCTGTTGTAGCTAGTATGAATTTAACGTATTCTGGTGGCTCCTCTAAGGTCTTTAGTAGGGCATTAAAGGCCCCTTGAGATAGCATATGAACCTCATCTATAATATATACCTTATAGCGGGTTTTAGAGGGAGGGTATTTTACATTTTCCCTAAGCTCTCTTATATTGTCTACTCCATTATTTGAAGCCGCATCAATCTCTACTACATCCATTAGGCTTTCATCTAATATCCCCTTACAAACTTCACATTCATTGCATGGGTTAAAATCTATTGGATTAAGACAATTTATAGCCCTAGCAAATATTTTAGCTGTAGATGTCTTACCTGTACCCCTTGTTCCACAAAAGAGATAGGCATGGGCTATATTATTATTTTTTATTTGATTTTTTAAGGTCATTGTTATATGTTCTTGTCCAACTACTTCTTCAAAAACTTGAGGTCTCCATTTTCTATATAATGCTTTATAAGACATTTATTTCATCACCTTCAGTTATAATCCCTTCTATGAATTAAATTATAACATAAATAAAGGTGGCTTTGGGAGATTTAAGATAAATGCCAATAGCTATCTATAATAACTGGTTCTGAACTATTTATAATGTTCTCTAGTTTGCCCCTATTGTTATTACATAGGTTTTTCATAACATTTACTACCTCTGGACAAAATTCAGTACCTTTAAATCTTATAAGTTCTTCCATAGCTTCTTCTATAGTTTTAGGTTTACTATATGCTCTATTAGTTGTCATTGCATCAAAGGCATCTGCAACTCCTATTATTCTGGCCTCTAGAGGCAAGGTATCTAAACTAATATCACTGGGATATCCCTTTAGGTCATATCTTCTATGGTGAAATAGAACTCCCTTTAATATATTCTCAGATAATCCTATGGGGCTGAGTATTTTGTATCCTATTGTAGGATGTTTTTTTATTATCTCATATTCTTCCGGTGTTAACTTCCCTGGCTTAGTTAATATACCATCTTCTATCCCTATTTTCCCTATATCATGTAAAATCCCAGCTATATTTATTTCCTCTATCTTTGTTTCACTTAATCCCATATATTCTGCTATAAGACTTGAATAATTTGCAACTCTTATGGAGTGTCCTTCTGTATAGGAATCCTTAGCCTCCACTGCGGTGGCCAAAGCTTTTATGGTTTTAAAGTAGAATACCTTTAAATTCTCATATAAATTGGTTTTTTCTATTGCTGCAACTGCATGATTTGAAAAGGATCTTAAAATCTCTATTTCTGACTTAGCAATATATTCCATAGAACCAACAGTTAGTACCCCATATACCTTTTCATCATGTATAAGGGGAATAAAAATCAAAGTCTTTATCTCATCTATATTTTTGTATAATTCACTGGTCCAATTATATTCACCAGTTTCACTAACATCATTGTAAACTATTAGCTCTTTTTTTCTTATGGCATTGCCTATAATATCTTGGTTTACATTAATTGGATTTTTATGTATACATTCCTTTAATGCTCCAGAACTTGCCTTTAATACTAACTTATTTCCTTTAAGTATTCTAATACTACATATCTCTAATTTCATAAGTCCATGTATTTTTTCAACGATAACTTCAAATAATCTATCCATCTTTGCCTTTGAAGTTAAGAAATAGCTTGCTTCATTTAAAGCTTCTAGCCTACTATTTTTTCTTAATAGTTCTTGTTCTAATATTCTTTTTTCAGTTACATCTCTTCCTATTCCTTGAATCGTCATTTCCCCATTATTATATATTCTTGTAATATTAGCAGATATAACTATCCTGTCTATCTTATTTGACTTCAAAAACCATAGGTCATAACCATTAAAATCCCTATGTTTAAATTGTTCAACTATCTCCTCACAATCTTCATACTTATGTAGGGGACACATGATAGTAGAAATGTTTTGTCCTATTAAACTCTCTGGTTCGTATCCTAAGATATCATGGACATAATCATTTATATATATAATATTGCCTTCTTCATCGGATACCCATAGGAGGTCCGATATGTTTTCTACTAAAGATTTATACTTTTTTTCTGAATGGTTTAATTTATCCGTTAGTAATTGAAGCTCATTAAATGCAGCCTCAAGCTCAATGTTCATTTCCTGAAGCTCTTCATTTTTATCAAATAATTCCTTAGATTTCCTTGCTAAATCCATATAGCTATCCTTAATACTTTGTGCCATAAGATTAAAGGACATCATAAGTTCTCTAAAATCATCATCTTCTGCTTCCTTTATGCGAGTATCTAGGTCTCCTTTTAGTAAATTTCTCACTCCCTTTTTAAGTTCAAATACTGGCCAGGCGATTTTTTTAGACATATACATCACAGAAAAAAATACAATGACTATTGTAGTGACAAATGTACTTATAAATATTACTAGGTATTTATTAACATACTCTTTATATATGGATAAGTCCTCAAAAACTATTAAATCCAAGTCCATGCTATCAAGGCTTGTATAAACACCAATATAGTCCTTATTATTATAATCATTTTGTATGAGCTTCAACTTTTCTTTCATAAATTCTTTATGATCTATATCTATAGAGTTTTCAGATGCTTGATTATGAACTATATCCCCATTACTATTTAAGACTATATAGGAAGATTTATTCATTATGTTTATTTTTTCAATCTTTTCAATTATTTTACTAAATTCAAAATCAATACCTACCACACCTAGGAAATTATCATTTTTATCTTTTATTGGAATAGATATGGTCATAACCTTTTTTCCTGTAACAATATCTTCATATGGACTACTTACATATATATCATTACTTTCCTTAGCTCCTATATACCAAAACCTTTCCCTAAAATCTATATCTACATCCTCAAGGGACCAAAAATTTGAATTATAACTTGTGCCATTGTCCTTTATTATAAAAAGGCTCAATATACCATCTTTATTGTTTTTTTGTTTGTTTAAATACATCTCTATTTCTTCACTATTATTTATATTTAATATTCCACTACCTAAAGATGTTGCTATTGATTGAAGTAGTATTTTTTTATCATGAAACCATGTGTTTACTAGATTTGTATCATTTTTAATATGATTAAGGACTTCTCTATTTTGAACATTTGTTAAGTATTGGTATATATCTATATAAGTTATACCACCAAAAAAGATTAAGGGTATAATTATTGTTAATATAAATATTATTATAAGCCGATTTCTAAAAGTTTTTTTAAGTAGCATAATTTATCCTCCAGGAAAAATAGTCAAAAATATGGTTCTAAATAACTATTTGTTAATATTCTATATAGTTCTTTAATATCCTTTAAAAAGGTCTTGAATTCTTAGTATTAATTAATTTTTAACAAAAAAAACATGTGGATTTTATATATCCACATGTATCTTTAATGTATATTATGTAGTCGTGCACCTATCTTCGACATGATGCAACAGACGTTACCTAAACAGTTAGCTCAAACCAGGCAACCTCGCGGCACATGAGATGGCTTACTTACCGTTGCTTCCTTCCGGACCTGGCGGGGTTCATAAGTTCTCATTGCGCAAGACCCAATTATCCTCACCACTTATCTAGGGCAGACTCCACAAACATCACGCCTCCAATAGGACTTCAACCCTGCTATAGCGGTTTGCAGGTTACAGGGCACCGCTACCTCCCCGTCTAGCACGACAAACTTTATAAACTTTTAAAATGGCGGAGAGAGCGGGACTCGAACCCGCGGGGCCTTGCGGCCTTACACGCTTTCCAGGCGTGCCCCTTAGCCAACTCGGACATCTCTCCAGAAATTTCTTTAAAGTCTTTCTATTAGGTCAGCTATTGGCTAATAGCTTATAGATTTAAGTCATACCTTACAAGTCAAAATATAAACCATATAACTTAAAAGACGTTATTATATTATTTTTTCCTTAGACTTCTGAAAAAATCCTTCATTATCTTGGAGCATTCTTCTTCCAAAACACCATATACTACTTCTATTCTATGATTTAGTCTTTCATCATTTACTATATTGTATACTGATCCAGCTGCTCCAGCTTTAGGATCCATAGCTCCAATTATAAGCCTATTGATTCTAGCTTGCACTAAAGAACCTGCACACATGGCACAGGGTTCTATTGTAACATATAAATCACAATTTGTCAATCTCCAGCTATTCAATGCCTTTGAAGCCTTTCTTATTGCAATAATCTCAGCATGGGCTGTAGGATCATTATTTGTTTCCTTTAAATTATGGCCTCTGGCTATTATCTCATTATCCCTTACTATAACAGCTCCTATTGGAACTTCCCCAAGATCATAGGCCTTCCTTGCTTCTTGTAAGGCCTCTTTCATAAAATATTCATCCATATAAACACCTAGGTTTACTATAATAAAGTTGATATAATTATTTGCAAAGTTTAGTATATCATAAAATCAATCACCTTACAACTGTATATTATTTACAAATATGATTGGTTATTTACTTTTCCTTAAGCCCACTTCTTTAGATTATATTAATTATTTCTTCTTTTTCTTTTTGCCATTCTTTTTATTTTTCTTAGACTTTTCCTCATTTAATAATGGGCAGTTTTTGCAGTACTTTCCCTTCTTCTTCCATTTGCCACAGCACTTTTTCTTTGTCATATTAAACTTCCTTTCTTGCATTTTCAGGTTTTATATAAAATATTGTTATTCTTATTGTATTTTATGAAAAGTTTTTTTATATTTACCCAAAAAACTAATTTAAAAACCCCACCCTATTTGAAAAATCAAATAGAAAATGGGGTTATTTAATCTTTATTTTTTTCGCCTATCTAAAATACAGTTTTATAGAAACCAACAACCTCTTTTCGATGATTAGTAACTTCTAATTTTAACCTAGCTTTAATGTTTGCATATTCTTTATAATCTATGTATTCATGTCTATATAATAACTCCGTTACAACCAAATCTAAGGCCCTATAGTTACCGTCCTCTATTTTTAAAGCTATGCCAATACCCTTGTTCATTATGCTCATACAGTAAACCGATTCTGCTCCAAGTTTTGCTAATATGTTCCCCTTAGTTTCTTCCATAAGAATTGTATCTAATCTTGATGTGCCTGCCACATAATATGGATATGCAGTCATTGCATTTGATATTCTTTTAAATGTATTACTCCTTTTTTCATTACCATCGAAGAGACCTGAAAGTTGTGCATAGGCCAATGCCATATTGTAAATAGGAAGTCCAAAAACAGGTACACCACATCCATCAATTGCAATATCTATATCTTTAGCATCTATGGATGTTACTTCTGAGATTATATTAAGCATTTTCCTTTGAATTGGGTGATTTTTATCGATATAATTATTCAAATCAAATCCCATTAAAATTCCATAGGCCAACATAGAACTATGTTTACCTGAGCAAGGGTTATTGCCTTGAGAAAATGGTATATTTTCTCTCAAAAGTCTTATGTATTCCTTCTCATACATGGGCCTTGATATGCCACAATCTAAATCTTCCACGGATTTGCCAATTTTATTTAATATGGATTCTAATATGCCAATATGCTCTACTTCCCCTCCATGGGATGAGGTCATGAGGGCAAGTTCTTTATCATTGAAACCAAATTTTTCAACTCCTCCAGCTTCCACCATAGGAATTATTTGAAAAGGTTTGGCAGCAGAACGCCAAAAAGTTCTTTTATCCTTATTGCCATATGAAAATAAAACTTGCCCTTTATTATCTACCCCTACAATATCTCCCCTATGAATACTTTCTACACAATTTCCCCTATAAACATGAAGCAATTCTATGGACATATAAATCCCTCCAAATCATATAATCTCAATATAGATTATATAAATATTTTATTCATGCAATAACCTTTCTCTACGAAATATAAAAATCCTCCTTTGGATAAAGTCATAAAAAGTAGAAATTTAATGTTCCATGTGAAACATTGTCTAATTATATCCTTTTATTATAAGTATATAGGAAAAATGTACTGGTCTATCTAAAGTTTATTTTGGATAATATATGACCATACTTATCCTTGTTAATTCATTTCCTGAATTATGGTATGAATGGGGCTTATCAGCTCTAAATTTTATTGAATTCCCTTTTTTTACAGTATATTTTTCATTATCTACTGTAATTGTTATCTCACCGTCAAATACAGTAATAAATTCATAGGTTTCTTGCATATGGGGCTCTGAACTTAAATATCCACCCTTTTCCATTTCTACTTTGTATACTTCAAACCTTCTTCCATCTTCATAGGGGAAAAATGGATATAATTTATACCTCCCATCATCTTCAATCATTGGCTCAATATTCTCTTTGGCAACTATAACGGCATCTGATTCTGGTTGATTCAAAAGAGAGGTAAAGGACACCTTAAGCCCATTGGCAATTTTCCATACTGTTGTAATGGTTGGATTTGACTGACCTCTTTCGATTTGGCCTAACATACTTTTACTGACACCTGTCATTTCAGCTACCTTATCTAAGCTTAATTTTTTCTCTTCTCTAATATGCTTTAGATTCATTGATATAATAGAATTTAAATTTTTCATGAAATTCATCTCCCTCATCTTGTAAGTTATGGGATATATAATGTATAATATATTAATCAATACTTTATAGTGTACTTTTTGTACATTATAACACACAAATTTGAAAGGAGGATTATTTTATGTTAAATTTAAGTGCATTTCTTTCATATATCTTTGTTGTAACCTTTACTCCTGGTCCTAACAATATAATGTCCATGGCAAATGCTATTAAATATGGTTATAAAAAAACTTTGAATTTTACTCTAGGTGTTTTTACAGGCTTTTTTATCATTATGATTTTATGTAATTATTTTAACCTTATACTTTTTAATATAATGCCTAAAGTTAAAATATTTATGGGTATATTGGGATCAGCATATATGATGTACTTAGCTTTTAAAATCATGAATAGTAAAGAAGAAAAAGAGGAAATTGATGAGGAGGATAATAGGGAAATATCAGATGGTGATATTAGCAAATCTAATAATACTAAACTAGATGAAAATAAATCAAATTTATTTATTACTGGTGTGACTATGCAATTTGTCAATCCAAAGGCTATTCTTTATGGTATAACTGTAGCATCCAACTTTATTATTCCCTTTTATAAATCTAGTTTATCTTTGATTCTTTCTTCAATTTTTTTATCTTTTCTTAGTTTGATATCAACATCATGTTGGGCCTTATTCGGTTCTTTTTTTAATAAGTTTTTATCAAAATATGAAAGGCAGTTTAATATAGTTATGGGAGTTCTTTTAATTTATAGTGCAATTTCTATTATTAAATAATAAATGAATACTTAAATATATAAAAATAAATTTCAGTTTTACAAAAACAAAAGAATAACCCCTTAATATAAGGGGCCATAGTTGGTATAAAAGTAGTTTGATAAAAATAAAGAAACAAATCTTATAGTATATCTAAAGATTTCCTTCTTTATTTTTTTGCCTTTTTGAATAACCTTTGAATTTTAGGATAATGATAATCTATCAGATACAAACCAGAGTAGACAAGAAGAAGTATATTGGCAAGTTGAGTATTCTTCGATATAAATAGGTTATATATGATTAACAATGGAAACACTATGAATTCAATTATAATTAATAGTTTATTATTTATAAGTCTCACAAGATCACCTCCTTAAACATTATCTATAAAAAAAGGCCTTTTAAAAAAAGCTGTTCAGTTTATTAAGTCATTTAAAGCATTTTCTAAAGGTCTTTCCATTTTCCTTTAGCAATTAATATCTTCTTTAACTGATTGTATAAGTGAGGGTGTCCACGTAAAGAATCTTTTTTATTATTAACTGTTGTAATTCCAGTAATAAATGGAATAATTTAAATCTTACCTCTTACATCCTATAAAGTTTTAAAATTTATTCTATCCTTTTATAGATACCATTATTATCTATAAACTCTAATATTCCATCATCTCTTAAATATTGAAGAGTTTGTCTCAGTTTGTCTTTAATATTATTATTCTCTGGATATAGTTTTAAAAAATATTCTTCTAGTTCATAAATCTCATTCAATGTAAATATATCTCCAATAGACCACTTATCTTCTATAACAGTCATTAAATCTTCTTTCCATGACATTTTATACTCCCCTTTGATTTGTTCATAATGTAATTCACTTTTCCAATAAGTTATCAATATAATATAAAGCAAACCCCTTCATTGAAGGTACTACCTTAAAATAAAACTATACCTTGTAAAAATGTTATCTAAGTTTTAAGCTTAACTACGCCAGATTATTACTAAATATTAGCTTTCTGATGTCTACTAAACCTATATAATATAACGTTATCAATACTGTATTAGCTACTGTAAAACCAAGTTAACGACAGGTCAAAAAGCATGATCATGATAAGGTAATCCTTTGTTATTTTTATTGTTTCTAGAAACTTACATCATGTGATATTTGTAAATACATTTTCCATAACACGGTCCTTTTTTACCTCTTTTTTCATATTTAGGAGCAATATTTTTCCAAAAGCATTAATTCAGAGGTTTCAAAGGATGTCATGGTAATTGAGTTTAAATCGATGGATATAGATTCAAAGGCTCCCTTATCTTTTATTTTCAATGTATCTAATATCATTCTTCCTTCTGATAGCTCTTTAATTTTTCCTTTATAGTTTTCATTTAGAGTATTTATTTCTATAAAATGATTTCTTACTTGATAACTGTTAAAAATTCTCTCCCATTTTTCAAGGTCTATATAGGGTGCTGTATTTAATTTGAAATAATATTCTTTTTGAAGTAGCTCGTTGTAAAAATCAGAACAATAAGATAAAGTTCTAATTTGATTTTTCAAGAAAATACAGTAGCCATCTAATCTTAAACCTTCTACCCTTACTGCTAAACAATACTCCCCTTCTTCTTTTAAAAGAATCATCTCTTTAAAGGTGTTTTGTGATTTAAACTGAATTTCTACAAGTTTTTGAAGTTCTAAATTGTATTCTGCTTCTTGGTTTTCTAAAGGGTCTACTATAGTTTTATCTTCAGATAAAACCTCACTTTTTTCCTCTGATATATTTATAATTGTATTGTCTTTTATGTCTACCTTTTCTAACTCTATACTCTGGTTATTTTCTATTTCATTAGTTGAATTCTCCATTTCACCATTTATATCCCCTTCAGGATAAATAGACTTATACATTTCTTCTTTATTATACTTCTGAATATTTTCTCCTTGAGTAGTTACTTGACCATATTTATCAATATATTTTTGAAATTCTTCTCTTAATCTATCTTCTCCTAATTCTGTTTTTGAACATTTAACCCTTAATCTTCCTGTTTTTTTAAATTTTTCTTCATCATAATCTAATAATATATCCCCACTTAATGAAAAGAAATATGGATTTTCCTTTATAAAGGTTTCAATATCATTAAACCAAATGATTAAGGCTCCGGGCGTATCCCTTGTTCCTGTTTGTACTTCTATTAATTTAATCACATTCCAATCAAGCTTAAAATTTACCTGGGGTAATTCAAATCCTTTTTCTGTAAAAACTAAATAGGGAGTATTTTTTGTTTTCATAATAAAATAAAAAATAATAGGTATACTTATCAAACAGGTTACAATGAAAACTATGGCATTTTTTCCTAACATATTAATAAAAAATAAGCCACCTATTCCAGCCCAAATAATTGTATCTATACTTTTATGGATTTCTAATCTATCTTGTGATCTTTCCAAATAATATTTAGAATACTCCTTTAAAAACATTTCAATTTTAGATTTTAATTCATTAGTTGAAGTTGTTATGAAATTATAAGGATATTTTATTATTTTATCCCATTCATTAGTTTCATTTAAAATATTTGATTCTTTTAATTTTTTATAAAATGATTTTCTTTCTTGAGTCATCACTATATCTTTTCTTAATTTTATACAGAGGTAATATGTAAAAAAACCGAATTCAACATAATATGTATCAATATCCTTCCAAGGAATTTCCTTCTCATAGGGATATAGTTTAATCCCCTTTTTTTGCAAATGAAAAATTATTAATGGCTTTATAATCCAATCAAATCTCATTGGTTTTTTATATAAAAATATAAAATATAATCCACCTAAAATCAAGATAGTTGGAATAATGCCTAAACTTATCCAGCTAATAAATGCAATACCAATTATAATACTAAAAAATAATTTCCTATTGTAAACTATTTTAATTTCCTCCATAATTCCTCCCCCTATTCTTGTCCTTATTTTAAATTAAACTCTACCTTAGGAAAATCTTTAAAGTATATGCTGTATTCTTTTCTTATATGTATTTCCTTATGTTTTCATAGATTCCTCTATATTTCATTCGACTTGTTTCGACATAAATAAATATTATAAATTCATCTGTACCTATTAATGTCTTTTACTTTTTAACTAATTAACAATTTCCCAAAAACACAAAAATCCCTGTATTCCTTGATTTTCAAGAAATACAGGGTTATAGTCATGGTGCACCTGAGAGGATTCGAACCCCCGACACGCGGTTTAGGAAACCACTGCTCTATCCTACTGAGCTACAGGTGCTAATTATTTTTAATGTCACGTTATATAGTACCATATAAATGCCATTAGTTCAATCTGTATGTTTTAGCGTAATTGGTAATATTTTATGTTAATAAGCTATTTTTATTCATTTTTTTAATTTTTCACAGTTTTATAGATTATCTATAGGTCTAGCTTTACTCCACTTACCTGTATTGATTTAAATATAGATATTCCAGAAAGTCTTAGTTCTAATCCCCTATCCTTTGCTTCTATCAATTTATTTACATAAACAGTTATTCCATCTACTTTATATTCGTAAAATTTATCAAGCTTTTTAGGTTTTTCCATAGACACGTATGGAAGAGGTGGATTAACTCAACAGGTACTTTGGTGATAGTCCAGGCATAAGGTGTCTTTATTCTTTTTCTTCATATATTCTTTAACTTCTTTTTCTATTTTAATTTCCACCCTTTACATCCCCCTTTAGCCATTGATTGAAAAAGTCACCAAGTTCTTCTCCAGTTACACTTTCACAAATATCGATAAAATCCTCAGTTGAGGCTATTTCATACTTATATTTATTATAATAGGTATTGAGAATTTTGTAAAATTTATCTTTTCCATACTTATCCTTTATTTCATCAATTAAAATAGCTCCCTTAGTATAAACTAGTAGACCATAGTCATTCCATCCTTCAAATTCGTTAAGTGCCTTTAATATACTTTTATCCTCTATAGAATCCTCTATTTCCTCGTATCTTTTTTCATTTTCATATAGGTGATATTTTTCTCCCACACTTTCTCCATATATTTCATCATAATAAATAACTTCTGAGTAGGATGCAAAGCTCTCATCAAGCCAAGCCTCGTCTACTTGGTCATTTCCAACGGCAGAGTACCACCATTGATGGGCCGTCTCATGAACTATTAGTGTTTCAAGAAAGTTTTTATAGCGTTTATCATAATACTGCTTTCCAATAAAAACTATTCCTGGATACTCCATACCACTTGGAAAGTTTGTTTGCACAACGGAGTACTCTTTATAGGGATATTTACCAAATACTTTATTGAAGGTCTTTATAGAGTTATTAGTATATTCTACAGCCCTATCAATAGTTTCTTCATCGAGATCTCCATTATTTATTATATAATTTTTAAGTTTAATCCCATCTACTTCACTTTCAACTACCTTAAAATACTTGCTTGCTACCCAGGCAAAATCTCTCACTGCCTTCGCACTTATATTCCAGTTTTTTTTATTTTCATTATTTTTTATGCCTACTACTTCCCCTGTGGCAGCTATTGTTATATCCTCTGGAGCTTCAATGATAACATTATAATTAGCCACATCACTGTAAAAGGGGTCTCCTATGGAATAATATGGGTCTATATTCCATCCTTCATCGTCGTATACTGCAACCACTGGATACCAATTGCCAAAATTAAAGGTTTCCTGTCCAAATCCAAATCTTTCAGTGGCCGGTGGAAGTTTCACTAAATATTTCATATCTATAGTAATATTCTCTCCTGGCTCAAGCTCTTGATTTAATTGGATTTTTAGTATAGTATCTCCCTTGCCTTCTATGCTATAGTTTGCCCTATCACCATTTACACTAATTTCTTCAATATTTATATATCCTTCACTGAAGCCATTGGGATAGGCATTATTAAAATCGTCAAATAAAAAGGGTACAGTTTCTTTACTTTTAAAGGCATTAGGATATAGATGAAAATATATATTATTAAGGTTTACATCCTCATTATTAGTATAGATAGTATTTTGCAAACCACTTACAGTCTGATTATCAGGGTCAAATTCTATTTGGATATTGTACTGTGTAAGTTTTTTATCTTTTATTTCCTTATCTATGCTAATGTCTTGGTGCTCTTTTGTTTCTTTATTCTCTATGGCACATGACATCACTAGTAACATAGAAAGTATAAAGAGTATTATGAGTCTTGTAAATTTCTTTGACATATTATCATTCCTTTTTTTCTTAAATATAACATAATAATATTCAATTGACCACTGTCTAATTACAGATAAAGACCAGGATATAGTTTTTTAACTCCTGGCCTTTATAATTTTTATTTAGTTATTTTTTCTAATCCACCCATGTATGGTCTTAAAGCCTTTGGAATAATTACTGACCCATCTTCTTGTTGATAGTTTTCTAAAATAGCTGCTACAGTTCTACCTACTGCCAGTCCAGAACCATTTAGAGTGTGTACATATTCCACTTTACCCTTTGGCTCTGGTCTAAATCTAATATTGGCCCTTCTAGCTTGATAGTCTTCAAAGTTACTACATGAAGATATTTCTAGGTATCTATCATAGCTTGGCATCCAAACCTCTATATCATAGGTCATAGCTGAGCTAAAGCCTAAATCCCCTCCACATAGTCTTACTACTCTATAGGGAATTTCTAATCTCTTTAATACCTCTTCTGCAGCCTTAAGTAAAGTTTCTAACTCTTCATATGATTTATCCGGCGCTGCAAATTTTACAAGCTCTACTTTATTAAATTGATGCTGACGTATAAGTCCTCTAGTATCTCTACCGGCTGAACCCGCTTCCTTTCTAAAGCATGGAGTATATGCAGTATGATAAATAGGAAGCTGATCTGCTTCTAGTATTTCATTCATGTAAAGGTTAGTAACTGGTACTTCCGCAGTAGGTATTAAGAAATAATCTTTACTTGGAAGGTGGAACATATCTTCTTCAAACTTTGGTAGCTGTCCTGTTCCTGTCATACTATCCCTATTAACCATAAATGGAGGAAGTATTTCTACAAAGTTATGTTCATCTATATGCAGATCAAGCATAAAGTTAATAACTGCTCTTTCAAGCTTAGCTCCAAGGCCTTTATATACTGTAAATCTTGAACCAGTTATCTTTGCTGCCCTTTCAAAATCTAATATTCCTAGTTCTTCTCCTATATCCCAGTGGGCTTTGCTTTCAAAGTCAAACTTAGTTGGCTCTCCCCAAGTTTTTACAAGTTCATTATCTTCATCACTATTTCCCTCAGGAGTATCGTAACGAGGTGTATTCGGTATACCTAATAAAAGTTCTTGAATTTTACCTTCTACTTCCTTTACTTCATTATCCATTTCTTTAATCTTAGAAGAAAGTTCTTTCATTTCAGTAAGGATTTCTGATACATCTTTGCCTTCTTTTTTTAGTTTTGGAATTTCTTTAGACACTGTATTTTGTCTGTTTTTCATTTGCTCTAATTGTCCCAGGATTTCTCTTCTCTTTTCATCTAGCTTAACTACTTCACTTAATCCAAAATCTCCTTTACCTCTTTTTTCTATCAATGCCTTTACTTGTTCAAAGTCATTTCGTATTCTTTTGATATCTAGCATCTGATTCCCTCCTTAAAGTTCTTTAGATTATTATTCACAATACAAAAAACCCCTCATCCCCAGTAGGGACGAGAGGCTTATTCCCGCGTTGCCACCCTTATTGACTATTAATTAGTCCTTCTTTAAGCATTTTAACAGTTGCTAACTGTTTAAGCCTACTTGATTTTCAGCTTAACAACTCCAGGATGGATTCAATAGGTAGTTATATCGACTTTCACCAACCGTCGACTCTCTATAATAACCTGCCTACTTACTATTTCCCTTCATAGTTTTTTAATAGGTTTTTCCGTATTTTAGCATATAATATAATCTTTTGCAAGATGCTTTTTATTAAAGTTTTTAATTTTTTGAATAAATTTGGTGCAAATCCCCTTCATCTAATAATTTAAATCTATATTCTATAGTTTTATTAGTATACCAACTTTGACCATTGGTTATACTCAATTTAGAAAAACTATATAAAGGGGCTGAAATCATGAATATTAATAAAATCGATATTTATGCAAAAATAGGAGATATGAAGGAAGTTGATTATAGGAACACGTTAGCTATAGCAACACTTATCGAACTCCTTATTGATAAAGGAATTATTACAAGACAAGAATTCGCAAGAAAGTCATATTATTTAGATAATATGTCCACAGAGGAACTTAAAAACTTAAGGCAAGTAAATAGGTAAAAGATTTAGGCCTATGGTCTTCTAGGCCTAAATTTCCTTCTTTAGCTTATTGAATATTATCCTTTC
Organism: uncultured Eubacteriales bacterium; assembly: GCA_965539935.1. Taxonomy (GTDB): domain Bacteria; phylum Bacillota; class Clostridia; order Peptostreptococcales; family Caminicellaceae; genus CBETVX01. The sequence continues at coordinate 26,578 of CBETVX010000020.1, read as the reverse complement.
AATAGCCTCTATTTCCGATTTCATCTTTTTGGGAGATATCTCCATAACCTTAGCAATGTCCCTTATTTTTAAAGGACCCTTATCATCTAATCCATATCTAAGTCTAATTATTTTCTGTCTGTCTTCATTTATATTTGGATTTTCACTTATTATTTCATCAATTTTTTCTTTTACATATTCTATGATTTGTGGATCTATGTTTTCCATAAATCGTCTCCTCTTAATAATATATGTAATTATCTATTTCTCTTTGATGTAGTCTTCATAATATGAGAATATAATAAGTATGAACCTAGGTCATCTTTTTTCTCTTTTCTTGAAAATAGGGACTTGATTAGCTTTATCAATTTTGTCATCTTTTTTCACCATCTTCATAAAGAGTTTTGCAATGAGAATATTTTATAATAATTCATCTATTTTTACAAGAAAAAGCATTCTATTTCTTTGTTTTCATTTTTTTATTAATATTCTAACTTTTTCAAGCTAAACTGTAGGAGTTTCTTTGATAGATCTATTATTTCTTTATCTTCCTTTGAATTATATATAGTAATATCTACTTCTTCCCTCTTATCTGTATTTAACATATCACTTCCTTGAAGAATATTTTGTAGATGTCTAGCTGTTCCTTCGTTACCATCAATAATCTTCACCTTATCTCCTACTATATTTCTAATCGAATCTCTAAGGAAAACAAAGTGGGTACATCCTAAAACTATTGATGATATTTCTTCATATTTTATATCTCCTAAACAATTTCTTATGGTTTCTTCCATAACTTTGCCTTCTAATACACCATCCTCAACTAGCTCTACTAATTTGGGACAAGGTATCTTAACAATATCTGCTTCTTTGCCGTATCTTTCCATGAGTTTTGCAAACTTCTTTTCCTTAAGTGTCATCTCAGTAGCCATTACTATTATTTTTCCCTTTGGATTCAATTCCACAGCCGGTTTAAGGGCTGGCTCCATTCCTATAATAGGTATGTCATATATATCCCTAATTTCCTTTATGGCTGCACTGGTTGCTGTGTTACATGCCACTACTATGGTCTTTACTCCCTCTTTTATAAGAAAATCACATATATTTTTAGATAATTTCTTAACTTCTTCAGGTGTTTTTACTCCATAGGGAGCATTTAAAGAATCACCGTAATAAATGAATTTTTCATTGGGCATTTGTTTTATTATCTGAGCTAATACACTTATTCCTCCCATTCCAGAATCAAAAACCCCAATAGCTAAGTTTTTATCTTCCTTCATTAAATTAACACCACCGTTTTACTATTTATCTACATATATATTCATTATGACCTAATTATATCATATGTATAAGTTATAGGCCCTCTAAAATTAGAGGGTCAGTTTTATAGATCAATATCTTCATCTATTTCTTCTGGGATTTGTACCTCATTTGTCCCTACTCCACTTATTTCATTAAGTCTTTTTAATACTTGATCTAATTCTTCTATTAATCTACCATATTCTGCCCAATCCCCTTGTCTTTGAGCTTCCGTTGCTTCTTCAAATATTGTATTAGCCCTTATGATTAATTGACTAATACTTTCATCTTCACCTATAGGAGTTTCTAAGTCAGGGCTTTCAGGCTCTGGAACTTCTACTCCTCCAAATATTTTTTCCAGTGCTTCTTCAAGGGTATCTTCCATAACCATTGTATCTCCATATCCTACTATTACCCTTTTTACTTCTGGTAGACTCTCAGTATTTTCTGCTTGAAGGTATATAGGCTCCACATATAATAGGGAGTCTTCTATTGGTATTATTAAAAGATTACCTCTGATTACCCTAGATCCCCGCTGACTCCAAAGTGTAAATTCCTTAGATATTTCATCATTGGAGTCTATTTTATTTTCTATTTGCATAGGCCCATATATATTTTTACTCTTAGGTAATTTATACACCAACAGCTTTCCATAGTTTTCTCCATCATTTCTTCCTACTAGAAGGGCTGTCATATTCTTCTTATCCTTTGGGGTAAATGGTATAGAAAGTACAAATTCCTCCCTTTCTTCTTCTGGAAGCTTCATCATTAGATAATTCGATTCTATAACCTGAGATTCTTCATAATATTGTTCCATGGCTATATCCCATTCATCCTCTTGATTATAGAAAACCCTTGGATCATCCATATGATATCTTCTATATATATCAGCTTGGATATCAAATAATACTCTAGGATATCTTATATGGGCCTTTATTCCTTCTGGCATCTCACTTATAGGTGTAAATAATTGTGGGAATATCTTTTCATAGGTTTTTATTATTGGATCATTTTCATCTACTATGTAATAGGTGGCATCTCCATTATATGCATCTATAACTATTTTCACGGAATTCCTTATATAGTTTATATTTGATTCCTCAAGGGGCTCTGAATATGGATAATTAGTACTTACCGTATATCCATCAATTATCCAGTATAACTTCCCTTCATTTAAAACAATATAAGGGTCTAAATCATATTGTATAAAGGGCATAATCTTTCTAACTCTTTCATTTATATTTCTATATAAGACTATTTTACTATCGGAAGTTATATTGTTTGATAAAAGCATCTTTAAACTTTTCTGTTTATAGGCATAGAGCAGTTTATTAATGCCATTTAATCTTATTCCTGCATTTCCTTCATAGGTTGAGTATACATTGGATTCACCCTTTGGATAATCAAATTCCTTTTCCTCAGTATTGACTATAATAAAATCATTAGTTAATTCTCCAAAATATATTTCTGGTCTTTCCACATTAAATCCTTCCGCCTCTGTTACAGGAGGTATATTTTTTATAGTAAGGTCAGGTAAACCCTCTACAGTTACTTTATTTACGGGAGACATTACTATACCATATCCATGGGTGTATTTTAAATGCTTATTAATAAAGGTAAGTACATCTTGTGCTATACTGTCTTGATTTAGCTCCCTGGGAGCTAAAAACACCTGTGTATATTTACCATCAATAAAGTATCTATCTACATCTACATCATTAAAATCGTAGTAAAATCTAATACCTTGCTTTTGGTTATAAACTAACCTTGTGGGTCTATAGTCATTTATCCTTATATTATTTATAATTTCTTGGTTAGCGTCTATATCTTCCCTTGTAAGGTCTTCATTGGCTGGAAAATCTTTTTCCTCTACATTTTCTAAACCATAGGCTTTTTGAGTGTGTTTTACATTATAACTAATATACTTTTCTTCCTTTGATATCTCATCGGGGGATACTATATAACTTTGAATCCCAGCAGCTATAAGATTTCCTAGTATTCCTACTACAATCATAAGTGCAGGCACCGATAGGGCTAATCTAAGTTTTTTCCTTCTCATTCCTATTAGAAATATTATGGCTGATATAAAGGCTAGTATCATAATAACTCTATATTTTAGCAGTGTAACCTTTATGTCTGTATAACCTGCTCCATATACTATTCCCCTAGAAGAGTAGAGTAAATCATACGCCCTTATAATATATCCAAATCCTAATATAACAAAGAATATAAATCCTAGAATAGTTAGCTGCCTTATAGCAATATCCAATAGTCTCTTACCATTATCTAGATTTATTTGTCTTCTTCCAAGATTATCTTCCCCCATCATATCTTTATCTACTAAAATTGGGCTTCTAAAGGTTACCATTATTCCATAGAATATTACTGTTATTACTGCCAAAAGTATTATAAAGCTTATGAGCATATAATATATCTTTCCTATTAGAGGATATTTGAATATGTAAAAAGAAATATCATTTCCAAAGATAGGCTCGGCCACACCAAAGCTTGTGGAATTGAAAAATCTTAATATATCAAACCATAGATTTCCAGCAACGGTTATACTAGTTACGAAACCTGAAAATATGCCTCCCAATAGGGCTATTTGATTTATTCTTTTTTCTGGAACTGTCCTATGTACTGATTTTACATTTTTATAATAATCCTTTTTAATTGACATTAGATATAGGTAAATAAGTATTGTAGTAATTAAAAACATTGGAATACCAATTTTAAGTTGGGTCATGAGCTTCGTTAAAAATACTTTATCAAAACCTAATTCTAAAAACCATTTATAATCGGTAATAAAATCAATAATAGTATTAAAGGAAGTTAATATCATAAATATCAATATGACAATTACTCCAATAATTATTCTCCTACCATTTTTCATATTTTTCACCTCTCTATTTATATATGTTCCTTTACAGTGTTTATTATACCCATTATTCTTTCTTAAAAAGCTTATACAAATCCATAGTATTTATTGTATTCTAGATATGTTTTTAAAAACCTTTTATAATAAAAAAACAAAACCTTCAATTTAAATAAATTAGGTTTCCTGTGGATTTTGTTAAAATCCATAATAGAAATTATATTTTAGCCACAGTTTTATAATGAATATAATTTCTCATGAATCATAAAAAGAACTAGCCCATTGGACTAGTCCTAATAACTTGTTATATTAAATTTTAGTAATTAGTTTCTTTTATCTCAAAGTAAGCTTTATCATATCCACATAGTGGACATTTGCCTGGAGCTTCTTCTGCTTCATGAACGTATCCACAGTATCTACATTTCCATCTAGTTGTTTCTTCTTTCTTAAATACCTTTCCTTCTTCTACGTTTTTAAGAAGCTTTAAGTATCTCTTTTCATGCTCTACTTCTGCCTTTCCAACTAAGTCAAAGGCAGCTGCTATTTGTGGGAATCCTTCTTCTCTAGCTACCTTAGCAAACTCTGGATATATTTCTGCATGTTCTTCATTTTCTCCCATTGCTGCAGCCTTTAAGTTTTCAGCTGTAGTACCTACTTTACCAGCTGGATATACAGCAGTAATCTCAAGAGGTCCACCTTCTAAGAAGTTAAAGAATTTTTGTGCATGGGCTTGCTCATTTAAAGCAGTTTCTTCAAACAATTCTGCTATTTGCTCATAACCTTCTTCTCTGGCTTTCTCAGCAAAAAAAGTATATCTATTCTTAGCTTGAGATTCACCAGCAAAGGCCTTTAATAAATTTTGTTCTGTTTTAGTTCCTTTTACACTTGCCATAGTTAAAAATCCTCCTTATACAAAATATATTTAATAAATTTATTTATTGAGGCAGCTTTTACACTTGCCTTTAAAATATACATGCTTTTCTGTAATATTAAAATCCTTCAAAACATCTTCATTAAGCTGTGGAATATTAATATCAAAGTCTAATATTTTTCCACAATCTTCACATTTGAAATGTCCATGGAAATCAGTATCAGCATCATATCTAGTTTCATTTTCTTCGATTGTTATTACTCTAACTATGCCCTTTTCCATAAAAAGACTTAAAGTGTTATAAACTGTAGTCTTGGAAAGGGTGGGAATTTCTTTAACTAATTCTTTATATATTGTATCTACTGTTGGATGATTCTCATTGTGAATTAAATATTCAAATATTTTTATTCTTTGAAGTGAAGGCTTAATATCATGTTCTTTTAAATACTCACTTACATTATTAATAGTCATTTTGGTCGGAAAGACTCTCCTTCAACTCCTTTAATTATTTTGTAATCATTTTAAATTTGTACTTATTACAATTATAATTATAACTCATATATTTTCTTTGTCAAGTATATTTTAATATTTTCTTGAAATATATTTGTATTTACTTTCCATTTTTTATATATACATTTATAATCTTCTTTAAACAAAAAACCTATGAAAATTATTAAATTTTCATAGGCTTATATACTCTATTATCCTTCTATTTTCATATCTCCATATTTTATATACCCCTTTTTTCTCATAAATTCAGATATTGCCAATGTTAAAATAGCAGGTAAAATAAAATGTAATAATCCAATATTCAGTAAAATTTTTCCCATTGGCATTTTCTCTGCCATGACTGCAATAGTACCAAATTGACCGACTAATCCACTTGTTCCCATTCCTGCTCCTATGCTATTGTTCTCCATTTGAAAAACATAGGTCGCTAGAGGCCCTAGTATAGCACTTGCCAATGTAGGAGGAATCCATATAAGGGGATTTTTTATAATATTAGGTACTTGAAGCATTGATGTTCCAATACCTTGGGCTATAAAACCTCCTACTCCATTTTCCCTATAGCTAGCTATAGCAAAACCAATCATTTGAGTTGCACATCCAATTGTAGATGCCCCTGCTGCTAATCCACTCAAACCTAAAGAAATTGCCAAAGCGGCACTACTTATAGGTAAAGTGAGTATCATACCCATAAGGGTAGCTATTATTATGCCCATAGGTATTGGCTGTAATTCTGTAGCTCTATTTATTATGGCTCCAAGCCCCTTCATAAACTGAGCTATAAGGGGACTTAAAAATATTCCTACAAGTCCTCCTACTATAATTGTTGCAGCAGGTACTAATACTATATCTACCTTTGTTTTTCCTGATATAAGCTTAGAAAACTCTGCAGCTATGAGAGCTGCTATAAAGGAACCTACTGGTTCACCGATAGCTATAACAAATACTCCTTCTTTAGATGATATAGTACCTGCTCCTATAGCCCCTGCCACTAGTGCTGCAAAAATTCCTAACGGTGGTGCTCCCACACTGTAGGCAACTGCTGCACCTATTGCAGGCCCCATCATAAACTGGGCTACTTGTCCAAATGTGGTAAGCTGAACTAATCCCGTATAGTCTCCAATCTGTTTAAGTATAAGCCCAATAATAAGTGATGCAAACAGGCCAAGTGCCATACCATTTAATGCCTTAGTTATATACTTTTTAAAACCACTTTTTTTCATCTGTGTCACCTCTCTACACAATTTCTGTATCCACTATAATTTCAAGTTTTCCCTATTTTAATCTTTTTATTTTCTTTAGAATTTTTATATATCCATAACAATCTCCCCTCAAAATCCCATTGTATATTTTGTATTTACAGCTGTCTTGTCACTATTATATAAAAAAAAGCTATGGATATCAATCCCCTATTAATATTCCCTTTTCCTTTAATCTATTCTTTATTATCTTAAATATTTTTTTATTTGGAATTTCTATGGTATGGATATGTTCTCCATCTGTTAAAGAAGCTAAAGGCTCTGCCTCCTCATTTTTTAACTTTTCAAGAAATTTATCTAAATCATATCTACTATTTATCATAAGTGGACATCTTATTTCTCCGTATACAGGGTGCATAACTATTACATCTAAGATTTTTCCACCCATATCAACTATAATTTTAAGTTCATCTTCTATAGATTGATAACCATCATGCTTACAAACTATTGTTTCAATATCTTTACTATGACTTTTATTCTTAGGTATATAATATCCATTTGATGTTGCCATTACATTTATACCCTTTGCTCTAAGTACAGCTATATCTTGAACGACAACTTGTCTACTTACATCAAATTTTTTTGCAAGCTGTGATCCTGTAATAGGTTCATCCATAGTATTCAATATATCTAAAATTTTTTTTCTTCTTTCTTCAGTCAATATTTTACCTCCCATCTTTAATAAAATTGAAAACAAAGATAAAGACTATCCATCTAGATAGTCTTTATGCTTTTTCAGCATTTTCCCTTGATGCATTTACATGTTTTAAAATGGCATTAACAGCTTCATCTACATCTCTTTTAATAAATGCATTTAAAACTGCTCTATGTTCTTGTAAAGCTTCCTCTAGTCTTCCCTTAGTTCTTAAGGATTTATATCTAGGTATTTTCATGAAGTATTGAAAATCCTTCAAAATATGCTCTAGATATCTACTTTTAGTTGAGTTATATATTAATTCATGAAATTGAGTATTAAGTTCAGCAATCTTATCAACATCTTTTTTAAAGGTATAAAACTCCATAAGTTCAAATAATTCCTTTAATCTTTCTAAATCTTCTTCACTCATTCTCTCAATAGCCCATTTTACAGCTATTCCTTCCATTGCTATTCTTATGGTATATATATCCTGTATGTCCTGTTTAGTTATTCCCTTAACTATAACTCCTCTATTAGGTAAATTCTCAACCAAACCATCTAACTCCAGTTGTTTTAAGGCTTCTCTAACGGGGGTACGACTTACTCCTAGCTCTTCAGCAAGTTTTGCTTCTACTATTTTTTCTCCATGTTTAAACTTACCCATTAAAATATCTTCTCTAATTTTTTCAAAAACTATTGAAGTTAATGATTTGTTAGCTTGTTTTCGATTAAATATATTTTCCATACTGGCCTCCGTATTATTTAAAACTAATAAGACAAAGATAATTCAACTCTTATTTTTGGGTATATTTTATATTATATGAAAATCTTTGTCAATGTTTGAATTTTCTAAAAATTCCTTTTGTCTATGAAATTATTAATAAGTCTTATTAATCTATAATTATTTTGCTTCATCCTATAAATATATTCATTTACTTCCACATATCTATCATAAAATACGTCCTTATAACTGCTCTCTATAACTTGCTATTTAATTTCATAATAGTCAGCATCCATCATCCTTTCAGAATTCATTTATATATTGTCCCATAATGTACCAAAAAATTAATTAATAAAATGACTTAATACATTAATTCAACAAATCCTTGCAGTTTCCTTCTTAACTTAACAATATAATTTAATATTGGGGTAAAAAGTCTATATAGTAAAAAAATGTATGGGTAGTATAAATGCCATATTTTTTTATAGTAATTTTATTTTAATTCAATATTTTCCCTAATATATTCTCTAAGATTTTTTAGATCCTTTACATATGTATCCCTAAGACTTCTATTATATATGACGGCAGCTGGATGATAGAGAGGAAATATATATCTGTTGTTCACATTATAAATTTTTCCATGAAAGTCTCCAATTTTTATACTTTTATCCTTTATCATAGTCTGTAGTGGAACATTACCTAAGGTAACTATAATATTAGGATTTATTAATTCTAACTCTTCAAATAAAAATTTAGAGTATTTTTCTATCTCATAATTATTTGGTGGTCTATTTACCTTTCTGCCTGTTTTTTTATTTATTCTATAGGGTCTTATTTTAACAACATTAGTTATATATATATCATCTCTATTAATCCCAACTATCTCTAAAAACTCATCTAAGTTTTTACCTGCCTGCCCTACAAAGGGTTTTCTAAACTCAATCTCCTTAGACCCCGGTGCTTCACCTATAAGTACAATCTTGGCATTTAGATTTCCTTCTCCAAATACTATGGGCTCTTCACTTTCCTTAATACATTCTTTTTTTATTTTTTCATATTCACTACTTTTTATCATTACAACACCTCTAATAATTTTATCTTTATCTATTATACTATACATTAATATACCCCATGGCTTTAAATTCCATGGGGATTGCTTTAACTTTAAATCTTTATTTAATGGGACTCTCCTAGATAAGCACTTTGAACTTCATCATTATTTAATAGCTCAGGTCCTGGCCCTTCTAAAACTATTGAGCCCGTTTCAAGAACGTATCCATAATCTGATATCTCAAGGGCAGCCTTTGCATTTTGCTCTACTAGTAGTATTGTAACTCCCTCTCTGTGTATTTCTTTAATTATGGCAAATATATCCTTTACTATAAGGGGAGCTAACCCAAGGGATGGCTCATCCATAAGTAGCAGCTTTGGTCTAGTCATAAGGGCCCTTCCTACTGCTAGCATTTGTTGCTCTCCACCGGACATGGTTCCAGCCTTTTGCCATATTCTTTCCTTGAGTCTTGGAAAAAGCTCATATACCCAATCCATATCCTTTTTTATTCCATCTTTGTCTTTTCTTATATAGGCACCTAATATAAGATTTTCTTCTACAGTAAGATTTGGAAATATCCTTCTTCCTTCAGGCACCATAACTACACCCTTTGATACTATATCTCTAGTCTTTTTATTCACTATATCATCACTATCATATATTACTTCTCCACTGGAGCTTTTTACAAGGCCCATGATAGTCCTAAGGGTAGTACTCTTTCCTGCACCATTTGCCCCTATCAAGGTCACTATCTTTTTTTGAGGCACCTCTATATTTATACCCCTTAGGGCATGTATTCCACCATAGTATACGTTTAAGTCTCTAACTTTAAGCATTTAATCAACCCCTAAATAAGCTTCTATTACTTTTTCGTTGTTTTGTATTTCATTTGGAGTTCCTTCAGCTATTTTTACTCCATGGTCAAGCACGTATATTCTTTCACATATCCCCATAACTACTTGCATATGATGTTCTATTAAAAATATAGTTAAATCAAATCTATCCCTAATATCTGTAATGAATTCCATTAGTTCTATTGATTCCTGGGGATTCATCCCGGCTGCTGGTTCATCTAATATTAAAAGTTTTGGGTCAGTAGCCAGAGCCCTGGCTATTTCAAGTCTCCTCTGTTTACCATAGGGAAGTGATGAGGCTTTTTCATTCATCAACTCTTCAAGGCCTACCTCTTTCAGTAGCTTTATAGACTTTTCTCTCATGGCTCTTTCTTTTCCTCTATAATCAGGAGTTTTTATCACTGAAGAAAAAAGATTTGATTCAAGTCTCATATGATTTGCAATAAGTACATTATCAAGTACTGACAGCTCCTTAAAAAGCCTTATGTTTTGAAAGGTTCTAGCTATACCTAACTTTGTTATTTCGTGGGTTTTAAGCTGAGTTATCTCTTTGTCTTTAAATAATATTTTTCCTTCAGTAGGTTTATATACTCCAGTTATCATATTAAAACAAGTTGTCTTTCCGGCACCATTAGGCCCTATAAGTCCAATTATTTCATTTTTATTGATTTCCATATCAAACTCTGAAACTGCCGTTATTCCTCCAAATCTCATGGTTATTTTATCTGTCTTTAGAACAGTCAATGTTTTCACATCCTTTTAGCTTACTTTTTCTTTTTCTAGAGTCTTAGGACCTTTATCTTTTCTGCGTAAAAACCAATCCCATGAAAATTCATTTGTTCCCATTAAACCTCTTTGATAGAAAATAATTATCAACATAAGTAAAGCTGAGAATACTACCATACGAGTTCCTGGAATACCCTTTATAATATAGTTTCCAATTCTCATATCACCATCTAATACCCTTAAAGCTTCCATGGCAACTGTAACAACTACTGCAGATATTACACTACCTGTTATACTTCCTATACCACCAAGGACAACTATTAGTATGATATTAAATGTAAGTAAAAATCTAAACATAAGGGGATCTATAGTACCCATAAGATGTCCTAGTAGTGCTCCCCCAACTCCAGCCATAAATGAACCGATTACAAATGCCATCATTTTATGTTTAAATAAATTAATACCCATTGCCTCAGCAGCTATCTCATCTTCTCTTATTGCCTTAAAGGCTCTACCATAACTTCCATTTATAAGACAAACCATAAATATGATAGTAACAAGGGCTAATCCCCAAGTCCACCATATACTCTCACTGGCATTTCCTGTTATACCTATATAAGGTAGACCCTTAATACCTAAAGCTCCATTTGTAAGTCTCTGTGTATTTGTAAATATAACTCTTATAATTTCGCTAAAACCTAGCGTAGCTATCGCTAGATAATCATCCCTAAGTCTTAAAACCGGTGCCCCTATTATAAATCCAGCTATTGCTGCCATAATACCTGCTATTAAAAGGGCTATAGGGAAGGGTAATTGAATATTTGCAAGCCATGGAACTATCGGCTCAAGAAAGAAATTCATTTCCTTAGATTCAGGGGACATGGTAAGAAGTGCACTTGTATAGGCTCCTACTGCCATAAATCCTGCATGACCTAGGGAAAACAATCCTACAAATCCATTTATAAGATTAAGTCCAAGGGCTAGTATTACGTATATTCCTGCTAAATTAATTATTCTAAGTTGATAGGATCCTAGGGTTTTATTTAATATAAATAGAACAATTATAAATGCAAAAATTGAAATTAATGTTAACATGTTTTTTTTCTTCATACTCTACACCTTCTCCGTCGTATTTTGTCCAAGTAAGCCTGCAGGCTTAACTAACAATATTACTATTAGAAGGACAAATGCAAAAGCATCTCTATATCCTGATAATGCTGGCGATGCAGCAACTATTAATATTTCACCAAGTCCTAAAATAAATCCACCTAAAACTGCGCCTCTAATATTTCCTATACCTCCTACAACGGCTGCTATAAAACATTTAAGTCCTGGCATAAGACCCATAAGAGGTATTAGTTGAGGATACTTAAATCCCCACATTACACCGCCTATGGCAGCTAATATGGAACCCATACCAAAGGTAAAGGAAATAATATTATTTACATTTATACCCATAAGTCTTGCAGCTTCATAATCTTTAGAAACAGCTCTCATGGCCATACCTGTTTTAGTATGATTAACTAAATAATTTAAAATAAATAGGGCTATAGCTGCTATAATCGGTATATATAATGAAATACTTACTATTGAAACTTCTCCAATATTAATAATCTTTGAAAAAATATCTGGTATAGGAAAGGCCTTGGGTCTTCCACCAAATATAACTACAGCTAAATTTTCAATTAAAAAGGATGCTCCTATGGCTGATATCATAACAGAAATCTTTGGTGAATTTCTAAGAGGCCTATAGGCTGCTCTTTCTAAAATAATTCCAAAGGCACCTGTTAATATAATTGCCACTAAAAAGGCCGCCCACCAGGGAAGTAAAAATGCAGTCATTGAATAAAAGGCAATATAGGTACCTAGCATAAATACATCTCCATGGGCAAAATTTATAAGTCTAAGGATTCCATATACCATGGTATAACCAATGGCTAGAAGGGCGTATAAACTACCAAGGGAAATCCCATTAACTAAATGCTGCATAAAAGTTTGAAAACTCATACCTACCATAATTTTTCCCCCATATTCTAATCTTGTATAATCTACTGGTATATTTGTTTAAATATTTCACTTGATTTTTTAAAATAGTGTAGACTTCCCCCCGGGGAAGTCTACAACCATTATTTTCTTTATAAATTTACTTATTAGGTTCTACTACTGTTAGATAGCTGAACTTTCCATCCTTAACAGTCTTAATAACTGCAGATTTAACAGCATCACCGTTTTCATCTAAACTAACTAAACCTGCTGCTCCTGGGAAATCCTTAGTCCCTGCTAAAGCATCCCTTATAGCTTCTGGATCTGCACTGCCAGCTCTTTCTATGGCATCAAGTGCTAATAAATATGCATCATATGCAAGGGCAGTAACTGCTGCAGGCTCTTTACCATACTCTTCCTTATATGCATCTAAAAACTCTGTAGTAGTATCTGTGAGCTTTGCATTTGCATCAAAGAATGTTGAGAATACTACTCCTTCAGCTGCTTCTCCAGCAATATCTAAAACTTCTGGAGTTTCCCAAGTATCTCCACCAAGTATTGGAAGATCTATACCTAACTCCTTAGCTTGTTTCATTATAAGTGCAGATTCTGTAAAGTTACCTGGGGCAAATATGGCTTCTGCTCCAGATTCCTTAAGGCTTGTAAGCTGTGCTGTAAAATCTTGATCTCCTGTTTGATAGTATCCCTTATAAACTATGGCATTTTCATCACCTGTTAACTCTGTAAAAGTATCCTCAAAGAATTTAGCAAGACCAACTGCATAATCATTAGTCTTTTCAATAATAAATCCTACCTTCTTTGCTCCTACTTCGTTATATGCATAGTTTGCCATAACATTACCTTGGAAAGAATCTATGAAACATACTCTAAAGTAATAATCATTATTTAGGGTAACAAGAGGATTAGTACATGATGTTCCTATGGCTGGTACCTTTCTGTCTGACTTTTTGATAACCTCACCAGCTGAAATTGAAAAACCACTACCCCAGCTACCAACAATTACTGAAACTTTTTCTTGATCAATCAATCTTGTAGCTGCATTGGCTGCTTCAACCTTATCTGACTTATTATCAACATATACAACTTCTACTTTTTTACCTAATACTTCTGGATGAAGCTTTTTAGCAAGTTCTATACCTTCTTTTTCTAAAGCTCCACCGGCAGCATTTGCACCAGTTAATGGCTCAAAAACTCCTATTTTAATAACTTCATCCTCTTTAGTATCGTCATTACTTTCTTCTGACTCAGAGGTCTGGCTTTCTCCACCATCATTTGATTGTTCTACTTGCTCCACTGCGCACCCTACAGCAAATGCAGATAACATAAGAATAAGTGCTAATAATAATGCTAGTTTCTTTTTCATAAAATAATCCCCCTTTAATTTAGAAAAAAATAAATATATTTAGTTTATTAACTTTTATATCAATTGCAATATTATATGTATTTTTATATATCACTTTAATTCATTACATACTTTATTCCATTGCTACTAGATCTAATTTAATTACTCCCTTTGATTCTCTTATTTCCTTCATCATTTCATCTAATGTTATAGTTAGGTTAGTTATATCAAAGGTAATACTGACATTAGCAATATTGTTTATTGGTATATCTTGATTGATTGTAAGTATGTTTCCCTTTTTTTCTGATATTTTATTTATGATATTGGATAAAACCCCTAATTCATGGCTTAAAAGCATGGAAATTGTTACTTTTTTCCCCATTGTTCCTTCAGATAAAGTAAATACATAATCCTTGTATTTATAAAATGTACTTCTACTTATTCCAGCTTTGTTAACTGCCTCGGTTATACCTTTGACCTCACCTTTTCTTAAAAGTTCCTTTGCAATTAAAACTTTTTCAAATACATCAGGAAGTATTTCTTTATCAATTACTAAATATTTATTATCCATAGTCACCTCCTAATTGTTCGTCACAGAAAAACAATTGTTTTTAATATAAAAACTTTAACTCAAATTATAGCACATCTACTTTTTAATATCAATAGTTATTTTCTTTTAATTCTTTTATAATATTGAATAATATAATATAATAATCAATAATGAAAATTTATCTATCTTTTTTTAGGCAAGAAAATATAAGATTATTTATGGATTTTATTAATAAATTTTTGTCTATAATTTAACTATATATATTTTATTGGAGGTTTTTATTATGAAAAGAGTTTTTTCAGGTGTACAACCTACTGCTGAAATTCATTTGGGAAATTATATAGGGGCTATTAGAAGATTTGTAGAATTGCAAGATGATATGGATTGTTTCTTCTGTATAGTTGACCTACATTCTGTAACTATACCAAAAGACCCTAAGGAGTTACATGAAAATATTAAAAAGCTTGCAGCCCTTTATATGGCAGTCGGTCTTGATCCAAACAAAGTTACTTTATTTGCCCAATCCCATGTTCCTGCCCATGCTGAACTCTCTTGGTTATTACAATGTAATAGTTATGTGGGTGAACTTAATAGAATGACTCAGTTTAAAGATAAAAGTAAGGGAAAAGAAACTGTTACTGTTGGTCTTTATACATACCCTGTACTTATGGCAGCTGATATTCTTTTATATGATACCCATTATGTACCCGTTGGCGAAGACCAAAAACAACATTTAGAACTAACTAGAGATATTGCCATAAGATTTAATAATAAGTATGGAGAGACCTTTGTAGTTCCAGAACCTTTAATATCTAAATTTGGAGCTAGAATAATGTCTTTAGATGATCCTACTAATAAAATGAGTAAGAGTAATGAAAATAAGCATAGTAAAATAAATTTATTGGATACTCCGTCTAAAATAAAGAAAAGTATAATGAAAGCAGTTACTGACAGCGAAAGTGAAATAAGATATGATGTAGAAAATAAGGCTGGAGTTAGTAATTTAATGACTATCTATAGCATCTTAGGTAATATTTCCATAGAAGATATAGAAAAGAAATACAGTGGTGAAGGATATGGTACATTTAAAAAAGATTTAGTAGAGGTTATTGTATCGGCCCTTAATCCTATTCAAGCTAAATATAATGAAATCATTGAATCTGGTGAAGTTGATAGGGTACTAAAAGAAGGTGCAAATAGAGCCAATGAAGTTGCTCAAAAAGTTTTAACTGATGTGAAGAAAAAAATGGGATTTGTTGTTTATTAGAAAAAGGCGTTTATTAACGCCTTTTTTAGTTATAAATAGTTAAATTAAGTTTTTATTTTAAAACAATACAACCTTTTTCTCATATAATAATATAACTGACTCTTTAAAATTATAGTCAGCCTTTTACATTCTCCATATTTTTTCATATTCTTTTCTAAACTTTTCAATTATCTTTTTTTCCATTCTAGAAATTGTCATTTGAGATACCTGCAGTTCACTAGCTACTTGAACTTGAGTTTTATTGTCAAAAAATCTATCCTTCACAATTTTTCTTTCTACTTCATTAAATTTATCCATACATTTTTTTATAAAGTCTTTATTTTCTATTGTAGAGAAGTATTTATCATCTTCTCCTACAATATCTATAAGCTGTACATCCTTGTCATCGCCACCATTTTCATAACTTACATCTAATGATTTAGGTGTATAGACATGACTAGCTTCCATGGCTTCTAGTACTTGTTCTTCAGAAATAGATAGGTACTCAGCTATATCTTTTATTTTTGGTATTCTTTGAAGTTCTTGTTGTAACTTAGATTTTGCCATATTCACCTTTTTAGAAAGCTCCTGTATTCTCCTAGGAACCCTTACAGACCATCCCTTATCTCTGAAATATTTTTTAATCTCTCCAATAATGGTAGGTGTTGCAAAGCTAGAAAATTCGTAACCCTTTTCTATATCAAATCTTTCTATAGCATAAATAAGTCCCAAAGATGCAACTTGAAATAGATCATCATATTCTATACCTTTATTTACATATCTTTTAGACAATATTTCAGCTATATATAAGTATTTATCAATTAAATAATCTCGTATATTCTTATCTTTAGTATTTTTATAAATCCTAAATAATTCTTTAGGGTCTAAATTTTCAAGGGACTTTACATCATATTCTACCGTTGACTGTGCAACGCTTTTCATTTATTATCATCCCCCAATACAAACATCCCTTAAAATCAAAAATCTTATTTTAAAAACTTCGTCATTATTATTTTTGTTCCATGTCCAGGACAGGAATCTATTTCTACTTCATCCATTAATGACTTAATTATAAAGATTCCTAATCCACCTTCCTTTGGGCTACAAAGATCAGGAACAGGACATTTCTCTGCTTCAAACCCTTTTCCCTTATCTTCTATTATTGCTATGAACTTATCGTCAGCTACAATAAAACTCATTTTGTAATTATCATCTTCACTTTTATTCTTTCCATGAATTATAGCATTGTTACAGGCTTCTCCTACAGCAACCTTTATATCCTCAATATCTTCTATATTAAATCCCATTTGATTAGCTATTATAGAAGCTGTTAGCCTTCCAACGCTAACATATTCAGGTTTAAAAGGTAAAGATATAGAAACTCTTTCTTTCATCAGTTTCTCCACCTTTTCATAATATTTTAAAGTCATTTATAACTTTTCACCGTCCTAATATTTTTTAGCTCTTTTTATTCCATTATAAATATCTTATCTAAACCAGTTATTTTAAGTAATTTAATAATGTTTTGTTTTGGTTTTGCTATTATAACATTATTTCCACTTTTCTTAAGTTTCTTAAGTATACCTATTAATATTCCTAATCCTGTACTATCTATATAGTCTAATTCTTCACAGTCAAGTTTAATATCTATTTGCTTGTCCTTAATTAGCATATTTAATTCTTCTTTTAGTTCTGTAGATGTATATATATCTATTTCTCCATTTAGCTTCACAACCCATAAACCTTTATCGTCATACTTACTTTTTATACTAAGTGCCACGACTTTCCCCCCTTAGGCGTCATTTAAACACATACCCATACAAATATATGTCTAAACATCTTTAAAATAAATCGTTATATTAATAATAACATATTATAAGGGTTTATTAAATAATCTGCTATATATTTTCTTTTCTAGATAAACTAATATTTTCCATATCAATTACCCTTAGAGAATCTCTGATGTTTTTCTCAATAGCCAATTTCCCATATTTATCTACTTCATTTCGATCCTTTTGTCCATGATGTATTGAAGCAGCTCCTCCTATACATCCTCCTTTACATGCCATTCCTTCAATAAAATTACCCTTCAATCTATCAAGTTTTGTCAATTTAAGAGCTTTGTCACACTCCACCAATCCATCACATACTATTGGTTTAAAATCAATATTTAGTTTTTCTTTTTCTATAACATGTTTTATTGACTCAGTTAATCCTCCAGAACGTGCAAAAATTCTCCCAAAAAAGGATGCATTATTTAAGGACTCTTCTTTACATTCTTCAAGATTTATTCCTGCTGCATCAATCATTGCTGTTAATTCTTCAAAGGTAATAACATAGTCCGTACTACCCTTTACATCTTCTTCATTAATTTCATGCTTTTTAGCTGTACATGGTCCTATAAAAACTACCTTTGCCTTATCATCCATTTGTTTTATAAGTCTAGATATGGCTATCATAGGAGATACTGAATTAGAAATTCTATCATTAAGCTCAGGATAATTCTTTTTTATGTACGATACAAAGGCTGGACAACAAGAGCTTGTGATTACTTTCTTTTCTCCTATTTCTTTTTCAACCTCTTTCGATTCATGAAGTGCAACCATATCTGCCCCTAAAGCAACTTCCACCACATCATGAAATCCTAACATTTTAATTCCTTTGACTAATTGTCCTATACTTACATATGTAAATTGACTTGATATTGCTGGTGCAATAATTGCATATACATTTATTTTATTTTTCTTAGCTTCCTTTATTAATTTTATTACATCAACTATATATGATTTATCCATAACAGCACCAAATGGACATTTATATACACATGCGCCACATTGAATACACTTTTCATTATCTATTATAACCTTTTTATCTTTGTTAATATAAAGAGCTCCTGCTTCACAGGCCTTCCTACAAGGTCTCATTACATCAGAAATAGCATTATAAGGACATACATTTTTACACTTACCACATTCTATACATTTTTGATTATTAATATATGCCCTGTTTCCCACATAAAATATAGCATCTACAGGACAAGTTTCTTGACACCACTTAGCTAAACATCCTCTACATGCTTCGGTAACTGTATACCTATTTATTGGACATTCATCACATGCAATATCTATAACTTCTATATTATTTTTATTATCTTTATTTCCTCCCATAGCTATCTTTACTCTCTCTTCAATTATAGCCCTTTCTTTATATACACAACATCTAGTCCTGGGTTTAGGGCCAGGACTAATCTTTTGAGGAATATGTGAAAATCCACCTTCTAAATTATCTTCCATAGCTAATATAGCAACTTCTTTTAATACTTCATATTTTATTAACTGTACATCGTTCTCAAACTTTCTCATTTTTCCACCTCAACATTAAACATATTTTATATTTATTTTTTTTCCTAATTTTTTCATTGAATCAATCAATTCTTCGATGATTTTTAGTTTGATACTAAACTCCATTGGGAAATCTGGATTTTGGTGGGCTGGATTTATAGCCTTTCCAACCCAAAGATTTATATGAGTACATTCTTCTATAAGTAGTTTTGCAAGCTTTGAAGATCCGTCTTCTTTTTGTATGTTGTATATTGTATACTCATCATTGTATGAGTCTAAAAACCCATTTATTTTTTCAAGGGTTTTACTTAATGTCAGAACTCCCTCTGTAACTAAGTCTATTCCTTTAATTTCAGCTGTAGGAGGAACTTCTTTATCGATATATTTTATACTTGTTATCAATTCTTCTCCTAATTCTCTGGATACAATTTTAGCCGCAGTACCACCACATACTATTTTTTTCCCTTTGTTTTCCATGAATTCTTTAATAACATATTTATCCTTTTGGGGATCCTTTGGTGGACCAGTAAATATATTTATTATCTCTGGTTTTCTTATTTTAACTGATACCACGGTTGTATCATCCCCTGGCTTATTCATATATAAATTTTTACATGCATTCACTAATGATTTAGATATATGCTTTGCACTCCTTTGTTCTTTAGCTATTTTTTCTAAGTATTCTGCTATATTTTCCCATTGCCAACCTAAATTTAAAATTCCTCCTATACCAGCATGTACAACACCATCACTGACAACTGTAAGTATATCTCCTTCTTTTAGCTGAAATCTGCTTTCTTTTATTATTTTGCCATTTATATTTCGACTTTTTTTATACTTATTTACAATTTTATTATTCCTCATGAAAAAAAGTGGAGGATTATCACATTCTATTATATATACCATATTATTTTTGTATATATTTATTATTGTAAAGGTTGAGTAAGCTAATTTTCTAACTTTGCATACAGGAAGTGTATGTATAATAGTATCTACTGTTTCTGATATGGTTGAGCCTTCCTTTAGCATTGTTGCTGCTATTTTAGCTGTTAGGGTTGCTAGTATATTTGCTTTTACTCCACTTCCAAGACCATCAGCTAATACAATAATTATATTATCATCTGAGTTTTTTATTTCTACTTTGTCACCACAAAGTTCTTCTCCGTATTTGTTTATACTATCATAGGCTATATCAATAAAATATTCCATCATATATTACCCTCTTCTTCCAATGCTATTTTCTTTAATTTAGTAAGGGTGCTTTTGGTCTCAGCAGTAGTTTCACCAAGGAGACTTGCTATTTCTTGAGCAACTCTCATCTGTTTATCTATTACATTTTGAGCAGCCTTCACAGCATTTTCCTTTACTTTTTTAAGTTCCTCCCTATGCTTTTCTTCAGATGTTATATTGTTCATAATGACTAAAAGCACATTTTGGTCTTTAAGGTATAGAATATTCTCAAGTAATGTTATGCCATATTCAGGACATGAAATCTTCTTTTTTATTATATTTTTTTCTGTTGCTAGAACATCAATAAAATCTGAATCATCCATCAATGTGGAAATGGGCTTATTTTTTATATCTTTTTCTTTTATTTTAAAGGTTTTTTCAGCAGTAGGATTAAATTCTAATACTTCTAATTTTTCGCTTAATGCAAAAACAATATTAGGAGTATATTCAAACATGATATTTGAAAAGCCCTCTGCTTTATTTCTCATAAAAGGTAGGCATATACTAAGCTCTCCCTTTCCTTCAAAAATAGCTTGAGCTTTATCCCTACATGTATTAAATCCACATCCTCCACAGTTAAGCTCATCTTCTTTTTTAAATTTACCCATGGTTTTTAATATATCTAATATTTCTTCTTCTGTGGCAATTTTTCTCTTAATACTTTTATCAAAAAATTTTTTTGTGAAATTCATATCTTTAATTATATCTTCATCTATTTTATGTGTTTCATCTGTTTTCATTTCTTTATTGCTTAAATATTCTTCTATTTTGTTTTTTATAATATAATAGCATTCAGACTTTTTACTTGATCCAGGGCCTCCTATGCATCCACCTCTACATACATTCAGCTCTAATAGTATATCACTTACTTTTTCCTCTAAAATACAGTCTAAAAATGTAATACAGTCCTTTATTCCAGTAACATGTATTAATTTATACTGTTTTTTACTATCTTTATCTATTAGATTTTTGATTATATTACCACTTATAGGAAATCCCCTTCCAATTATTGAACATCCTCTATCAAAATCATATTGGGGTAAAGAACTTAATTCAATATTTTCATCTTCAAACCATTTTTCCAATTCTTCAAATGTAATTACTGAATCAATTACTCCCCTATGCTGAAAATCATAGGCCTCATAGCTTTTACTAATACATGGGCCTATAAAAACTACATAACTATCTGCTCCATATATTTTCTTTAAAATTTTACCATGTGCTAACATCGGTGATACTATAGGTATCATATAATCCTTTAGGCTAGGATAATAAGTTTCAATTAATATTGTAGCAGATGGACAGCAAGTTGTTATTAAATTTTTTTTAACATTTTTTCTAATATACTCTTTATATAATTGTGTAACTAATTGAGCACCTATACCAGTCTCTTCAACTATAGAAAATCCTAATTTTTTTAATCCCGCTATCAGCTGGCCCCCATGATTTACCTTGAAATTACCAATGAATGATGGAGCTATACTTGCTATCACTTTTTTTCCATCTTTGATAGCGTTTTTAACCGTGTTTAAATCACTATCTTTTTTTATAGCTTCTTGGGGACATGATTTAAGGCATTCACCGCAATATATGCAAGTATCACTTACCATATGGGCCTGTTCATTTTGTACTTTTATTGATTTTATTTCACAACGTCTAAAGCATTTATAGCAGTTTCTACAATTGGCTTCTGAGATGTTTAGTAAATTCATTACTATAACCTCCTAAGAAGCTCAGTTTCAACAAACTCTTCTACCGTATCTTCCCTTACAGAAAATATTTCTTCATCATTTATTTTTACAGATACTGCTTTAGTGCACTCTCCTAAACAAAATCCAGCTTTAATTTCTACCTTATGCTCCAAATTTCTCTCCTTTAAAATTTCTTTAAGTTTACTTATTACATCATATGAACCTTTCAAATGACATGCACTTCCTATACATACACTTACATTAATCATATGGACACTCCTCATATATATATTGAGATACTATATACAGTATACAGTTTTGTTATTTTTTTATCAATCCCTATATTTATTATTTTTTTGCAAAAATAAGGAGCCCTATATGAGCTCCTATTCTTCTTCCTTTACCTTTTCAGTTATTTTTGCTATTGAAACTACATTTGTATCTTCGTTAACCCTCATTAAAGTAACTCCTTGGGTATTCCTACCTACCCTTGATATATCCTTTACGTTTAACCTTATAACTATACCAGATGTATTTATTAGCATTATATCATCATTTTCATTAACTATTCTAGAACCTACTAAACATCCAGTCTTTTCATTAACATTATAGGTCTTTATTCCCTTTCCACCCCTAGATTGTACTCTATATTCATCTATGGAAGTCCTTTTACCAAACCCGTTCTTGCTTACTACTAATAGGTCATTACCTTCGTTATCAAGTCCCATTCCTATTATATAATCATCTTCATTTAAATTAATGGCCTTAACACCCATTGCTGTTCTTCCCATACTTCTTACATCTTTTTCACTGAATCTAATTGCCATACCTCCAGATGTTACTAGGAAAAGTTCTGTATTTCCATCGGTATATCTTACACTAATAAGTTCATCATTTTCCTTTAGGCTCATTGCAATCAAACCAGTTTTTCTAGAAGTATCGAATTGTGATAAGTCACATTTTTTAATCATCCCATATTTAGTGACCATCACTAAATATCCATCTTTAGAAAAATCCTTAATTGGGATAACGGCTGTTATTTTCTCTCCTGGTTCAAGATACAGTAGATTTACTATATTAGTTCCCCTTGCTTGCCTCTTTGCCTCTGGTATTTCATAGGCCTTTAGTCTATATACCTTACCAAAGCTAGTGAAGAATAGTAGATAGCTATGGGTTGAAGTTATAAATATATCTTCTACAAAATCTTCTTCCCTTGTAGATATTCCTGTTATTCCCTTGCCACCTCTTTTCTGACTTCTGTAGGTAGTTGCAGGAACTCTTTTTATATAGCCCATATGGGTTAATGTAATAAATACATCTTCCTCTTCTATCAGGTCTTCAATATCTATTTCATCTTCTCTTAAAGATATCTTTGTTCTTCTTTCGTCGCTATATTTATCCCTTATTTCTTCTAATTCTTCTTTTATTATACTGAGAAGTAATCTTTCATTGGATAATATCTCTTTAAATCTAGTTATTTGTTTAATTAAATCTTCATACTCTTCTTCGATCTTTTCCCTTTCAAGACCTGTAAGCTTTTGTAGCCTCATATCTAATATAGCCTGGGCTTGTACTTCTGTTAAATTGAAATTCTTAATTAGACCTTCCTTTGCCTCAGCAACAGTTTTTGATCCCCTAATTAGGCTTATAATAGCATCTATATGATCAAGGGCTATCTTCAGTCCTTCTAATATATGGGCCCTATTTTCAGCCTTTTTAAGGTCATACTTTGTTCTTCTTGTTACTACATCTTTTTGATGGTCAAGATATGCCTTAAGCATATCATATAGATTAAGAACCTTAGGTTGACCATCTACAAGGGCTATCATAATAATACTAAAGGTAGTTTGTAGCTGTGAATGCTTATATAGCTTATTTAGAACCACATTAGGATTTATATCCTTTTTAAGTTCAATTACTACCCTTATACCCCTTCTATCACTTTCATCTCTAAGGTCAGTTATTCCTTCTACCTTTTTATTTTTTACAAGGTCAGCTATACCTTCTATAAGCTTAGCTTTATTTACTTGGTAAGGTATTTCATTTATAATTATAGCCTGCTTACCCTTACCTATGTCTTCTATTTCAACATCTGCCCTTACTGATATTCTACCTCTACCAGTTCTATAGGCCTGCTTAATATTTTCCTTACCCATTATTATGGCGCCAGTAGGAAAATCTGGTCCCTTCACTATTTCTATGAGATCATCTACAGTGGTCTCTGGTTCATCTATTATTTTTATAGCTCCATCAATTACTTCCCTTAAATTATGGGGAGGTATAGATGTAGCCATACCAACAGCTATACCATTTGAACCATTGACAAGTAGATTTGGAAATCTACTTGGAAGTACATCAGGCTCCTTTAGAGTCTCATCAAAGTTAGGAGAAAAATCTACAGTCTCCTTTTCAATATCCCTAAGCATCTCAACAGAAAGCTTAGTTAGCTTTGCTTCCGTATATCTCATGGCAGCTGCTCCGTCACCGTCGATAGAACCAAAGTTACCGTGACCATCTACTAACATATATCTTGTAGAGAAGTTTTGAGCTAATCTAACCATAGCATCATATACAGAACTATCACCATGGGGATGAAATTTACCTAGAACATCTCCCACAATACGGGCAGATTTTCTATAGGCTTTTTCTGGTGACAAACCTAGTTCATTCATTGCGTAAAGTATTCTTCTATGAACAGGTTTTAATCCATCCCTTACATCTGGAAGAGCTCTACCTACAATAACACTCATGGCATAATCTATGTAGGATTTTTTCATCTCTTGGGCTATATCAACCTGTATAATATTTTGCTTATTTTCTTCCATTTAAATACACTCCTATATTTTTCTAGAGGTTTTAAGTCCTTTATGTATTTATATAAATGTCTATTTATTTTTAATAAATCTTTCCATCATTTAATTATAACCTTTATTAAAACTTAACTCAAGTCGTTTATTGTATACTAAATTATTTGGTATTTTTTCCAAATTATAATTTTTCTAACCATTTTCCAATAAAATCTTCAATTTAAATAAATTAGGTTCACTATAGAGTTTGTTAAAATCCATAATAGAAATTATATTCTAGCTATATTTTTATAATAGCTATAATTTTCTATGGATTATAAAAAAAATAATAAATAGGTGATGTAAATCACAGAATAATAGGTATATAAATAATAAGATTATCTTAAGATTAATCAAAATTAATTAGGAGGTAATTTAAATGGATAAAAATAAAATGAAAGAAGAATTTAAGGATGAGATTGGTTTTGTTCCTCCAGGAGTAATGGTAGCCAATACCTTTGGCGAAAATTTTCAAGAAATCATATCTAATTATCATCATGAAATATGGAGAGACGGAGTTATTCCTCTAAAATATAGATATCTTATTGCCCTTGCAACTGCAGTTTTTGATGAAAATGAAACTAGAGCTAAACTGGAAATGAATAAAGCTATCAGATATGGAGCCACCAGGGAAGAAATAATAGAGGTCTTAAAACAGCAGGTTTGGATGAAGGGTGCACCTACTTTAGTACAAATAGCTCCACTTATAAAGTATATGGAAAGTAAATTAGATAAAAAAACCCTTTAAGTTCAACTGATTAATGTAAGGAGACGATTAAATAATGTTAAAGATAAATAATCTTAAAAGGCAGCATTCCGAAATTAAAGATATAGTTAAAAATATTTTAACTGAACTAGATAATAAAGCTGTTGAAGACAAGGCCTATGAAATTTCAAAATCTATAAGTATTTTAGCTGGAAAATTAAAAATCCATTTAAATGAAGAGGATAGATGGCTATATCCTAGTATGAAAAACAGTTCTGATCCTAAATTAATTAAATTCCAAAATATTTATTACAGTGAGATGGAAGGTTTATTTTCTAGTTTTGTAGATTATAAAAATAAATATAATACTAAAACTAAGATACTATCAAATATTAATGATTTTATTGATGAATCAAATAATATTTTAACCTCTTTATTATCTAGAATTGAAAAGGAAGACAATCATTTATATCCATTATTAGATGATTAGTTAAGGTGGCATTATTAAAATAGCCACCTTTTTACAACTTATTTAGTAACACTCAAAATATTTAATATTCCTAATATCAGTTCCAAAATAAACCCATCTTCTTCTACGTTTATCCCATCTATATCCTGATACTGATCTAGGTCCTACAAAAACTAAGTAAGCCCAAAATTCTCTTCCATCTTCAAGCCACAAATATACAAAGCGGAAAGTACAACGTCTAATGGCTCTAGGATCTACTGCCATCAATGATGGTCCTTCGTCACGTCTTTCTGGTGTAAAGGATGGAGGTGGGCCTGAGGGACCTTGTTGTCCTGGTCTACCTGGTGATGGACCTGAAGGACCTTGTTGTCCTG
>CBETVX010000019.1:0-52224 GCA_965539935.1 uncultured Eubacteriales bacterium | reverse complement strand
GGTGACCGCCTGGGAGAGTAGGTCGTTGCCAGTTTATATAAAAGCCTTTGAAGATGAAAAATCTTCAAGGGTTTTTTTATTGCAAAAAATAAGTTAATAAGGTTAACAATAATATAATGAGATTTAAATAAATTATAACTAAATACAGTTGACAGAATAAGCTATAATATTATATAGTATTAATGAATAAATGTTCATTTAAAAAAGGTGGAATAAAATGGCTAGGATAACAGATCCAAAAAAATTAGAGAGGATAAAAAGAGCTACTATGGAATTAGTAGCTAAATGTGGATATAATGGAGTATCTATAAGTAATATTGCTAAAGAAGCAGGAGTTTCTAATGGATATCTGTATCGCCATTATAATGGTAAAGATGATCTGATAGAGGAACTTGTAGAATCAAATTCTAAGCTATTTAAAAACTTATTTATAAAGATGCTAGATAAGGTGAAAACCGTTGAAGAAATCTTTTATAGTTTTGTAACTGTGCTGTTTAAAGTAGCAATGGATGATCCTGTATTAGCTAAATTTTTTCATACCCTGGTATTTGATCAAAATTACGAAATAAAAAAGAGACGAGACAATGATAAAGAAATAAATGAATTAGTAAGAGTTGTTTTAAATCAGGGATTAGAAAATAAAGAATTTAGTTCTAAAACTACTGAAGCAGATATAAAGTTAATAATATTAACTATACCCTTTAGTTATATATCTATTAATTTAAATGATAAAGAAAAATTTAGTGAAGAAAAAGCTAAAAGGATAGCTGAAATGTGTTTAAATGCACTAAGATAAACCTTAAAAGACATATAATTTAAAAGCATTAATGAATAAAATTTCATTCATTAATATATAGAATTTTCAATCAATTCATGAAAGGAAAGGTGTAAGAAATGAAAAAAAGCATATTGTTCTTATTAATTTTAGCAATGACATTTCAATTAGCAGCATGCTCAAAGGCAGAGGAAAAAATAGTTGAAAGGGAAAGAGCGGTGGAAGTTATAGAGATTCAAGAAGGGGAAAATCCAGTTACCTTGAATTATATTGGAACAGTTAATTCTGAAGAAATGGTTAAGTACAGTTTCAAAACTAGTGGAAAACTAGGAAAAGTTTTTGTGGAAAAGGGAGATAAAGTAAAAAAAGGAGATAAATTAGCTAGCTTAGATATGCAGGATTTAAACTTTCAAGTATCTGCTGCTAAATCTACTTTAGAGACTGCTGAATTAAATATAAAAAAAGCAGAGGATTCTTTGAATTATGATGAAGATTTATTTAAAAAGATGGAGGAACTATATAATCAAGGAAGTGTTTCAAAGGATCAATATGATCAAATAAAGCTTAAACTCAACATATCAGAGTCTACATACGAGCAGGCTAAGGAGCAGTATGAAGCTGCTAAAGTTGACTATGAATATAAATTAAGTTTAGTAGAAGATGCGACTATCTATGCTACTCAAGATGGAATTATTGTAGATACAATGTATGAAGAAAGGGAATTAGTACCTCAAGGATATCCAGTTGTAGTAGTGAGAAGTAATACCCAAATAGTAAATGTAGGAATAGCCCAAAAAGATTTAAGTAAAATAGATTTGGGAACAGAGGCTGTTATTGATGTTGAAGGGGAAAAGGCTAAGGGAAGGATAACAAATATAGCTGAAGCTCCAGATGAAACTACTAGAACATACAATGCAGAGGTTGCAATTGAAGATAAAAACTTTAGATTAGGATCTATAGCTAAGGTAGATTTTAACATAGGCCAAGAAAAGGGTATATGGATACCTATTTCAAGTATCATGTCCAATGGAGTGGACTACGTATATATTGTAAAGGATGATAGAGCTTTTAAAAGGACAGTAGAACTTAGTAAAATTTATGAGGATAAAGTCATGGTAGAAGGCATAGATCCCGGGGAACTTCTTGTGGTAAGTGGAATGAAAAACTTAAGCGATGGCTCTAAAGTTAATATTAAGGAGTAGGAGGGTCATTGAATGAATAGATTAATAAAGGCATTAATAGATGAAAGAAGAGTTACAATTTTCTTAGCAGTAATAATTGCATTATTAGGGGCATACTCTTACTATATTTTACCTAGACAGGAGAGTCCCGATGTAGCTGCACCTATGGCTATGATAGTTACAACATATCCAGGAGCATCGGCAAAGGATATAAATGATCTAGTATCAAAAAAAATAGAAGATGAGATATATGAGATAGATGGATATGATTATGCTAAATCAGTATCTAAAGACAGTCTTTCTATTGTATTTGTAGCATTTGAAAATGGAACAGATACAGATAAGGCCATGCAAGACGTTAGAAATGCAGTGGCTGATGCTAGTAGTGAGTTACCAGATGGAGTAACAGAAAGTATAGTTAATACCGATTTAGTAGAAACGGCAGGTATTATCATAAGTCTATCGGGAGAAAATTATACCTATGAACAATTGGCTTCATTTGGGGAGCAATTTAAAGATAAACTATCGGATATAGATGGGATATCAAGATTTGATATAGAAGGTGAGCTGGATAAGGAAGTAAAGGTTGATGTAGATATTAATAGATTAAATCAACTGAGTTTATCCCTTGAAGATCTATATTCCATATTAATGGCTCAAAACTTTGAAATTCCTTCTGGAGATATAGAAACAGAAAACGGTAAGATAAAGGTTAAGACTCCTGGTATATATACCTCTATCACTGATATTAAAAACACTATTATAGCAGTATCCCCTGAAACAGGAGTAGTTACAAGATTATCTGATATAGCAGATGTATATATGGGTCTTGAAGAAGGGGTAGAAAAATATAAGCAAAATAGTAAAAATGCAGTATTATTAACAGGATATTTCAAAAAAAGTAAAAATATTGTTTTAGTTGGTAAAGAAGTTAGAAATGCCCTTGATGAGGTGAAATCTACACTTCCTGAGGATTTAGTAGTTGAAGAAGTTATTTATCAACCGGATGATGTAAGCAAATCGGTAAATGATTTTATGAAAAATCTACTTGAAGGAATAATCTTGGTTATAATAGTAGTATTTTTAGGTATGGGCCTTAGAAATGCTATAGTAGTTTCTACTGCCATACCCCTTTCTATACTAATGACCTTTGGAGTCATGTATTTGATGGGAATATATATACATCAAATCTCATTAACTGCCTTAATTATAGCATTAGGTGTATTGGTGGATAATGCAATAGTAATAAGTGACACAATTCAAGTAAGAATGGATAATGGAGAAGAAAAGCTGGAGGCAGCCTTTAAGGGAACTAGTACCTCTGCTGTACCAATTTTCACAGCAACTTTAACAACAATTGCAGCATTTTCACCACTGCTAGGTATCCCAGGAGCTGCAGGAGACTTTTTAAAGGCAATACCCCAGGTGTTAATTATATCAATAATTGCTGCATATGTGGTGGCAATGTTTATAACACCAGCAATGGCAGCTGTATTCTTTAGAATAAGTAAAAATAATAAAAAGAAAGAAAGTATAGTAAGAGGATTTTTTAAAAAGGCCTTAAGATTAGGGCTCAAAAAGAAATTAACTACTACAATAAGTATATTTATAGTTTTAGCATTAGTAATAAAAATTGTAATGCCAATGTTACCATCAGAGTTCTTCCCATATGCTGATAAGGATGTATTTTACATAGAGATGGAAACTGAAGTCTCTGGAGATATGGATGCCACAGAAAGACTTTCTGATGAGGTTGTTAAGTTACTAACTAATGAAAAGGAAATAACTAGCTACACAGTTTCTGTAGGTGATGGAATCCCCAAATTTTATGTAACAGTTCCTCCTGCAATGCCATCCCAAGATTATGCTCAAATGGTAATAAAGTTTGATCTTGGAGAAGGTGATGATAGGAGATTTAAAACTAATGAAGAATTTGCTGAGTATATACAAGAAAAATTAGATGAGAATATTTCTGGAGGAAAATGCACAGTAAATCTTCTTCAATTGGCTATGCCCGGTGCAAAGGTAGTAGTTAGAGTATCCGGTGATAACATAGATAGACTGATAGAAGTATCTGAAGAAATTAAAGAAAACTTAAGAAATATTGTAGGTACTACAAACGTAAGGGATGATATGAAGGATAGAACATACGAGTATGAAGTAAAGGTAGACGAAGACAAAGCAATGAATTTTGGTATAACTAAGTATGATATACAAAGACAGATTAATATAGCCCTTTATGGTTCTAGTCCATCGGTATTTAGAAGAAATGGAAATGAATACAACATACTTCTAAAGAGCAATATACAAAGTATTAATGAACTAGAAAACCTTGAGATAAAATCTTCAATAACAGATAATAAAATACCTTTGAAACAATTTGCTGACATAGGGTTAAATTCTAAACTTGATTCTATTAATAGATATGACAGAAAGCAAACTATTACAGTGGAATCCGATGTTCTTCCTTCAGCAGACCCAGTTTATATAGAAAATGTCCTTGAAAGTAAGCTTTCTGAAATTGATACAACTGGCATAAAAATAGATTTTGATGGAGAGAGAGAAGTTATAGATGAAAACTTTGGCATAGTCGGATTATTGGCTGTATTTGCCATATTCTTAATATATGTTATACTGGTAATTCAATTTAATTCATTTATGCAGCCCGTAGTTATATTGATAACTATACCACTATCATTAATAGGTTCTATATTGGGACTATACATCTTTAATCAACCATTGTCATTTACAGGGTTTTTAGGAATTATTGCCTTGATTGGACTTGTGGTTAAAAATGGAATACTTCTCATAGAATATATAAATGATGCTAGAAAAGAAGGTTATGAAATTGATGAAGCTTGTATCGATGCAGTAGATAAGAGATTTAATGCAATTATTTTAGGTGCTGCAACGACTATAATAGGGTTATTTCCACTTGCCATATCTGGAAGTAGCTTGTTTGCTCCCATGGCTGTATCATTGATGTCGGGGTTACTAGTTTCAACATTCTTAACTATGGTTGTAATACCAGTTATTTATAGTCTTATAGAAATAAACATCCTAAAATTTAAAGGAAGAAAAAAGGTTACTGAAATGTAAATATAATAACTTTTAGAAAGAAAGTTCTACGATTTATGATGATATGTGATTATCCATATACTCTATGAAATATGAATTTAAAACCCCTTTGAACTCTAGTTCAAAGGGGTTTTTATTTTAAGTATATTGATTAATAGAAAATTGTTATATATTTGCTAAGAATAATTTAAAAGTATATTATAAAATTGAGAAAATAGGATTAGAAGGAGAGAGTATATAAATGAGATATGAAGGCACTGTGTATAGACCTCCAAGTGAAGCAAGGAGTTTAATTATACAAGTTACTATTGGATGTTCCCATAATAAATGTACATTTTGTAGTATGTACAAAGATAAAGATTTTCGCATAAGACCAATGAAAGAAATACTTGAAGATATTGATATGGCTAGGAAAATGTATACTAATATAGAAAGGGTATTTTTAGCAGATGGAGATGCTTTAGTTCTTAAAACAGAGAAATTAAAATATATAATTGATTATATTAACGAAAAATTCCCTGAATGCCAAAGGATAAGTATTTATGCAACCCCAAGGAATATCAATAATAAATCATTAAAGGAACTAATGGAGCTGAAAAAATACGGGCTCAAAATGATGTATATGGGTATAGAATCTGGAAGTGATGATATTTTAGATTCTATAAAAAAAGGAGTAAATAGTAGAGAAATTGTAGAAGCTGGCATAAAAGTTAAGAAAGCAGGTATTAAGTTATCAGTGACTCTAATCTCAGGATTGGGAGGAAAAGAATATATATCAAAACATGCAATAGAGTCAGCTAAGGTAATCAATAAGATTAATCCAGATTATATTGGTCTTTTAACCCTTATGCTTGAAAATGGTACTAAAATGTATGAAGACTATAAAAATAATAGATTTAAATTATTGACACCTGAAGAAATTTTGAAGGAAATTAAAATATTTATAGAGAATATAAAAATTAATAATACAGTATTTAGGTCAAATCACGCATCTAATTATGTTCCTTTAAGTGGAGTCCTTTCTCAAGACAAAGAAAAGCTACTAAATACCATAAATAATGCTTTGAAAGGAGGGTACTATAGGGATGAAAGATTAAGAAGCCTTTAAATATTAGAAAAATATAAACATGTAAATAAATTGAACAACTTATCAAACTATTTAATATTTAGCAAAAGAAATAATAGTGTTTAAAAAGTTTACAAAAATCAAGCATGAATCCTCAAAATATTTTAAAGTCGAAAATTATTACAATAAAATTCCTAATATTTTATAGAGTTAAATCTTAGAATTTAAATGAGGAAAAGGATTGCAACGGCAATGTTTTATAAAGCGAATGAATAATAATAAAAAAATGGCAATTGATGATACTCATAATAAAATAACAATCTTAATATTTTGGCATGAAGATTGCAATAATATTAAGCAATATGAATAAAAGAATACTTGAGGAGGTATGTATAATGAGATTAAAGGATAAAGTAGCAATAGTTACTGGTGCAGGAAGAGGGATAGGTGCAGAAACAGCAAAGAGATTCGCACAAGAAGGTGCCAAGGTAGTTGTATCTGACATAAATGAAAATGATGTAAATTCAGTTGTTGAAGAAATTAAAGCTGCTGGTGGAGAAGCGGTAGCAATGATGGTAAATGTTGTAGATAGAGAACAAGTTGATAAGATGATAGCAGATACAGTAGAGAAATTTGGCAAACTAGATATTATTGTAAACAATGCAGGTATTACAGCAGATGCGAAACTAACAAAAATGACAGAAGAACAATGGGATAAGGTTATAGCAGTTAATTTAAAAGGAGTATTCAATTGTGGTCAAGCAGCTGCTAAAGTAATGGCAGAGCAAGGCAGTGGAGTTATATTAAATGCATCATCAGTTGTAGGTGTTTATGGAAACTTTGGGCAAACAAATTATGCTGCCACTAAGTGGGGCGTAATAGGTATGACTAAGTCATGGGCTAAAGAGTTAGGAAGAAAAGGTGTTAGAGTTAATGCAGTGGCACCAGGCTTTATTGTAACTCCTATGACTGAAAAAATGCCAGAAAAAGTTCTTGATATGATGAAGAAAAAATCACCTTTAGGAATGTTAGGATATCCAGATGATATAGCTAATGCTTATCTATATTTAGCATCAGATGAAGCGAGGTTTGTTACTGGAACAGTATTAAGTGTTGACGGCGGAGTAGTATTATAATATTAAAAAACTTGTTAACAATAAAGGATAAAAATTTAAGTAGGAGGTTGCATAATGAGAGAAGTAGTTATTGCTAGTGCAGCAAGAACACCAATAGGAAATTTTAATGGTTCTCTTTCAAAGGTATCGGCAGTTGATTTAGGAGCTGTTGCAGCTAAAGAGGCTATTAAAAGGGCGGGAATAAAACCAAAAGATATAGATGAAGTGTTAATCGGAAATATCCTTTCAGCAGGGTTAGGACAAAATGTTGCAAGACAAGTTGCTATTAAAGCAGGGATTCCTGTAGAAACTCCAGCTATAGCAATTAATAAACTTTGTGGTTCTGGACTTAGAACTGTAAGTATGGCTGCACAGTTCATTATGCTTGGAGATGCAGATGTGGTATTAGCAGGAGGAACTGAAAGCATGAGTAATGCTCCATATGTCCTGCCTAAGGCAAGATGGGGACATAGAATGGGCGATGCTAAGATTGTGGACTCAATGATTAATGACGGACTAATGGATGCCTTCAATGAGTACCATATGGGAATAACAGCTGAAAATATTGCTGAGCAGTGGAACATATCAAGGGAAGAACAAGATAAATTTGCCCTTGAAAGTCAATTAAAGGCAGAAAAGGCACAGAAAGAAGGTAGATTTAATGATGAAATCGTACCTGTTGAAGTACCACAAAGAAAAGGAGATCCTATAGTAGTTGATACCGACGAATTTCCAAAACATGGCATGACAATAGAAAAACTTAGTAAGCTTAGACCAGCATTCAAAAAAGATGGTACAGTAACTGCAGGAAATGCATCTGGAATTAATGATGGCGCTGCAATGCTTGTAATCATGTCTAAGGAAAAGGCCGATGAACTTGGAATTAAGCCCCTGGCAACTATAAAAGCATACGGTTCAGCTGCCCTTGACCCAAGTATCATGGGTTATGGTCCAGTTCCAGCAACTAAGAAGGCCTTAGAAAAGGCTGGACTTACAGTAGAAGATTTAGACCTTATTGAAGCAAATGAAGCCTTTGCAGCTCAATCCCTAGCTGTTGTTAAGGACTTAGGATTAGATACAGAGAAGGTAAATGTAAATGGTGGAGCCATAGCTTTAGGACATCCAATTGGAGCTTCAGGAGCAAGAATTCTAGTAACACTTTTATATGAAATGATTAAAAGAGATGCTAAGACAGGGCTTGCCACTTTATGTATAGGTGGTGGGCAAGGAACATCTTTGATAGTTGAAAGATAGTTAGTAGAGATTTAATGAGTAGATAAATAAGGGACTTTAGTTTAAGCCGCTGACTAAAATAGCAGGGGACTTAAACTAAATCTCCTTACTACTCCATGTAATCTTTTAAATATATTATGTATTATAAATAAGGAGGTATTATAATGCGTGGTAAAAGTATTAAAGAAATAAATATTGGAGACAAAGCTCATTTTCAAAAAACCATAACAGAAACAGACGTTTATCTATATGCTGGAATAACAGGTGACATTAATCCAGCACATATAAATGAAGAAGTATCAAAGGATACAATGTTCAAGGGAAGAATAGCCCATGGAATGTTAACAGCGGGACTTATATCAGCTGTACTTGGAGTACATCTTCCAGGACCAGGAACCATATACCTAGGGCAAGAGCTTAAGTTTACTGCACCGGTTAGATTTGGAGATACTATAAAGGCGGAAGTAGAAGTTATAGAAAAGATAGAAGAAAAAAATAGAATTAAGCTTAGCACAGTGTGTACAAATCAAAAAGGAGAAGTAGTTTTAAAGGGAGTAGCTACTGTTATGCCTCCAAAGTAATTAATTACAAAAAACAAAGTTAGTTAATTAACAAACAAGTTTATATTCATAAACAACATTTATCTAAAATAATGAATTAGTAGTTGAAAAGGAGGAAAATAAATGGATTTTCGTATACCTAAAGAGTATGAAATGTTAAGACAAATGTATAGAGAATTTACTGAAAATGAAGTAAAACCTTTGGCAGAAGAAGTTGATGAAAAAGAGATGTTTCCAGTAGAAACAGTTAAAAAGCTTGCTAGATATGGATTATTGGGGATACCTTTTCCAAAAGAGTACGGAGGGCAAGGGGGAGACAATCTTGCGTATGCAATGGCTGTAGAAGAACTTTCTAAGGCATGTGCCACAACAGGTGTTATTGTATCTGCCCATACGTCTCTTTGTGCAGCACCAATATATGAACATGGAACAGAAGAACAAAAGCAAAAGTATTTAATACCTCTTGCAAAGGGAGAAAAATTAGGGGCCTTTGGATTGACAGAACCAAATGCGGGAACTGATGCAGCGGGACAACAAACTAGAGCAGAACTTGTTGGGGATCACTATATTTTAAATGGATCTAAGATATTTATAACAAATGCAGGTTATGCAGATATATATATTATTATGGCTATGACCGATAAGTCAAAGGGAACTAGGGGAATATCAGCCTTTATAGTTGAACGTGGATTTGAAGGATTTAGCATAGGTAAAAAGGAAGCAAAGATGGGTATAAAGGGATCGGCTACATGTGAACTTATCTTTGAAAATGTTAAGGTTCCAAAGGAAAATCTTCTAGGTAAAGAAGGCAAAGGCTTTAAAATAGCAATGAAAACATTAGACGGAGGACGTATAGGTATAGCAGCACAGGCATTGGGTATTGCACAAGGTGCAATAGATGAAACAATAAAATATGTAAAGGAAAGAAAACAATTTGGAAGACCTATAGCTAAGTTCCAAAATACTCAATTTGAACTTGCAGATATGCAGACAAAAACTGATGCAGCAAGAATGTTAGTTTATAGAGCGGCAAGAGCAAAGGACAACAAGGAGTTCTTCAGTGATAAAGCGGCAATGGCAAAGCTATTTGCAGCTGAAGTAGCCATGGAGGTTACAACTAAGGCTGTTCAACTTCATGGTGGATATGGATATACTAGGGAATATCCAGTTGAAAGAATGATGAGGGATGCTAAAATAACTGAAATATACGAAGGTACTTCAGAAGTTCAAAAAATGGTTATAGCTGGAAGCATATTAAGATAAGGGGGCATTAGTAATGAATATTATAGTATGTATAAAACAAGTTCCAGATACTACAGAAGTTAGACTTGATCCAAAAACTGGAACTCTAATAAGAGATGGTGTTCCAAGTATAATAAATCCAGATGATAAAAGTGGCCTTGAAGCAGCTCTTACTTTAAAGGATGAAATAGGGGCTAAGGTTACAGTACTAACAATGGGACCTCCACAGGCAGAGAAGGCTTTAAGGGAAGCCCTTGCAATGGGGGCTGATGAAGCTATACTCCTTACAGATAGAGCCTTTGCTGGAGCAGATACATGGGCTACATCAACTACCCTTGCAGCAGCTATTAAGAAGATGGATTATGATTTAATAATAGCTGGTAGACAAGCGATTGATGGAGATACTGCACAAGTTGGACCACAAATAGCAGAACACTTAGGAATTCCACAGGTAAGTTATGTGGAGGGGCTTGAAAAAGATGGAGATAGCTTAATATTAAAGAGGGTGTTTGAGGATGGATATCATAAGATAAAAGTAAAAACTCCATGCCTTATAACAACTTTAAGCGAAATGAATAAGCCAAGATATATGTCAGTAGGTGGAATTTTAGATGCTTATAGGGAAAAAGAAATAATAAAGTGGACTTTAGAAGATATAGAAGTTAATACAGAACATATAGGTCTTAAAGGTTCTCCTACAAAGGTTAAGAAGTCCTTTACAAAGGGAGCTAAGGCAGCGGGAGAAAAATATAATAATGTAGAACCTAAGGAAGCTGCTCAAATTATTGTTAAAAAACTTAAAGAAAAGCATGTAATATAAAACTGTGTAGTTAGGAGGGAATAATTTGAATATATCAGAATATAAGGGAGTTTACGTATTTGTAGAGCAAAGAGATGGTGAAATCCAAAGAGTATCTTTAGAACTTTTAGGTAAGGGTAGAGAACTTGCGGATAAACTTAATGAAGAAGTAACTGCGGTAGTATTAGGACATGATATTAAAGATAATTTAAATGAACTAATTTATTTTGGAGCAGATAAAGTATTATATACTGATGATGAAATCCTCAAAATATATACAACAGAACCATATACAAAGGTTTTAACAAAGGTCATAAAAGAAAATAAGCCTGAAATATTCATGATAGGAGCAACGGCAATAGGAAGAGACTTAGCACCAAGAGTGTCAGCAAGAGTATATACAGGACTTACAGCAGACTGTACTTCTCTTGATATAGATGAGAAGAATAATAATCTATTAATGACAAGACCAGCATTTGGTGGAAATATTATGGCAACAATTGTTTGTCCAGATCATAGACCACAAATGTCTACGGTAAGACCAGGGGTTATGGAAATAGCAGAAAGAGATGAAAATAGACAGGGTGTAGTTGAAGAATTTAAGGTTGAGTTATCTAAGGAAGATATGAACATAGAAGTGCTTGAAGTAGTTAAAGAAAAGAAAGAACAAGTAAATATTGAGGAGGCTAATATCTTAGTTTCTGGCGGTAGAGGTCTAGGAAAACCAGAGAATTTCAAAATGCTTAAAGAACTTGCTAAGGTACTTGAAGGGCAAGTATCGGCTTCCCGTGCCGCAGTAGATTCAGGATGGATAGCTAGAGATTATCAAGTAGGTCAAACAGGTAAGACAGTAAGACCTAATCTCTATATAGCATGTGGTATTTCAGGAGCAATTCAGCATCTTGCAGGTATGGAAGAGTCAGATTTTATTATTGCAATAAACAAAGATGAAACTGCACCAATATTTGAAACAGCTGATCTTGGTATAGTAGGAGATGTTCATAAAGTAATT
Organism: uncultured Eubacteriales bacterium; assembly: GCA_965539935.1. Lineage (GTDB taxonomy): Bacteria > Bacillota > Clostridia > Peptostreptococcales > Caminicellaceae > CBETVX01. The sequence continues at coordinate 40,163 of CBETVX010000019.1, read as the reverse complement.
CCAGCTTTAATAGAAGAAGTAGCAGCTACAAAGGAAAAATAAACATAGAACAAATAAAAAATTAAGCCTTTGCTTTATCTTAAAGCAAAGGCTTAATTTTTGGATAAAAGCTAACATCTATTTTGAAGAAAATATGCTTATATGATATAATTCTTACAAAATAGGTTTTTCATAGAGCAGAGGTGGCGAAATGAAAATTTTAGAATTGTTTATAGGTCATATACTAGATAAAATGAAGGAAGCGTTAATTGGTATAGACCGGGAAGGCAAAATTATTATCATAAATAAGCGTGCCCAGGAGCTTATTGGTGTTAATTATGATGAAAGTATAGGAAGAAAAATAAACGAAGTAGTTTATAATAGTGAACTTTTAAAAGTAATAGAAAACAATAATCCTCAATATAATAAAAGATTCAAACTAAAAGAAAAGACCCTTTTAGTAAATAGATTTCCTATAAAAGACGATGAAATAACATACGGTGCCATTGCTCTATTTAATGATATAACGGATTTTAATAAAATCAGTAAGAGGCTAGATGAAGATGAAACATATATAAATGTATTACACACCATATTAGATACTGTAAACGAATGGGTAGTAGTTGTAGATAAAGATGGTATTGTACAAATGATGAGTAAGGCTTATAAAGAATTTCTTAGAAAGCCTAATCCAGAAGGAAAACATGTTACTGAAGTCATAGAAAATACCAGAATGCATATAGTTGCTAAAAATGGCGTTAGAGAAGTAGGAGATATACAAGAAATCAGGGGAAATAAGATGATAGCAATGCGTATTCCCATAAAAAAAGATGGGAAGGTAGTAGGAGCAGTAGGAAAAGTAATGTTTAAAGATATAGGTGATTTCCTATCTTTAAGCAAAAAAATTGATACCTTAGAGAAGGAACTAGAATATTATAAAAAAGAATTCGATAATAAAAGAGTTGCAAAATATTCCTTTGAAAATTGTATCGGTAAGAGTCAAAAGATGATAGAAGTAAAAAATATGGCTCGAAAGGTAGCAAAAACTAATTCAAATATATTAATATTGGGAGAAAGTGGTACAGGGAAGGAACTTATTGCCCATTCTATTCATAATGCCAGTAATAGAAGACTAGGGCCCTTTGTAAAAATAAATTGTGCTGCCATACCTTCAGATCTTTTAGAATCTGAGCTATTTGGGTATGAAGAAGGCGCCTTTACAGGGGCTAAAAAAGGTGGAAAACCAGGAAAGTTTGAGCTTGCTAATGGAGGAACTATACTACTAGATGAAATTGGAGATATGCCAATGAATATGCAAGCTAAGCTTTTGAGAGTCCTTCAAGAAAAGGAATTTGAAAGGGTAGGAGGTAATATAGTAAAAAATCTTGATGTGAGAATAATTGCTTCTACCAATAAAGATCTTGAAAGATTAGTTCAAAACAATGGATTTAGAGAAGATTTATACTACAGATTAAATGTGGTTAGTCTAAGAATACCACCTCTTAGGGACAGAAGAGAAGATATACCGGATTTGGCAAATGCCCTTAAAAACAAACTGACTAAAAGATTGGGTATATATGTTGAGGGTATATCCGATGAAGCAATAGAATACCTTCAAAACTATAGCTGGCCAGGAAATATTAGAGAATTGGAAAACGTTATAGAAAGAGCCATCAATATGTTATCATCGGATTTAGTTATAAAGCCAGAGCATCTTCCTAAGAGAATTACTAAAAATAAGTTAAAAAATAAATTCACAGGTAATAAAAAATTAAAAGCGGTCCTTGAAGAAGTAGAAAAAGAGATGATAATTGAGTCCCTAAATAAAAATAAAGGTAATAAAAATAAAACAGCTAAAAGTTTAGGAATAAGTCGTGTTAATTTATATAAAAAGTTAGAAAAATACAAGATAAAGGATGTATAATGATTTAACATGTAATAAAAAGTTAACACAAACAACCTGTTGAAAAAGCTGAATAATACTACGACAAAGAAAAACTGTAAACGTTTGTTTACAGTTTTTCTTTGTTTCTAATCCTTAAAAATATAAAAGTATACCTATAAAATGAAATTGATAAAAAAACATGTAAAGATTTAAAATAAGCAGGACTTATGATATATGCTTTATTACTATGAAAGAAAATAAAGAAATAAACAAAATTTGATAAAAAAATAACGATTAACTTTTGATATGGTATGGTTCTTGCTATTTATATTAAGCAAGAAGTGCATAATCGTAAAAGATATTTTTTTAACCCAACAGAAAACGTTTCCCAATGCTATGGGAGTTACTATAAAATAATTTAAACTAATTTAAATTCATTAGGGGAATTATATATATTTTTCATAAATCTATGATTTCCCGTGAATTATAAAAAAAATAAAGGAGGACATTTAATGTTAGGAGTAATTTCGATTATTTTAACTTTAGTCGCACTTATGTATTTTGCTTACAGAGGAGTAACAGTACTTGTTTTGGCACCAATCTTAGCAATGGTAGCAGCATTAGTATCAGGAGAAATGCCGTCACTTCATGCATTATCTAATGTATTTATGCCTGCCGCAGTTGGATATGTAGGTAACTATTTACCCGTATTCTTAGCTGGAGCAATCTTTGGTAAATTAATGGGAATCACAGGAGCAGCAACTGCAATAGCTGATTTTATAGCTGAGAAGTTTGGAACCAAAAGGGCTATTGCTGCGGTAGTTGTAGCAACAGGATTATTAACTTATGGTGGAGTTTCATTATTCGTTGTTGTTTTTGCAATGTATCCAATTGGAGCAACATTGTTTAGAAGAGCAGATGTACCTAAGAGATTATTACCGGGGGCAATTGCTTTAGGTGCATTTACCTTTACAATGACAGCCCTTCCAGGTTCACCACAATACTTAAATACTATGCCAACAATTTACTTTGGAACTGATATATATGCTGGACCAGTACTAGGTATACTAGCTGGTGCAATTATGTTCTTTGGTGGAGTTTGGTATCTTAACGGTCAAGCAGCTAAGGCAAATGCTGCTGGAGAAGGATATGGAAATCATCCAAATGAAAATTTACATGAATTAGATGAGAATATTCCGAGCTTTGGTCTTGCTATTACACCTATTGTTATGGTATTTATACTTAATTATATACTTACAAACTGGTATTTCAAGATGCCATCAGTAGTATCTAAATACGAAGCTGCCGGTGGAGCTGTAAATGGAACATGGCCAGTAATTATTGGTCTTGCTACTGCAGTAATATTTATATTAATTACAATGAAAAGATTCATTCCAAATGCTAATAAAACAGTATTTGATGGGGCTGTTGGAGCACTTTTACCTATATTTAATACCGCATCAGAAGTTGGTTATGGTGGAGTTATTAAATCATTAGCAGCCTTCACAACAGTAAAGATGGGTATAGTTGGTATGGCAATTCCATCAGTATTCAAAGTAGGTATCTCCACTACATTATTAGCAGGTATAGTTGGTTCATCATCTGGTGGTACAGCTATTGCCCTTGAGGTACTATCTAAGGAGTTTATGGCAATGGGTATTGCTCCAGAAGCCCTTCATAGAATCATGCTTGTGGCAGCAGGTGGATTAGACTCACTTCCACACTGTGGTGCTGTAATCACATTATTAGCAGTTTGTCAGTTGACTCATAAAGAAAGTTATAAGGATATTGCAGTAAATACTATTGTATTACCAATTATAGCATCATTAGTGATTTCAGTATTCTATCTAATAACAGGTATAGCATAGAAAATATATTTATTTAATTTATAAATAATAGGGGGGAAAGAAGAATGTCTAAAGTAATATCTGTAGAAGAAGCCGTAGCACTTATAAAGGATGGAGTAACTATTGCAACTGGTGGATTCGTTGGTAACATGCACCCAGAAGCAATTACCCATGCTATAGAAGAAAAATTTTTGGCAGAGGGAGCTCCTAAGGATTTAACTTTACTATATGCCGCTGGTCAAGGTGATGGAGGAGATAGAGGACTCAATCATTTAGGACATGAAGGACTTGTAAAGAAAGTAATAGGTGGTCACTGGGGGCTTGCTCCAAAACTAGGAAAGTTAGCAATGGAAAATAAGGTTGAAGCGTATAATCTTCCACAGGGTGCTATATCTCAACTGTTTAGAGCGACAGCTGCCCATAAACCAGGTATATTAACTAAGGTTGGTTTAAAGACCTATGTTGACCCAAGGATTGAAGGTGGAAAGGTTAATGAAATAACTAAGGAAGATATTGTTGAAATAGTTAACTTAAAAGGAGAAGAGTGGATGTTTTATCACTCAATTCCAGTGGATGTAGCAATTATTAGGGGTACTTATGCTGATGAAGATGGTAACTGTACATTTACAAAAGAGTGTTTGAACTTAGAAATGTTAACTATGGCCCAGGCCGCTAAAAATTCTGGAGGTATTGTAATTCTTCAGGTAGAAAAGGTAGTAGCTAATGGTTCTTTAGATTATAGCCAAGTAAAGATACCAGGTATTTATGTAGATGCCATAGTAGAAGCAAAACCTCAGGAGCACATGCAAACCTTTGCAGAAGATTATAATCCTTCATATTCTCAAGAAATAAGAATACCTCTTGGTGCAATACCACCTATGAAATTGGATATTAGAAAGGTTATTGCAAGGAGAGCTGCTATGGAGCTTGTTCCTAATGCTGTAACTAATTTAGGAATAGGTATGCCAGAAGGTGTTTCTAATGTGGCTAATGAAGAAGGTATAGAAGGACTTATACTTACTACAGAGGCTGGAACTATAGGTGGTGTACCGGCTGGTGGACTAAGCTTTGGGGCTGCAACAAATGCCGATGCCATAATTGATCAGCCATATCAGTTTGACTTCTACGATGGTGGAGGACTTGATATTACATTCCTTGGTCTTGCACAATGTGATAAGAAGGGCAATGTTAATGTAAGTAAATTTGGACCTAAATTAGCTGGATGTGGAGGTTTTATAAACATATCTCAAAATGCTAAAAAGGTTGTTTACTGTGGTACCTTTACTGCAGGAGGACTTAAAGTTGAAGTTAAAGATGGAAGTATAAAGATACTAAATGAAGGTAGAGCAAAGAAATTCATTGAAAATGTAGAACAAATTACCTTCTCAGGGGAATACGCATATGAAGTAGGGCAACCAGTTATATATATAACTGAAAGAGCAGTATTTGAATTAAATGAAAAGGGTATTATCTTAACTGAAATAGCTCCAGGAGTTGATTTAGAGAAAGACATAATTGCTCAAATGGAATTTAGACCTCAAATCGCTGAAGATCTAAAGATAATGGATGAAAGAATCTTTAGAGATGAAAAAATGGGTCTTGAGATATGCTAATTAAATATATGTAGCCATAGATATATTCTCTTTAACTATCCCTAGGTATTAATGCCTAGGGATAGTTTGTTTTTCTAAATTAGGGATATATTCATTAGTATTTATTGTGGAATCATAAGGAATATTTTTTTCTTTATCAGAAGGTTCATCAATAGTTGGTATATAAACGTTAGTATTAATTGGGGTTTCAGGTTGTGTTATTTCTGTGGTGTATAGATATCTTTTGAAATTATCCTTACTTGTTTCATTTCTTCCAGTTGAATTTCTAAAGCTAAACCTTTTACTCATTCTTTCACCTTCCTTATGGTGGACTATATAAAATATTATTTCCATAAAAGAAAACTTATATAGTTGGTAAAATTTGATATAATAATATTGACAATAATATTTTATTCTAAAGAATAACTTAAGTGATAGTTTAAGCTTAATAATTAATATATATTTTATTTATGACAAAGATTCAGATACTATTAAGCTTAGAAAATATTAAAAAGACAATAGAAAGGTGATGAAAATGGATAAAGAAATGCTAAAAAAATACGCCCAATTAGTGGTCAAAACAGGAGTTAATCTTCAAAAAGAACAGATTTTAGTTATAACTTCACCTATAGAATGTGCTGAGTTTACAAGAATGATAGCCGAGAAGGCTTATAAAGAAGGAGCTAAGGATGTTGTTATACATTGGAAAGATGAATTATTTTCAAAAATTAGATATATGAATGCACCTGAGGAGGTCTTTGAAGAATTTTCACAGTGGGAAAAAGAGTTGTACATAAGTAATGCACGTAAAGGAGCTGCATTTATAAGTATAGCTGCTTCAGATCCAGAAATCATGAAAAATGTAGATCCTAAAAGAATGGCTAAGGCACAAAAATCAAGAAGCATAGCACTAAAGGAGTTTAGGGAGAAACTTATGGCCAATAAAAATTCTTGGTTAGTTGTATCTATTCCTACCGTGGCTTGGGCTAAGAAGGTTTTCCCTGATTTAAGTGATAATGAAGCAGTAGAAAAACTCTGGGAAACTATATTTAAAACAGTAAGGGTAGATAAGGAAGACCCTGTGGCCGCTTGGGAAGAGCATAAAGAAAATTTAAAAAAGAGCTTAGATTTTATGAATTCAAATCAGTTTAAATATCTACATTATACTAATTCTATTGGAACAGACCTTAAGATAGAACTTCCAGAAGAACATATATGGCTTGGTGGTTCGGAACTAACTCCTGAAGGAGTAGAATTTATAGCTAATATGCCTACGGAAGAAATATTTACATTGCCTAAAAAGACAGGGGTAAATGGTAAAGTAGTGAGCTCAATGCCCCTTAATTATAATGGCAACTTGATAGAGGATTTTTCACTTACCTTTAAGGATGGAAAAATAATTGAGTTCAGTGCTGAAAAAGGATATGATACCTTAAAGACACTTATTGAAACCGATGAAGGTTCCCACTATCTTGGAGAAGTTGCCCTAGTGCCCTATGATTCACCTATTTCAAATACCAAAATATTGTTTTATAATACATTATTTGACGAAAATGCTTCCTGCCATTTAGCAATAGGAAAGGCATATCCAGTATGCATTAAAGGTGGAGAAGATATGAAGGAAGAAGAATTAGAAAAATTAGGAGTAAATGATTCTTTAGTTCATGAGGATTTTATGATAGGAACTAAAGACCTTAATATCCGTGGGATTACTAAAGATGGTAAAGAAATTCAAGTGTTTAAAGATGGAAATTTTGCCTTTTAGTTGGGGGAATACAGGTGTCAATCAAAAGTTTTCTTAAATTAGTAGAGATTCAAACAAAGGTGGCTAGTATGGTTCCTTTCTTAATTGGAACCATCTATGCCCTTTATAGATTTAACACATTTAAAATTCAAAACTTTTTTATTCTATTTATTTCAGTATTAGCCTTTGATATGGTTACCACAGCAATCAATAACTATTATGACTATAAAAGGGCTAATAAAAAAGAAGGATATAATTACGAAGAACATAATGCCATTGTTAATTATAATCTCAAAGAAAATACAGTAATATTTATAATATTTATGCTACTAGCCATAGCAATATTATTTGGTATAATATTATTCATAAATACAGACATTGTTATACTAATCTTAGGGATTATATCCTTTGCAATTGGGATATTATATTCCTTTGGGCCAATACCTATATCAAGAACACCCCTAGGAGAAATATTTTCAGGATTTTTCATGGGTTTTATAATTATATTTGTATCTACCTATGTACATGTTTATGATTTAGGAATAATTTCTTTTATATATAGGGAAGATATATTAAGTATAAATCTCAACTTAGTAGAAATATTGTATATATTTTTAATATCCATACCAACTATAGTGGGTATAGCTAATATAATGCTTGCCAATAATATTTGTGATATAGAAGATGATATTGAAAATAATAGATATACACTTCCGGTATACCTGGGTAAAAGAAAGGCATTGACCATATTCAAGATATTATATTTTATAGTTTATGTTAATTTAATTTTACTTATTGTTCTTAATATACTGCCTATATATGCTATAGTTTTATTACTTACACTTATTCCAGTGAAAAAGAATATAGATATATTTTATAAAAAACACACTAAAAAAGATACATTTAGTTTATCGGTTATGAATTTCTTAATGATTTCAGTATCTTACCTATTCATTTTCATAGTTGGTTATTTTATTTAAGTATAAAAACCCTTTTGAAATTATATTCAAAAGGGTTTTAATTCATTGAGATAGATGTTGAATTAATTATGGTTTTAGCATAACATTTTGAGGTTTATTATTCATCCATGCTGTTATATTATCAAAGGTTATGGATGCTCTTCTTTCAATAGACTCATAAGTAGCAAAGGCTACGTGGGGAGTTACTACAGTATTTTTAGAATTTAGTAATGGATGATCATTAGGTATGGGAGGCTCCATTTCATAAACATCAATACCTGCACCGGCAATGACTCCATTATTAAGGGCATGGGCTAAAGCTTCACTATCTACCACTGGACCCCTAGCCACATTTATTAATATACTAGAGGGCTTCATGAGGGCTATCTTTTCTTTATTTATAAGTCCTTTAGTTTCCTTTGTAAGGGGTGTGTGGATAGTAACTACATCGCTTTCTTTAAGTAAGGTATCAAGGTCAACATATTTAACACCGGCTTCGATAGCTTCTTGTCTTTGGGTTCTAGAATATCCTAAAACCTTGCAGTCAAAGGCTTTAGCCACTTTTGCAACCTTTATTCCTATAGCTCCGGTACCTATTATGCCTACAGTTTTATTAAATAATTCATTTCCAACTAATCCATTTTTTGTTCTGCCTTCCCTTGTGGCAGTATCACAATCATTTATATTACGAAGGACATTAAGTATAAGTCCAAAGGTAAGCTCTGCAACAGCATCTGTACAGTAACCTGCTGCATTGGAGATAAGTATTCCCTTTTCTTTACAGGCTTCAATGTCAATGTGGTCTACACCTGTGAAGGCAACAGAAATCATTTTTAAATTAGGACAAGCCCTTATAACATCACCATCTAGAGGAGAATTGGCAATAATAAGGACATCGGCAGTAGAAGCCTTTTTAATTAAGGCTTCCTTATCACTTATTTTTTCAAAACAAGGGTCAAAATTATGACCATTATCTGTAAATTGTTTAGAAAGTCTACCTATGACATCTTCACTTACCCCTAGGGGTTCTAACATAACAATATTCATTGAAAAACCTCCTTATAAACTATATATTAGTAATAAGAAATTCTACATTTATTTTTAATTTCCTTCTAAAAGGGAAATGACTAAAATATTAAGGAGGTAACATATGCCAAAGAAATTCAAAGCAAAAAATAAACATAAATTAGATAATCCATTAAGAAGAAAAGTCTTGCCACCTAAAGAGGTAATTAATAAGATAGGAATATTTGATGGAGATTATATTGCAGATGTAGGATGTGGGATAGGCTACTTTACTATTCCCATGGCTAAAGTTGTAGGGGATAAGGGAAAAGTATATGCCATAGATATTAGTTTAGAAATGCTAGAGGAAACTAAGCTGAGAGTAAAAGAAGAAAATTTAGATAATGTTGAAATAATTCATTCTAATGAAAACAATTTTAAAATTAAAAAAAACTCTGTGAATATGGTTTTTACATCTACAGTTTTTCATGAGCTACAAACACCTGAAGAATTCTTGAAAGAATGTAGAAGAATACTAAATAATCAAGGAAGGTTAGTAATACTTGATTGGAATAAAGTAGAGGAAGAATATGGACCACCTATACACAAAAGGATAGAAGAGGATTATGTTAAAGAAGTGCTAGTGAGTAATGGATTTAATATAGATAAAGTAGATTATATAGGTAATAGCTTTTATATTATAATTTGCAAAACAAATTAATACTGAATAAATATACTTAATCATTGTTAATAATAGAGGTATAAATTATTGACAAGGATTGGTGTTATGAAGGAAAGTATTTCTTATGTCCCTAAAATAGCTAATAATACTTTGCTTTTTATATTGTTTATTGCCATGATAGAAGATTATATAATTACATATGTAGGAGTAAATATACTTGGGGTAATAGAGGAAGCCAATTATTTAATGAAAGGGTTATTTAACTTGCCTATGTATATAGGACTTCAGATAAGGATTATTATGGCCATTATCCCCCTGTTATTACTTAAATATGTGGAGGATAAATGTCCAAGAAGAATAAAATATGATTTAATATTAAAATTCCTTCTGTTCATTCAGTTAATTGTATTTAGTATGCATGGCATATGGATATATAAATACTATATAATAAATTCTCTAAAAATATAGGGGATTTTTTTATTTTTGTAATTTTATTAATATACGCTGAATTGTAATAAAATTGTTATCTTATATTAACAAAATATTAATAAATATATCTATCATTATATATATTTTATAGTTATACTATTACAGTAAAACTATTTTTGAGGGGTGATTTTAATGCAAAGAAAGAAATTTGATTATAAAAAACTAACACTTGATCTTTTATTTATGGGTATGGGAAGCGTATTATTGGCTTTTGCTATTACGGCAATACTAAAGCCTAGTGGAATTATTACTGGAGGAATAACAGGTTTATCTATAATGATAGACAAGGTATTTAATATAAAATATACCTATGCCTATTATGCACAATCATTGCTTATACTTATAAGTACTTTTATAATTATGGGGAAAAGAGAAGGCTTTAAAATCATAGTATTTTCTACAATATTTCCTTTAGTGCTTATATATTTTGATGAACTAGGTATAGTTTTTGTAGAAAATGATCTAATGCTAGCTTCTATATACTATGGAATAATCGGTGGAGCAGGATGTGGGATTCTTCTAAAAAGAGGATTTTCTCAAGGAGGATCAGACACCATAGGAAAAATACTTCATTATAAGCTTTTTCCATTTATAAGTATCAGTCAGATTATACTTGTAATAGATGTGAGTGTTATAATATCTTCAACTTTTATATTTGAACGTAATATAGCTCTTTATGCAATACTAACCCAAGTAGTTATGAAGAAGGCAGTTGACACTATGCTATTTGGATTTGGCTCAAGGAAGGTTAAGATAGAAATAATTAGTGAAGAAAATGAAAAAATAACAAACTTTATAATGAATACTATAAATAGAGGTGTAAGCTCCTATGAAATAAAGGGCGGATATACCAATGAAAATAAAATTAAGATGGTATCCATATGTTCACCAAGGGAATCAATGATTATAAAAAGATATATTGCTGATATAGATCCTAATGCATTCGTGGATGTACTTCCTGTTATATCTGTATGGGGTAAGGGCGTAGGCTTTGAAAGTCTTGTAGAAGAAATATAATGGTGTTTTTTGTAAAGATTTCCTATATAATTTATTTATAGATAAATTATTAGGGGGAATCTTTATGAAGGAAATTAAAAGGGTATCAGTAATAGGCCTTGGTGCTATTGGAGCAGCCTATACCAGTAAACTTCAAGGCATTGATTCAATATCACTAAAGGTAATAGCTAATGAAGAAAGAATAGAAAAATATACAAAACATGGTTTTAATATTAATGGGGAAAGATATGATTTCGATTATATTTCTCCTGAGGAAGATACAAAACCTGCTGATTTAATATTAGTTGCAGTTAAATATCATAATCTAGAGCAGACCATAAAGGATATGAGAAAACATGTAGGACCAAATACTACTATATTATCCCTTATGAATGGGATATCCAGTGAAGAAATAATAGGACAGGAATATGGTATGGATAAAATGCTCTATGGTATGTGTTTAGCTATAGATGCAGTTAGGGAAGGAACAGATATTAGTTTTTCCACAACAGGAAAGATATACTTTGGAGAAGAAAATAATAATCTCACAGAAAGAGTATTGGCAGTTAAGAGCTTATTTGAAAAAGCCAATATTGACTATGTAATACCGGATAATATTAGGAGATCCCTCTGGTGGAAATTTATGATTAATGTAGGTATTAATCAACCTTCAGCGGTATTAAAGGCTCCCTATGGGGTTTTCCAAAATACTTATGAGGGCCTTGAGATAATGAAAGCTGCAATGGGTGAAGTTATTGAGATATCAAAGAAGCTAGGTATAAATCTTGAATATAAAGATATGGATGAATTTATTAATGTAATGATGAAACTTTCCCCAGAAGGGAAAACATCTATGCATCAAGATATAGAAGCTGGAAGAAAGACAGAGGTTGAAATGTTTGCAGGAACAGTATGTGAGTTAGGAGAAAAATATGGTGTAAAGACTCCTGTAAATAAAATGCTCTATAATATGATTAGGACTTTAGAAAAAATGAATAAATTCAGTTGTTAGGCTGAATACTATTGAAATGAAAAATGTATTATGTTAATATATGGAATGAGGGTTACGAAAACCCTATAAGATATTTAAATGAATAATTAAAGATTGATATTACCACGAAGGTAGGACTGTTATGTCTTGCCTTCTTTATTTTTTGAAGGAGGAAAACAATGATGGGTTTAGAAACTAAAAATCTAACAAAGGCTTCACTTTTTCTTTCACTGGGATTAATATTTCCCTACATTTTTCATTTAACAGGAATGGCGGGAACAGTATTTTTACCTATGCATATTCCAGTATTATTATGTGGATTTATTTTGGGAGAAAGATATGGGCTCCTTGTAGGTTTTATTACACCTTTACTTAATTCTTTACTTACGGGTATGCCACCCATATATCCAACAGGGGTATCAATGGCCCTTGAGCTGGCAACCTATGGCTTTATTACAGGGTATTTATACAAGAATAAAGATATGCATATTGTGATTTCCTTAGTAATTGCTATGGTTTTAGGTAGGGTAGTATCAGGAGCATCTAACTATCTTCTCTTAACCATGGGAGGTAAGCCCTATACATTTGAAATCTTCTTAGCTTCAGCATTTATAAAGGCCATATGGGGCATAGTATTACAATTGGCATTTATTCCTGTAATAGTTAAATCAATTGATAATAAAAGAACTACTGGAATAAATTAAGGATAGGAATATTTTAATAAATAAAATAGCTAAGGTACGAAACCTTAGCTATTTATACTTCTCAGTATATCATTAATAATATCATCAAATATTTCCTTAATCCTAAGGGTTGTCGTTCCAGGTATATAAATACCATGTTTTTGTAGTGGAATTATATATTTTATGCAATCCATTTCAAAAATGGCTTGAGATATTAAAGGAGTTATTTCTCCATCTATTCCTCCACTACATATTATACCTATAGGACCTATGATAGAGTCAACTTTTGTAGTTTTACAGAAGCTATGGATAGCATCTTCCCCTGTAATTCCTTCATCGGCTCCTTCCTTAATCATATTAGAAGTAGCTATGGGGTTTGTTCCAAGAGCATATATATAAATATTTGTATTAATTTCTTTTCTAAGCCTTTTTATTATAGTCCTTCCCAGACCTGCCCCTTGAGCATCAATGATTGCAATTTTCATAAAGTAAGCTCACCTCCATGGAAAAACAAACTAAATTTAGTATAACATATATAAATTAATAATTATTTGATAATGAACACAGAGGGTTTTTATGAAATAGGTAGAGAAATAGTTATTTTAGTACCAATCCCTACTTTACTTTTAACATTTATTTTACCATTATGGGCATCTACAATCCATTTAGCTATAGATAGACCTAAGCCATGACCACCACTTTCTTTAGTCCTTGATTTATCAGATCTATAAAATCTATCGAAAATACGAGGGATATCCTCTTCAGGAATTCCAACACCTGTATCTTCTACAGAAATAAATATAAATTTATTACTACATGAACTAGATACTTTAATAGTTCCATCCACAGGGGTAAACTTAACACTATTATCCACTAAAATTCTAATTGCCTGCTTAATAGATTTATAATCTCCATAAAAAAATACATCATCCTCAATATCACTAATAATTTCATGGGAAAAGTCGATTAATTTAGTTTCCTTTACAATTTCAAGGATTAAATCATTTACACTGAAGGTTTCTTTTTCTAGTTTTATAAGATTTTTATCCCGTCTAGCTAAAAATAATAGTTTTTCAATTAGATGTTTCATATTTTCTGACTCGCTTTTTATAGCCTCAATTGATTCTTCCATAACCTCTGGATTTTCCTTTCCCCAACGATCAAGGAGATTGGCATATCCTTGTATAACCGATATGGGTGTCCTAAGTTCATGGGAGGCATCGGATACAAATTGATTTTGTTTATCATAGGACTCCTTAATTCTATCGAACATAGAATTAAAGGTTTCCGCAAGGTCCTTTAGTTCGTCATGGGACCCACTTACATCTAATCTAGTATCTAAATTATCTATATCTATAGCCTTTACAGTATTGGTCATATCCCTAACAGGCCTTAGCATTTTTTTACTGATACTAGACCCAATCAATAATATAAATATTAATCCTAGACCATTAACAATTAAGAGGATAGTAATGAGAATAGTGATATAAGTATTTTCATTATCTAAATTTTTAGTTATTTGTAGGTATAAAATAGAGTCATTATTTAAATTGATTATTTTCACAAAGGTTACTACCTCTTTATTGCCTAGCCCAATTATAGTAGGCGAATAAAAAAGATTTGGCAAACTATTACTTGCCATGTTTTCGTTAGTGGAATAAATAAGCTTTTTATTATCATCAAATAAAGTTACTATTAAATTATTGTCTTGGGCTAACTTTGATATTTTAGCTTGAGATATAGTATTTTGTTCATCTATATAATCCGTTAAAATCGAGGAATGATTAACTACATCCTTTTTTGCTTCCTCATACAAATAAAATCTAAAACCAAATAAAATGGCGCTACTGGTTAAAAATAATAGTAAAGCTATAATCATACCATATACAAAGGTTATTTTAAATGTAATAGAAAATCTAAGTAAATTAAGAAACCATCCAAAAACTGAAGCAAAAATATTTTTAATAAATCTTAAAATAGCGAAAAAGCTACTAAAAATAGCAAATATAATACTAAAAACAACTTTTATAATATAGAATAGGAAAATAAAAATACTTTTTATGATAATGAAAAGGGATTTAATTATATTCATCTTTTAAAAGATAACCCACCCCTCTAACGGTATGAATGAATTTAACATTAAATCTGTCATCAATTTTACTACGTAGATATCTGATGTAAACGTCAACTATATTAGTATCTCCAATATATTCATAACCCCAAACTTCTTCAAGGATTTTATCCCTAGTTAAAACTATATCTTTGTTTTTAAGTAAATATTCTAATAGGTCAAATTCACGCTTAGTTAAATCAATAGTATTATTATCATAGGTAACAACATGTTTTTTTAAATCTAGACTTAGTTTCCCTACAGAAAAAATTTCAGAGTTTTGATTTATAGAAGATTTCCTTCTTAAGGCTACACGTATCCTGGCAAGGAGTTCTTCAATGGCAAAGGGTTTAGTTACATAATCATCGGCACCAATATCAAGGCCCATAACCTTATCCATTGTATCGTCTTTAGCTGTTAGCATTATTACAGGAGTATCAAAATTTTTCCTAAACCGTCTTAAAACCTCAAAGCCATTTAACTTTGGAAGCATAACATCTAATAGTATCAAATCAAAATTACTGTCTAAAGCTTTACTCAGCCCTTCCTTGCCATCATGGCAAACTTCTACTACATAACCTTCATACTTAAGTTCTAATTCAATAAAACGGGCAATTTTAACTTCATCTTCAATTAATAGAATCCTGTTAGCCACAAGAGTTCACCTCTCAAAATATTGTTTATCTAATTATATCTTAAATCAGTTAAAATTTGTAAGTAAGATTATTTTACAACCTAAAACATCATATCAAATTAACAAACCTATGGGATATAAGTTATTTGTTCCCATAGGTCCATTAATATTATAATTCAGCGCTATTTTTGTTTTCAGTATTTGTTTTTTCAGATGGTTTTATGTCATCAAAAACTTTATTTACATCTATATCTTCTCCATCTTCTCTGTGAAGTCTAATTTTATGTCCAGTAAGAAATGCAATAGCTATACAAATTAGAAAGACTGGTGGAGTAATAATTATTCCTAATATTATAGTTAATAAAAGAGTAAAGTTAATGATTATATTATTATTTTTAGAGATTATAAATCTAGTCTTAACTGATTTTCTATAGAGATTTTTTAGAAATCCAGTAAATTTATTGGTACAATGTTCAACATTTTGTCCTTTAATTTTTCTATTGTTTTCAAGGTAGATGAGAGCCTCAACGGTGTCGCTATTACATTTTTCTAAGGCATCCTTAGCATCATTATAACTAACTTTAGCCCTCTTTCTAATTAGATCAATTTGTTCTAATGTTATTTTCATATAAATACCCTCCTGTTTAATTATTTAGTTTATAAATTAAGTGTAAACTAGAGGGATTAAATAGGTCTTAATAAAAAATTAAAATAGGATTAGAAAATGAACTCTTCACCTGGTTTTGTTATTACTATTGTTTCTGAATCTAAATCTTTAATTTTATCCATAAATTGTTTAGTTATATTGAAATTGGTGCTAAAATGCATGGGAACTAAAAGTTTAGGTTTTATAGATTTAGCAAAATACTCACCTGCTAAATAATAATACTCTTCAAGTCTTGGGTCTACTGGAACAAAGGCGATATCTATTGTATTAGTAGTATAATCTTTAAGTTTATTTATTTCCACCTTATAGTCCGTAGCTTCCTTTTCTTGAGTCTTTTCAGAATCATTTTTCCAGTGCCACCAATTAAGGTCACCTGAATGGAATATTAATAAATCATCTACCTTCACTAAAAAGGACACTCCCCTATCGGTACTACCAAAGGCCTTAATTTCAATATTTTCTATAGTCATTTCATCGTAGGGTTTGATAAAGTAATAATTAGATTTGTTATTATGAACATTTATATCATCACTTAAAATATATTTGATAGTAGAATTTGTATTTTGCCATTTTAATATTTCTGGAGAGTAATGATCGCCATGATTGTGGCTTACAAAAACATACACATTATCCTTATTAGAAAAAAATTCCTCAGATAGGATCCCGCCTTTATCAATATTAAAGGACTTAGAGTAGTCAAAATAATCGAATACTAAGGTGTTATTTTTAGTTTCAACAATAAAACCACTATGGAATAAATGGGTTATTTTAGTAGACATATTATACCTCCTATAAAAATAATAAGATTTATATTAATTTTACCAGTATTTTGCTTATAAAATCCAATATAATCCTATAGATATTATAAAAAAAGATTCCAGCAAATATGCTGAAATCTATTTAGTAACTATTGGTCCTTGCCATGCCTGCATTCCGCCTACTACATTCTTAACTTTAAAACCAGATTTGGTTAAAAGGTTAGCAGCCATCTTACTACTTCCGCCAATATAACAGATTACGAGGATTTCTTTATCTTTGTCAAGTTCATTCATTTTAAAGGGTAGTGATTTAATTGGAATATTAACGGCACCTTTTATATGACCTTCAGTAAAGGAAGGTTCATTTCTTATATCTACTAAAACAGCTCCATTATTCATATGCTTTTCAATTTCATCTACAGAAATATTTTCATACTTACCACCAAATTTAAACATATATAGAGCCTCCTATTACATAATAGACTCCCCTCTATGTAGGGGGTTACTTAATTATACAATATGGGACTTAGGATGGTCAATATTCTTAAAGAAGCCCTACTTAAGTAATGAAGTATAGATTTAATAAATAGTTAATTGAATTAGATATAATTAAGTGGTAATATTCTAAGATAAGAATATATAGTCAGAAGGTGAATGTGGTGAAATATGAACAGGGAAATTTTTTAATTCATTGTGATTTCGATATACGTACGGTTAGGGAGGAAGGAAGTGATATAGATTTATTTATACCAACAGACAATAGAACAATTAACCTTTATATAGATGACAAACCTAAATATCTAAGATCACGGCTACAATTTCCACAGGTTAGAAATATTATTTTAAGATTGTCAACGGACCCTAAAAATGATATTTGTACAATTCATTTATTAAGAAGCATAGACCTTCAATCGGCTGTAGTAAATTTTGAATTAGATTATACCGATTATTTTATAAAGCTTATAGATAGGGAGTTTTATATTGAAATGAATATAACTAAAAAACAGTAAAAATTGGAGGAATGTATAGTGTTTGAAAATAACAGATTTTTTAAATATAGCCTAGGAACTATATTAGTTTTAGTTATAATATATCTACTGGGAAAGATAGACTATCTATTAATGCCCATAAAGACCATAATGTCAATTGCCCTATTACCAATAATTATTGCTGGATTATTCTACTATATATTTAGACCATTAGTTAGGTATTTAGAAAATAAAGGAGTCAATAGATCTATTTCTATTCTATTAGTATTTCTTGCAGTTGCAGCTCTGCTTACATTTATGTCAATAAGTGGTGGAAGTTTTATAAAAAAAGAATTCACAAATTTTTATAATATTATTACTAAACAGCTTGAACTTACACAAAAAAGCACAAAAAATATACTCCAAGAAGGAAACTGGTGGATATTTTCCATAGAGGATTTAGAAACAAGATTTATTGCCCTTATTGAATCCTTATTTCAAACATTGACCGTTAATATGGCTGGTTTAGTATCAACGGTGGCAAATATAGGGACCCTTATTGTATTAATTCCTTTTGTACTGTTCTATCTACTGAAGGATGGGGAAATATTTGTAGAGAATTTTATGAAAGTAATACCCAAGGGACATAAGGATAAAACAGCTAAGTTACTACACAATATTGATAACACTCTGTCAACATACATAACGGGACAATTACTTGTAGCAACTGTAACTGGTATTATTACATACATAGGATATTTAATAATAGGACTTCCAAATGCATTAGTTCTTGCCATTGTTACAATAATAACCTCCATAATACCATTTTTAGGGGTATTTATTGGCCTTATGCCAGCCCTATTTATAGCTCTTACTATAGATTGGTTTATGATTGTAAAGGTACTTATTGTTGTAGTAATCGCCCAGCAGATAGAAGGGAATTTAATATCCCCTAATATATTAGGACAAAGATTAAATATACATCCACTTACAATTATATTTATCGTAATCATAGCCATATCCTTATTTGGAGTAATAGGAGCCTTTATGGCAGTTCCTACATATTCAGTAGTAAAGGTAATAGTAAAGCACTTTATGGAATAAATATAAATAATAAGAGGTTATTATAAAATTTGGTAATGCTAAATTTATGTTAAGTATAAAATTTTATATTAATATTTAACAAAAACATAATATAATTAAATTAAAGACAAATTCATATTTTTCTAAGGGGGAATTACTATGCTAAATGGTAAGAAGATTAGAGAACTTAGAATTAGGCTGGGATATACGGCTAAAGACATAGAAAGTCTCACAAAAAACCCCAAATATGAAACATCTATTTCAAAGTCTTATTTAGAGGAACTTGAGAGAGGAGATAAGAAAAATCCAAGTTTTCAAAAGATAGAAGTATTGGCTAATGTTTTATGCTGCAAATTAGATGATTTTGTTTTGACATCTGAAAGATAAATTTTTAAATAATCTAATAAAAAATTCATAGAAATAAAAAAGTAGAAATCATACAGAATTACCCTTAAATAGTGAAATTTAAGGGTAATTTTTTTAAAAATAAATACTAATAAAAAATTATAATGAATTAGCTATTAGATTATAATACAGGTGAAGGAAGGGATTATTAGGATAGATTGAATTTTATAACTATTAGTGATAAAATTCTTTAAAGGAATAAACATTTGACTATAGGGTAATATAATTTGAAGTCAAAGGAAATAAAGGAGGTAATTATGTATTTTGATATAGATAAATGAGTAGCTTATATTGCTGAAAACGCTACAAAACAGCTTTCAGATGCCTTTGGTCAAAGGCTAAAAGAAACAGGAGTAACACGAATTCAATGGATTGCACTTTATTATATAAAAACTAATGATAAAGTTTCTCAAAAAGATTTGGCACAACTTATGTATATTAAAGATTCAAGTGTAGGCAGATTAATTGATAGATTGGAACGGGAAGGATTAGTAAAAAGAGAGAGAAGCGATTCCGATCGAAGAGTAATTTATATAAAGCTTACAGAAGAAGGAGATAAACTTATAACAGAAACTATGCATATAGGAGATAAATTTAACAACGATATAATAAAAGGAATAGATGAAAAAGAACTTATGATATATGAAAAGGTTTTAAAAAAGATGCTAAATAATATTAAGAAATAAATAGTTAATCAAAAATCTTGTTTATGTTTGAATTATTAATACAAATATAAACAAGTTTTTTTAATGTATTAAAAATTATAAAGATTATTCCACTGTAAAGAAGCCCTTATTTCTATCTCTTGATTAATAAAGTCTACTGTAAAAAGCTTCATGTAAGAACGTTGATTTTTAAGGGCAAAAAATGTTTGAAATTTAACAAATTATTTGCTATACTTAATATAAATAGTTGCTATGCTTAATATTGCATAAGCAAATAAAATGAAGGAGGAAAAATTATGGCTTACAATGTAAGGGAAAAGCTTAATTCTTTTGTAGGAGGACTTGAAGGTTTAGCAGCAACAAATCCTGAGCAAGTGAATGCTTTTATGGGATTATTAGGTGCTTGCTACGAACCAAAGGCTTTAGATTTAAAAACAAAGGAGCTAATGAGTGTGGCAATAGGATGCTACAATAGATGTGAATACTGTATCGTATATCATTGCTATAAGGCCTTTGAAGCAGGAGCAACAAAGGAAGAAATTATTGAAGCAGCTATGATAGCAGTTGCTTTTGGTGGAGGACCATCAATGGCATATTCAGTAACATTACTTAAAGAATGTATAGAAGAATTTGAAGGTGATTTCAAATAAAAAGAGCTCTAGGCTCTTTTTTCTTTAATCATATGAAAAGGGGTGGATTTATAATGAAATATGATTTAATAATTGAAAAATTATCTGGACATGATACATCGGGAAAGGTAGGAAAAATAAACAAAAAGGTCGGAGATAAATTAAAACCTGGAGACACAATATTTAATATTGAATCCGGTAAAGGAAGTATAAAGTTTGAATCAAAATATAATGGGGTTTTAGAAGAACTTTTTATAACAGAAGGAGATACAATCAAGAAAAATCAAGTGGTTGGAAAGGTAGAAGGGAAACTAGTAGGGGAATCTACTAAAACAAAGAGCCAAAGTTCATATGGAGTAGGAACTAAAAAAACAACCTATTCCTTTGGACTTAGTAAACCCTTAA
Source organism: uncultured Eubacteriales bacterium (assembly GCA_965539935.1). Lineage (GTDB taxonomy): Bacteria > Bacillota > Clostridia > Peptostreptococcales > Caminicellaceae > CBETVX01. The sequence continues at coordinate 18,987 of CBETVX010000019.1, read as the reverse complement.
CAAAAAAATATGAAGCCGATGTAGCCATTGTAGGTGGAGGACCAGGGGGATATGTTGCTGCCATAAGGGCTGCTCAAGGTGGGAAAAAAGTGGTAATAATCGAAGAAGATAGACTAGGAGGAACTTGCCTAAACTATGGATGTATTCCTACAAAAGCCCTTGTAAGCAGTGTAGAGGCCTTAGAAAAAATTAAACATGCAGAAAGTTTTGGATTTGAAGTTGGGGAAGTAAAAGTATCCTTAGAAAAAATCATGGATAGAAAAAATGAAGTAATAAACACTTTGGTATCGGGAATAGAACATTTGATGAATGTACATCAAATTGAATATATTAAAGGACGGGCACAGGTAAAGGATGATAAAACCCTTGTAGTAAAGAATAAATCTATAGATGCAAATATAAGTTTTAACAAATTAATTATTGCCACAGGTTCAAAGGCAATAACCCTACCAATTGAAGGAGCCCACAGTGAAGATATTCTTAACAGTAGAGATTTACTAGAATTATCGGAGATTCCTGATTCTATTACAATCATCGGTGGCGGAGTTATTGGAATGGAGTTTGCATTTATTTATAATGCTTTAGGTACAAAAGTAAATGTGGTAGAGTATTTTCCACAAGTTCTAAATGCCATGGATGAAGACGTGGTTGATGTTATTAGAAATGCTGCCATTGAAAAGGGCATAAATATTTATGAAAGTTCTAAAGCATTATCTATAAAATCAGCTTTAGATGGAAGTAAGATTGTTGAAATAGAAAGGGATAATAAAAAAAGCTATATAACTAGTGAAAAGGTAGCCATGGCAGTTGGAAGAAAAGCCAATCTTGAGTCCCTTGATTTAGAGAAACTAGGAGTTAAACTAAATGAGAGAAAGAATGGTATAATGGTTGATTCATATATGAGGACCAGTAATCCCGATGTCTATGCCATAGGAGATGTGACCAATAAAATTCAACTGGCCCATGTAGCCTCCCATCAAGGACTTGTGGCAGCAGACCATATCAATGGTATGGAAAAAGAGATGGATTATGATTTAGTTCCAAGTGGAATATTTACTATGCCAGAGATAGGGCATGTAGGCTTAACTGAGAAAGATGCTAAGGCTAAGGAGATTGATTATATAACTGGTAAATTTCCATTAATGGCAAATGGTAAAGCCCAAGCCATGGGAGAGACAGAAGGATTTGTGAAACTTATTGCAGATAAGGAAACAAGAAAAATAATAGGCGGTACAATTGTGGGAGTACATGGAACTGATATGATTAGTATAGTAAGTAATATTATAGCTTCAGGTATAACTATTGAGAAAGCAGGTCATGTAATATATCCTCACCCAACAACAGCTGAATCTGTTCACGAAGCATTATTAAGCTTAGATGGAAGAGGGATACACTTTGCATAGGGAGTATAAAGTATATATCTCAAAATCATTTAATCCTAAATTTAATTTAGCCTTTGAAGAGTGGTTAATGGATTCTAGTAATGCAAATGAAATGATACTATTTTTGTGGCAAAATGAAAACACCATAGTTATTGGAAGAAACCAAAATCCTTATAAAGAGTGTGATGTCAATAAACTAAAAGAAGATAATGTTCAGCTAGTAAGAAGATTATCAGGTGGTGGAGCAGTTTATCATGATATGGGGAATTTGAACTTTACATTTATAGCTTCAGATAAAAATTATGATGTAGAGAATAATATGAAAATCATTCTAAATGGGATTTCTAAGTTTGGTATTGAGGGTAGTTTTAGTGGTAGGAATGATTTAATTGCTCAAGACAAAAAATTCTCTGGTAATGCCTTCTTTAGTCATAAAGGAATGAACTGTCATCATGGTACATTGCTGGTAGATGTTGACCTAAGTAAACTGTCAAAATACTTAACGGTATCGCCCTTAAAACTTAAATCTAAGGGGATAGACTCTGTGACATCAAGGGTAGTTAACCTGAAAGAAATTTCTTCAGATATAACAATTGAAGGATTAAAAAGTGCCCTTGTTAAAAGTTTTAATGAATTTTATAAAGTAGAAAGTAAAAAAATCCATGTAGATGAAGATGAAATAGATGTAATAAAGTACAAGAAAAAATATAAATCTTGGGATTGGAACTATTCGGAAAGTCCTGATTTTTCCATTACTATAGAAGAAAAATTTAGTTGGGGTATTTTCCAAATACACTTAGAATTATCCGATGGAATAATCAAAGATTGTAAAATTTTTACCGATGCACTTGCTAATGAAGACTTTAAGACCATGGAAAAAGCACTTCTAAATAAACCGGTTAGGTCAGATAGTATGATAAAGGTAATAGAGGAATGTATAAAAAGACATCATATTAAGGTAGATCTGAGCAACTTGATTAAAGAAAAATTATAGTAATTTATAAAAAATAAAGTAAAGGGTATATCTTATTTTAAAGATATATCCTTTTGATTTGTCATATGCATATGAACATGATATCTATGATAGTATAAATTAATTATAAAAGGAGTATACCGTTATGGGGTAGACGTATAATTTGATATATAATATAATTATAACTACACAAATATATATTGTAGGGAATAAAATAAAATCCTTTTCATGGGCATTAAAGTATTTTTAAAGTTTATGATTGGGGTATATACTAAGACAGAGCAAATAATCTTTTGTTTATATTAATCAATATATAATTAGAGATCGAAGGAGGGAAAGTATGAAAAAAGAAAGCTTAAAAATAAATGGGATGAGTTGTACAGCCTGTGCAAAGGCAGTGGAAAAGAGTGTATCAAAATTAGAAGGTATAACCCAAGCATCGGTGAACTTTGCTACAGAAAAACTAAGTGTTCAGTTCGATGAATCACTGGCTAATATAGATGATATAAAAAAAGCAGTAAAGGACGCAGGTTATGATGTAGAAGATGAAATAGAAATACGAGAGGTGATTATACCCATTGAAGGAATGAGTTGTAGTGCCTGCTCAGCTGCAGTTGAAAGAGAGATAAAAAAGCTAGATGGTATAAATGAAGCAAGTGTAAATTTTGCCACAGAAAAGGCCAGTGTAAAATATAACCCCTATAAAACAAGAATATCTGAAATAAAAAGTGCCATAGAGAAGGCTGGATATAAACCACTGGAAATAAATACAGCAGTTCAAGGGGATGAGGAAAAAAATAAAAGAGAAAGAGAAATAAATACTTTAAGGAAAAAATTCATAATATCTGCCATATTTTCTGTTCCATTATTATATATTGCAATGGGACATATGATAGGAATGCCACTTCCTCAAATTATTAATCCAGAGTTTCATCCACTAAATTTTGCCATTGTTCAGCTAATACTTACAATTCCAGTTGTGATTGCAGGAAATAAATTCTATACTGTAGGATTTAAAACATTATTAAAGAGAAGTCCTAATATGGACTCCCTTATAGCCATAGGTACATCAGCGGCAATAATCTATGGAATATATGCAAGTATTAAAATAGCTAATGGACATATAGAGTATGCAATGGATTTATACTTTGAATCGGCAGGAGTTATAATAACACTCATTTTATTTGGGAAATATTTAGAATCGGTTTCTAAGGGTAAAACTTCCCAGGCGATTAAAGAGTTAATGAATTTACAGGCTAAAACTGCAACAGTTATCTATGAGGGAAAAGAAATGATAATTCCCATAGAGGAAGTAGAAGTTGGAGATATTATATTGGTTAAGCCAGGAGAGAAGATTCCTGTGGATGGAAATGTTATAGAAGGCTATACATCTGTAGATGAATCAATGCTGACTGGAGAAAGTATTCCAGTAGAAAAAAATATTGGAGACAAAGTAATAGGGGCAAGTATAAATAAAAATGGCACTATTAAATTTAAAGCTACTAAGGTAGGGAAGGATACTGCACTAGCTCAAATTATAAAATTAGTTGAGGATGCCCAAAGCTTAAAAGCTCCAATAGCAAAAATGGCTGACGTTATATCAGGATACTTTGTACCAGTGGTTATAGCAATTGCCATAATCTCAGCATTAGCTTGGTATTTGACTGGAGCATCATCGGTATTTGCTTTAACTATATTTATATCAGTATTAGTCATTGCTTGTCCCTGTGCATTGGGATTAGCAACCCCTACAGCTATTATGGTAGGCACAGGTAAAGGTGCAGAATATGGAGTCCTTATTAAGGGGGGAGTTCCCCTTGAAACAGCCCATAAGATAGAAACAGTAGTATTTGACAAGACTGGGACCATAACTGAGGGCAAGCCTAAGGTTACAGATGTAATAACTATTGATGAGTATTCAGAGGATGAGCTACTAGGGCTGGCTGGGTCATCAGAAAAGGGTTCAGAACATCCCCTTGGAGAAGCCATTGTAATGGCAGCTAAAGAAAGGAATTTAGATTTTAAGAAGATAGATAGATTTGAAGCAATACCAGGACAGGGCATAGAAGTGACTATAGATAATAAAAATATCCTTTTAGGAAATAAGAAATTAATGGATAATAAAAATATAGAAATTACCATCAAAGATGAATCTAACAGATTAGCGGGTGAAGGTAAAACACCTATGTTTATGGCAATAGATAAAAAGTTAGCAGGTATTATTGCAGTGGCAGATACAGTTAAAGAAAGTAGTGCAGCAGCCATAGGAAAGCTACATGATATGGGTATAGAGGTAGCCATGATAACTGGGGACAATAAAAAAACTGCTGAGTCCATAGCTAAGCAGGTTGGTATAGATATAGTTTTGGCAGAAGTACTTCCAGAAGATAAGGCAAATGAAGTTAAAAAGCTTCAAGATAATGGTAAAAAGGTAGCTATGGTTGGGGATGGTATAAATGACGCCCCAGCACTTGCTCAGGCAGATGTTGGTTTGGCAATAGGTTCAGGAACCGATGTGGCAATGGAATCTGCAGATATAGTTCTTATGAAAAGTGATATAATGGATGTTGTAACGGCTATACAATTAAGTAAAGCCACTATAAGAAATATTAAACAAAACCTATTTTGGGCCTTTGCTTATAACACAGCAGGCATACCCCTTGCAGCAGGATTATTTTATATATTTGGAGGACCAAAGCTAAATCCTATGTTTGCAGCTGCGGCCATGTCAATGAGTTCAGTATCAGTGTTAACTAATGCCCTTAGATTAAAGGGATTTAGACCTAGATAATATGAAATACTAATGTGAGCTGAGGGAATATTATTCCCTTAAATAAATCAATATAATTAAAATATAATTAATAGGAGGCAAATTAGTATGGAAAAAATAATAAAAATAGAAGGAATGAGTTGTGGACACTGTGAAGCTAGAGTAAAAAGGGAATTAGAAGCCCTTGATGGTGTTAAGTCAGCAGATGTAAGTGCAGATGATAATAGGGCAGTAGTACAGCTAGAAAAGGAAGTGGCAGTAGATAAGCTAAAGGGAGCCGTTGAAGAAGCTGGATATACACCTGTGGCAGTAGAATAAGTAATATCCTACAATAAGGTACATTGAATATATCTTATCTTCAATGTACCTTTAATTATAGTTTTTCTACTGTGAAACCATAGAAAATAGAAGAAAAAATTATTGAGGAGGAATAAATATGATGGGATATATATATAGATGTGGGTATCCTGGTTATGGAGGATTTACTACGCTTAAACTATTAATATTTTTAGGAGTAGTTATATTTATTGTTAAAATTATAAAAAATAGTAATAGGGATAAGAATCTCAATATCTATGGAAATACAAATAGAGCTATAGAAATTTTAAAGGAAAGATATGCAGCCGGTGAAATTAGTGAAGAACAGTATAAAAGAAAGCTTGAAATTATAAGATCTTAAAGGGAATATTTATAATACCATAAATATTTAAAATCATGACAAGACGTTAATATAGAGAATTATCAGGAGGTAGTTCAATGAAATCCCTGGCACGTAACACAATAGTAATAGCAGTAGTTGCATTTATATTTCAGTTAGCGTGGGAATATATACAGTGCGGCATATTCTATATAATGGATGACCTTGATGGACACACTAGATTAATGATAAATGCTACCATTGGAGATATGAATATGAGTATAATCCTTTATTGGATATTAGCATATTCAAACAAAAATATAAACTGGATTATAGAAAAATGGCATAGACATGATTACGTAATAACGATACTATATGGATTATTTTTGAGTTTTTATTTTGAAATTAATGCTTTATATACAAATAGATGGGGATATAATCCAGAAACAATGCCATTATTCCCAAATACTCCAGTGGCTCTGATCCCTGTGATACAACTTGTTGTAATTTTTCCTGTAATTTTCTTTGTTAGTAAATTAATTCTTAAGAGAGTAAGATAGCCAATTAAGAGGATATAAGTGCTTTAACTAATAATAAACTAGACTATAAGAAAGCTAATCTCTAAAAAGATTATTTAGAGGTTAGCTTTTTATGTTTTCCAAAATTATAGTTGACTATGGGTTATCAAGTTGATATAATTAAAACCGCAAAAACATATCGAAATACTATGAATTAAAAGGAGGACATAAAGTGATTAGACAAAAAAATGTATTATCGATACTCATAATGATGTTAATAACTACAGTGGTGATTGCTGGATGCAGTACGGATACTGGTAAAGAGAACACTGATAAAATTATAAAAGTAGGTACTTCAGGGGGATATCATCCTTTTACATTTATGAATGAAAATGGACAATTAGATGGATTCGAAATTGATGTATGGAATGAAATAGGACAAATAATTGGATATGAAATTGAATTTAAAACCGCTGAATTTAGTGGGTTATTTGGTATGCTTGATACAGGTAAGACAGATACCATAGCAAATCAGATTACAATGACAGACGAAAGAAAAGAAAAATATTTATTTCCCAATCCCTACGTATATTCAGGGGCTCAAATAGTAGTTAAAAAGGGAAATGATGAAATAAAGGGATTAGAAGATTTAAAGGGTAAAAAGATTGGAGTAAGTTTAGGATCAAATTATGAACAATTGATAAGGGAATATGATATAAATAATGAGATAGAAATAATAACCTACGAAGACTTTATGGGGTCATTACAAGATGTTTCAATCGGAAGAATAGATGCAGTTATGAACGACAAATTAGCAGCAGTAATAAATATTAAAGAATCAGGGCTTGATTTGCAGTTAGGAGGAGCTCCAGTGAGTTCACTAGAAAACTCATTTCCTTTTATAAATAATGAAGAAAATAAAGAGTTGATTAAAGAAATTAATAGAGCATTAGATGAAATGAGAGAAGATGGTACTTTAAATAGCATTTCAAATAAGTGGTTTAATGTGGATGTTACTAGTAAATAGATTGGTGGTTTAGATGAAATTAAATATTGACTTAATGTTTATGGCAAAGATTTTTCCAAGAATTATTAAACATATTCATATAACCTTAGGGATTACAATAATAGCTATGCTATTAAGTCTAATAATAGGAATTATTTTAGCCCTAGTAAGGACTTATAAAATACCATACCTAGATAGTTTAGCAAAAATTTATATTTCCTTTTTTAGAGGAACACCATTACTTGTACAATTGTTCTTACTTTACTATGGATTACCTCAGATAATACCTGGTTTTGCTTCCTTGTCGGCATACTCTGCAGCCTTTATAGGACTAAGCTTAAATAGCGGAGCCTATATGGCAGAAATAATACGGGGTTCAATTAGTTCAATAGATAGAGGACAGATGGAGGCTGTGTTATCGGTAGGAATGAATAGTTGGCAAGGTATGCGGAGAATAATATTACCTCAGGCTATGAGGGTAGCTCTGCCTGCCTTAGGAAACAGATTTATAAGCCTTCTTAAAGAATCGTCCCTAGCCTTTGTATTAGGCGTATCTGAAGTATTAGCCCAAGCAAAAATGACTGCAGCTGCAACCTATAGATTTTTTGAAAGTTATCTTATGGCAGCCATAATATACTGGATTATAACGGTGATTTTAACCCACATACAAAATAAAATAGAAAATAAACTTAACTCAGCCTACTAAAGGATGATAAAAATGATAAATATAAAAAATCTAAATAAAAGTTTTGATGACTTACATGTGCTAAAGGATATCAATCTATCGGTGAAAGAAGGTGAAGTTGTAGTAATAATAGGGCCTTCTGGATCGGGTAAGTCTACATTATTAAGGTGCTTGAATTTTCTAGAAGCACCGGAAAAGGGATTAATAGATATGGGGAACTATAGAGTAGATATAGAAAATATAAGGAAAAAGGATATATCGGTTCTAAGACAATCAACAGCAATGGTGTTTCAAAGCTATAATTTGTTTAAAAATAAAACTGCCCTAGAAAATATAACCGAGGCTTTAATAGTAGTAAAGAAGGTGCCTAGAGATGAGGCCCAGCATATAGGAAGAAGGCTACTAGAGCAAGTAGGATTGATAGATAAAATAGATAGCTATCCTTCAACTTTATCTGGAGGACAGCAGCAGAGAATAGGAATTGCAAGGGCTATGGCAATTAATCCTAGGGTGATGTTATTTGATGAACCCACGTCGGCATTGGACCCAGAATTAGTTGGAGAAGTGCTTGGCGTGATAAGGGATTTAGCTAAAAAAAATATGACAATGCTTATTGTTACCCATGAGATGGGCTTTGCTAGGGAAGTAGCCGATAGAATTATATTTATGGATGAAGGTAAAATAGTGGAACAGGGAAAACCGGAAGATGTATTTACTAATCCTAAACAAGACAGAACAAGGAAATTTTTGAGACAGATTATAAATAAGTAGTTTATACTATACAACCCTTAAACTATATGGAAAAACTAAAAAATAATATAAATAATTAAATATTTAATAGCTAAGGAAGATAAAAGCCTATAATTAGAAGGTAAATTATATTATAATATATAATAAGCTAAAGGATTATATTATAAAGTAGAGGTGTGATGATGTTTAGAACTATTATGGTAGCAATATACCTTATATTTGCATTTATATGTAGTTTACCTTCTTTAATTAAAGTAAATATCCTTGAAAAAAATAATAGAATGAAAGAAAAGGAAGAACTCACCAATAGAGTTTTGGGAAAAATAGCTAGGGGCTTAATAAAAACAAGCGGTTCTACAGTAAAGGTAATAGGCCAGGAGAATATACCCGATGAAGGGCCAGTACTCTTTGTAGGGAACCATCAGAGCCTTTTTGATATTCCCATCCTAATAGGATATATTAAAAGAAATAAAGGATTTATAGCTAAAGTGGAACTATCTAAAATACCTGTATTTAGCAAATGGATGGAAAAGCTTAATTGTGTATTTATTGATAGAAGTAATGTACGACAGTCATTAAAAGCCATAAATAAAGGTGTGAAACACTTGAAAAATGGATATTCTATGGTAATATTTCCCGAGGGGACTAGAAGTAGTGATGGAATAATTGGGGAATTTAAACCTGGAAGTCTTAAAATGGCAACTAAATCTAAGGCAACAATAGTTCCTGTAACCATAAAGGGAGCCTATAATATTATGTCGAGGGATAGCTTAGCTATAAAGCCTTCTAATGTAGAATTAGTAATATCCAAGCCCATATATATTGATGATGAAAATGAAAAGGATTCCAAGGGATTAGCTGATAAAGTAAGGGATATTATATATAAAGAATTAAATAAACGACCTTAAATAAAAAATCACTGAAATTGCTGATACATATATTCAGTGGTTTTTGTTTTAATATATGATATAATTTATTTGTCCTAAATTGAGAAAAATAGACCTCAGGTATATTGCCTGTGGTTTTAAATCTTATAAATTAAGGGAGGTTTATCTATGGATCAAAATGCTAATTTTGTAATAATGGAAAAAATCAAAAGAACCATTGAAAATCTAGAAAAAAATAATATGAAGGGTTACTTTGTGGAAGACGGAGCTGAGGCATTAAAAAAAATAGAAGAACTTTTAAATGAAGGAGATACTGTGTCCGTTGGAGGTTCTATGACACTTTTTGAAATAGGAGCTATAGACCTATTAAGAAATGGAAAATATGTATTTTTAGATAGATATGCAGAAGGGCTAACTCCTGAGGATCTAAAAGAATTATTCAGAAAAAGTTTCGCCGCAGATGCTTACTTTACAAGTAGTAATGCTATTACTGAAAAGGGCGAACTTTATAATGTAGACGGTAGAGGTAATCGTGTTGCTCCTATGCTTTATGGTCCCGATAAAGTAATAGTTATAGTAGGTAAAAATAAAATTGTAAAAAACTTAGATGAAGCTATAGCGAGAAATAAAGAGATGGCAGCTCCAGCAAATAATAAAAGATTAAATATAAATAACCCTTGTACTAAAGTAGGTTACTGTGTAGATTGTAGTAGCGATAATAGAATTTGTAATGAATATACTTTTATTAAAAGACAAATGGAATCCGATAGAATTCATGTAATAATAGTTAATGAAGATTTAGGATATTAAGAAATAGCCATGTATTAAATCCGCAGGGAATTATCCCTGCGGATTTAATTATTCTTTTAATAAATGTTTACCATCCATTAAAAATTCCATTACCTGTTCTGTTTCTTTTGGGTCCTCAACCTCTAAAGAAATATTGTCGGGATGTTCTTGTACAATGTACATTACCCCGATTATGGATTTTGCATTAACTTTAATTTCTCCAGATTTAAGATATACCTTTCCAGACAAGGTGGAAATAAAGTCTACAAAGGTATTTATGTCTTGAATTCTTGAAAAAGTCACTTTCATCATAACCACTCTCCCTTAACTATCTATATAATACTTATACCTGATTTTATAACAATAAATCAAAATTAATACTTAAAAATAAAAACTTTCTATTAGTGGCAGCTTTGCTACTTTTTTTATACCCCATAGGAAAATCTATTCATTATAACGCTGTGGATAAAATATAATTTTTGTTCTTTTTTATGTATGATTATTGAAAATTGAATAATACTAAGAATTGTATAGAAAAGCCGTTAATTGGCATGATAACTAAAATTTAATAAGTGGAGGTTTGCTTATGGGAAAAGTAATGAAAACAATGGATGGTAATGAAGCTGCTGCATATGTATCCTATGCCTTTACAGAAGTGGCTGCCATTTATCCTATTACACCATCATCCCCAATGGCGGAGCTTGTAGACTTATGGTCTGCAAAGGGAAAGAAGAATATTTTCGGACAAGAGGTAAAGGTTGCTGAGATGCAATCTGAAGCAGGGGCAGCAGGGGCAGTTCATGGCTCCCTACAAGGAGGGGCATTGACTACAACCTATACTGCTTCACAAGGTCTTTTACTTATGATGCCCAATATGTACAAAATAGCCGGAGAACTCTTGCCTGGAGTATTTCATGTAAGTGCTAGATCCCTAGCCGCCCAAGCATTGTCAATATTTGGAGATCATCAAGATGTTATGGCAACTAGACAGACAGGATTTGCACTACTTGCATCCAGTAGTGTTCAGGAAATCATTGATTTAGGCGGTATTGCCCACTTAGCAGCGATTAAATCAAGGGTACCATTTTTACACTTTTTTGATGGATTTAGAAACTCTCATGAAATTCAAAAAGTAGAGCTTATAGACTATGAAGATTTTGCTAATCTAATAGATTATGAAGCATTACAGGAGTTTAAGGATAATTCCCTTAATCCCAATAGACCAGTACTTAGGGGTACAGCCCAGAATCCAGATATCTATTTCCAAAATAGAGAGGCAGCTAACCCTTACTATGAAGATGTACCACAAATAGTTGAAGACTATATGAAGGAAATAAGCAAAATAACTGGTAGAGAATATAAACCATTTAACTACTATGGAGATCCTAATGCAGAACATGTTATAGTGGCAATGGGTTCAGCCTGTGCCGTTATAGAAGAAGTGATAGATTACTTAATGGCACAAGGAGAAAAGGTAGGATTGGTAAATGTACACCTATATAGACCCTTCTGTCAAAAGAGATTTTTAAGTGTACTCCCTAAAACAGTTAAGAGAATAGCAGTTTTAGATAGAACTAAGGAGCCTGGAGCCGTAGGGGAACCCCTTTATGAAGATATTAAAAGTGTATTCCAAGGGAAGTCAAATTCTCCTTTAATTGTAGGAGGAAGATATGGACTAGGTTCTAAGGATACAACACCATCACAATTTATAGCAGTATTTAATAATCTAAAAAGCTATGAGCCAAAGGATAGATTTACAGTTGGTATAGTTGATGATGTTACATATACATCTTTGCCTGAAGGAGAAAGGATTGAGACTACTCCACCGGGAACTATTAGATGTAAGTTCTGGGGATTAGGGTCTGATGGTACTGTTGGAGCAAATAAAATGGCAATAAAGATTATTGGAGATAATACAGATATGTATGCTCAAGGATACTTTTCTTATGATAGTAAAAAGTCTGGAGGCACAACTATATCCCACTTAAGATTTGGTAAAAATCCAATTAAATCTTCCTATCTAGTACATGAAGCTGACTATATAGCTTGTCATAATAAATCATATGTTTATCATTATGATTTACTAAAGGGACTTAAAGAGGGAGGTACTTTCGTACTAAACTGTCCTTGGAGTGAAGATGAACTTGATGAAAAACTTCCTGCATCAATTAAGAAATATATTGCACAGAATAATATTGATTTCTACACCATAGATGCAGTAAGTATAGCCCAAGAGATAGGACTAGGTGGAAGAATAAATATGATAATGCAATCGGCATTCTTTAAGCTTGCTAATGTTATTCCTGTTGAAGAAGCAGTTAAGTATCTTAAAGCTTCAATTGATAAGACCTATGGAGCAAAAGGTGAAAAGATTGTTAAGATGAATTATGAAGCAGTAGATAAGGGTATTGAAAAGATTAAGAAGATAAATGTACCAGCAGCATGGGCCAATGTAAATGATGACAATGAAGAATATCCATTAAAAGAAGAGCCAGAATTTATTGAAGAAATACTTAGACCAATGGCTAAACAAGAGGGAGATGACCTACCAGTAAGTGCTTTTTATGATAGAGGTATGGCCGATGGAACCTTCCCAATGGGAACAACTGCCTATGAAAAGCGTGGTATAGCAGTAATGATACCCCAGTGGCAAGTAGATAAATGTATTCAATGTAATCAATGTTCTCTAATTTGTCCCCATGCCGTACTAAGACCCTTCCTATTAAGTGAAGATGAAAAGGCAGAGGCACCTAATTCATTTGAAACTAAGAAGGCCCTTGGTAAAGGTTTAGAGGGATATGAATATCGTATTCAAGTTAGTCCCCTTGATTGTACGGGTTGTGGCAATTGTGCAGACATTTGTCCAGCTCCTGGTAAAGCCCTAGTTATGGTAAATGCAGAAGAAGAAATACCAAAACAAACTGAGAACTGGGAGTTTGCATCAAATAATCTTCCATATAGGGATGACCTCTTTAATAAATATTCCGTTAAAGGAAGTCAATTTGCAAAACCACTATTAGAATTCTCTGGAGCCTGTGCAGGTTGTGGAGAAACAGCATATGTTAAACTGGCAACCCAGTTATTTGGAGATAGAATGGTTATAGCCAATGCAACGGGATGCTCATCTATTTGGGGCGGTAGTGCACCTTCAGTACCCTATACTGTAGATGAACAAGGCAGAGGACCTGCTTGGGCCAATTCACTATTTGAAGATAACGCAGAATATGGATATGGTATGTATTTGGCAAATAATCAAATAAGAGCTAGACTTAGAGATCTAATGGAAGAAGGAATAAAATCTCCAGATCTACATGACGAAATCAAAAAAGCCATGCAAGAATGGATAGATAATATGTATGATGGAGAAGGTTCTAAGAGGGCATCAGAGAATTTACTTGGAGCAATAGGAAGATATTATAACAGTTATAGCCCAATCGTCGATGAGATTATTTATAAGAGCGACTATCTTGTAAAACAATCTATTTGGATAGTTGGTGGAGATGGATGGGCATATGACATTGGATATGGTGGCCTAGATCATGTCCTTGCATCGGGGGACGATGTGAATATACTTGTATTAGATACAGAGGTATATTCAAATACCGGTGGACAGGCATCTAAGGCAACACCAATAGCAGCAGCAGCTAAATTTGCGGCTTCCGGCAAGAAAATAAGGAAAAAAGATCTGGGCATGATGGCAATGAGCTATGGCTATGTATATGTTGGACAAGTTGCCTTTGGTGCTAATATGAATCACACCGTAAAGGTATTTAAAGAAGCTGAAGAATATAAGGGACCATCATTAATAATTGCCTACTCACCTTGTATAAATCATGGTATTAGAGAAGGAATGGGAACCTCAGTGGCTAGAGAAAAGAAAGCAGTAGAGTCTGGATATTGGCATCTATATAGATATAACCCTGAGCTAAAGAAACAGGGTAAAAATCCATTCATACTAGATTCTAAGGAGCCAAAAACATCCTTTAGGGAATTTATTGAAGGTGAAATTAGATTTGCTCAAATTAAGAATACATTCCCAGAAATTGCTGAGGAACTATTTGTTAAAGCAGAGGCCGATGCAAAAGAAAGATATGAAACATATAGACGCCTAGCAGATATGCAATATAGTCAATAAAAACTTATACTATTTTAATGAATTAGCCAAGAGGAGAGTTTCTCCTCTTTTTTTTTATGATATAATTATCACTGTTGCAATATATAAATCAATAGATATGTAGATATAAAGGAATATTATTAATAGTAAATAGTCATGGAAAATAGTCTTTAATCTATAAAAAATATTTAAAACATGGAGATGATAAATTTGTTAGTAGTTTTAGAACAGCTAGTAAATCATCTAGGATACGTAATAGTAATAGCCTTCTTTATATCAAGATTAAAAACCTTCAGACAGATAGTTTTGAAAACTAAAATCAACAGAAAGGAATTATTTGTACTTTCCTTCTTATTTGGAGGGTTAGGGATCATTGGAACCTATATTGGTATAGATGTAAGGGGAGCCATAGCCAATACTAGGAATATAGGTGTAATAGTAGGAGGGGTTTTATGTGGATCTCCCGTAGGAGCCATAGCAGGACTAATAGCTGGAGTTCATAGAATAGTAATAGATATCAATGGTGTAACAGCAGTGCCCTGTGCAATAGCTACAATTATTGGAGGGTATACTTCTGGAGTAGTTTATAAGAAATCTAATATAAAAAACAGATGGATATATGGACTTGTATTAGGAATAATAATAGAAAACTTAAGTATGGGTCTGATACTGCTTATTTCAAAACCATTTAATCTAGCACTTCTAATAGTTAAACAAATTTATATTCCAATGGTTTTAGTCAATGGAATAGGAATAGGTATAGTGATACTTATTACAGAAAATATCTTTGAGATAAAGGAAGAAATAGCAGGAAGACAGGCAAAACTTGCACTGGAAATTGCAAATGAAACATTGCCTCATTTTAGAAAAGTTACAAAGAGATCTTTATGTAAAGTATGTGAAATAATAAAAGAGTCCGTTGAAGCTGACGCTGTGGCCATTACAGATAGAAGAAAAATCCTAGCCCATGTGGGGGCTGGTGAGGATCATCATACTCCTGGAAATAGTATTTTAACTAAATCAACTGAAAATGTTATAAAGCATGGAGAGATTTTAGTATTAGAAAATCCAGGGGATATATACTGTACAGATCATGATTGTCCGCTAAAATCAGCAATAATTGTACCTTTAAGGGAAAGGAATAAAATAGTAGGGACTTTAAAGATTTATTATAAAAGAGAAAATGCAGTGACATATAGGGATAGGATTTTAGCCGAAGGATTGTCACAACTCATATCAACTCAGCTTGAAATAAGTAAAATAGAAAACTTAAAGGACATGGCTAGTAAAGCAGAAATAAAGGCTCTACAGTCTCAGATTAACCCACATTTTTTATTTAATGCCCTTAATACAATAATATCCTTTGTGAGGATAGACCCTAATAAAGCTAGAGACCTTATAATAAATCTATCTACCTATCTAAGACATAATATTGAAAATGTTGATGAACTGGTTAGTATTGAAAGTGAGCTTAATCAGGTAAAATCCTATGTTAACATTGAACAGGCTAGATTTGGAAAAAAACTTAATGTGATTTATAAAGTAGATGAAGATATAAATATTAAAATTCCTAGCCTAATAATTCAGCCCCTAGTGGAAAATTCAATAAAACATGGAATCCTAAAGGATATCAATGGTGGAACTATTAAAGTGAGTATAAGGAAAATCACAGAAAATGAAGTAAAGATAACTATTGAAGATAATGGAGTAGGAATTGATGACGAAACAATAAATTCTATATACAAAGGTTGTATCAAAGAAAATAAAATAGGATTAGTAAACGTTCATAACAGATTAAAATTACTCTATGGAAAGGGATTAAAGATTGAGCGGTTAGATAAAGGAACTAGAATAAGTTTTGTAGTATATAAGAAAGAATAAATACAAATATCGACACTTGAAGGAAGTGAGGAAATGAAGTGCATAATTGTGGAGGATGAATATCCAGCTAGGGAAGAGTTAAAGTACTTTATTAAAAATTATAGTTCTATTGAGATAGTAAAGGAATTCGAAGAATCACTAAAAGCTTTAAAATACTTAGAAAATAATAATGTGGATGTGATTTTTTTAGATATTAATGTGCCTAACCTTGACGGTGTTTCTCTAGCTAAGATTATTTGTAGATTTAAAGTTAAACCAGCCATTGTATTTATAACTGCTTCAAAGGAATACGCACTTGAAGCCTTTGATATTAGAGCCTTTGATTATATACTTAAGCCATATTCAGAGGAGAGAATTATAGAGACATTAAAAATGCTTGAAAGATCTAATAATGAAAAAGTCAGCAAAAAAGTTTCAAAGGATAAGATTATACTGTGGAAGGGTCAAAAAATGAAGGTTATAGATATCGATGATATTTACTATTGTGAAACAGAGGGTAGGGAGACATTGGTTCATACACTAGATGATAATTTTATTGCAAATATGAATATTTCAAGATTTTTAGAGGAGTTGCCAGAGGATAAATTTTTTAGAAGTCACAGATCCTTTATAATAAACATAAATAAAATTGAAGAAATTATTCCATGGTTTAATAATACTTATAATGTTAAATTAAAGGGAATAGATAGGGAAATTCCTGTAAGTAGAAGCAATATAAAAAAGTTTAAAGAGATAATGTCAATATAAAGCACGATTCACTTCGTGTTGTTTTTTTTGCACTTTTTACATTATATTATGTAAGTTTTGTTTAAATATCACTTATTTTCACTCTAGTATCCTATAATTAAGTTAAAATATTTAAAGGAGGATTCCTATGGTATCATTTATTTCATCTATTATTGTTTTAATTCTAGGATATTTCATTTATGGTAAGTTTGTGGAAAACGTTTTTGGTATATCTGATGACAATCAGACACCTGCCCTTTCCATGGAAGACGGGGTTGATTACATCCCAATGAGTTGGCCTAAGATTTTCTTAATTCAGTTTCTAAATATAGCTGGCTTAGGACCAATCTTTGGAGCTATAGCCGGTGCATTGTGGGGACCAGCATCATTTTTATGGATAGTTTTAGGTTGTATATTTGCTGGTGGAGTACACGATTATTTTTCAGGAATGCTTTCAATTAGACATGAAGGAAAGAGTGTTTCAGAAATAGTTGGTATTTACTTAGGCGATAAAGCCAAAAATATTATGAGAGTTTTTAGCGTTGTATTATTAGTTTTAGTTGGTGTTGTATTTGTAATGGGACCTGCAGGGCTTTTAGCAAACCTAACAGGGTTGAACACTACTATTTGGGTTGGAATAATTATTATATACTATTTAATTGCTACAGTTTTACCTGTGGATAAGGTAATAGGTAAGATTTATCCGGTCTTTGGAGCTTCATTATTAATAATGGCTGTAGGTATAGGTGTTGGAATTGTTGCAAAAGGATATACTATCCCTGAAATACAATTTGCTAACCTTCATCCAAGTGGGACATCAATATTTCCTTTCTTATTTATAACTATAGCCTGTGGAGCTATATCGGGATTCCATGCCACACAATCACCACTAATGGCTAGATGTGTTAGAAAAGAAAGTGAAGGTAGAAGAATTTTCTACGGTTCAATGATAGCTGAAGGTATAATAGCTTTAATTTGGGCGGCGGCTTCAATGGCATTCTTTGGAGGAACTCCAGGTCTTGCTGAAGTTCTTGGAAATGGTGGACCAGCAGTAGTTGTAAATGAAATATCAAATGCACTTCTTGGAACAATAGGTGGAGTTCTTGCATTACTTGGCGTTGTAGCATGTCCAATTACATCAGGTGATACAGCATTTAGAAGTGCAAGACTAGTTATTGCCGATTCAATAAACTTTAAACAAGATAAAACTGCTAATAGATTCTATATTGCAATACCATTATTTGCAATAGGTATAGCACTTACTATGATAGACTTTGGTATTATATGGAGATATTTCTCATGGTCAAATCAAACTTTAGCCATGATAGTACTTTGGGCATCAGCGGTATATTTAGTTAAAAATAAGAAATATCATTGGATTAGTACTGTGCCAGCTACATTTATGACGGCTGTTACTACATCATATATCTTACAAGCTGAAGAAGGATTCAAGTTAGCATCAGGAATATCAAATGCAGTAGGAGTAATAGCAGCAGTTATTTTCCTTGGGATTTTTCTAGTTAAAGCTAAAAATAGTAAAAAAGTTCAAGGTAAAAAAGTAATTGCATAGAGAATATTTATAGAAATAAAGGGCAGCCAGAGCTGTCCTTTATTTTTTTTAGCCTATTATTATTTTTGATTCTCGTCTACCCAACCCTTAGCATTTTCCACTTCAAATTTAGAAGGAATCGGAACTCTTGAAGTATTTTTTAATTTTTCAATATTTGCCCATGAAGCAGTTTTATGATTTTCAATAGGGGTACTTACTTTTTTTTCCTTAGATTTATTTTTTGCCATACAATCCCTCCTCAATAATATTATTCACAAAAATAACTAAATATATGGTTAATAAAATATGGTATCAAAGTA
>CBETVX010000018.1:0-52795 GCA_965539935.1 uncultured Eubacteriales bacterium | reverse complement strand
AAATATAACATTATTGTCAATGGAATAGATATATATACCCAAAGTAATCAATCTATAAATCCAAGAAATTTCGATGGAATTATAGTAGTAAGTCAAAGAAGAGAAGATGATGCTTTTATAAAAGAAGTGGTTAACAAAAAAATTCCAATAGTAGTATTAAATAGGGAAATAAAAGACTTCAAAATAAATAATATAGTATCTGATGAAGAAGAAGGCGTTTATAAAGGTATTAGCTATTTAATTGAAAAAGGACATAATAATATTGCTATAATTGAAGGAAGGGAAGACTTTGAATCTACTAAGGTAAGGAGAAAAGGATATTTAAAAGCCTTTAGTGATAATAATATTAAGATTAATCAAAGATTTATTTTAAAGGGCGATTATGGAATAGACAGTGGATATAGAGCAGGGAAAAAAATAATAACTTTTTCTAATAGACCAAGTGCAGTTTTTGCATTTAATGACGATATGGCAATTGGAGCTATGAAATCTTTTTCTGAAGAGGGCCTAAATATTCCTCAAGATATTTCTATCCTTGGGTTTGATGGAAGTATCTCATCGAAATATACTACCCCATCTTTAACAACTATCAAAAGACCTATTCAAGATATATGTACTTGCGGTGTGGAAATTCTAATAGATATCATTGAGAATAAAAGCAATAAATTGAATAAGAGGTTCATAAAAACATCCATAGTAAAAAGAAATTCAGTTTTAACGTTATTATAGACTGATAAAATATGAGGAATACATATTTCTAGAAAAAATTTCAAATAATTTTAAAAAATAACTTGCAAACGTATTCAAGATAGGTGTATAATATAATTGTTGATGCACACGTGTGCATAAGGTATCATAAACATGTCTCTATATTAAGAGGTGTCTTTTATTTTACCTGGATTGTTATTAAAATAACAATCCCAGACACTAGCTAAATAAAAGGTAATAGTTTTAAAGATTACCTAAAGAGACACACAAAGAAATTATGGAGGGAAAAAAAATGAAAAAAGTATTGTCGTTATTATTAGTTCTTGTACTTTCTGTAGGATTAGTAGCATGTGGAAGTCAAAGTACGCAAAATGAACAAGGAGATTTAGAAACAGCTAAAGAAGTAACACTGAAATTAGCACATAACTTAAATGAACAACACACAGTTCATCTAGCTTTATCAGAGTTTGGAAAGTTGGTAGAAGAAAAATCAAATGGAGAAATAAAGGTACAGATCTATCCTAATGGACAATTAGGTTCAGAATCACAAGTATTAGAACAGCTTCAAGCTGGGGCTATTGCTATGACAAAGGTATCTGCTGCAGCATTAACTACATATTCTGAAGGCTACAATGCATTTACATTGCCATATGTTTTTGCAGATGAAGATCATTATTTTAAATCTATGGAATCCAAAGCAGTAGAAGATTTATATAATTCTACTAGTGATAAAGGATTTGTTGGACTTACATTCTATAACTCAGGAGCTCGTTCATTCTATACAGTAGACAAACCAATATTAACTCCTGAAGACTTAAAGGGGGTAAAGATCCGTGTTATGGGATTCCAATCTCAGACAGATATGGTTGAAGCATTAGGTGGTACTCCAGTAGGTATGCCATATGGTGAAGTTTATACATCTCTACAATCAGGTGTTATTGATGGTGCTGAAAGTAATGAAACAGCTCTTACAAACGGTAAGCATGGGGAAGTTGCTAAACATTTCTCCTATGATGAACACACAAGAATTCCAGATATTCTTGTAATAAGTTCTAAAGTATGGAATTCTCTTTCTGATGATCAAAAGGCAATAATAAAAGAGTCAGCAGTAGAGTCAACTGAATATCATAAGCCATTATGGGATGAGGCTATTGAAGAAGCTAAAAAAGAAGCAAGTGAAAGTATGGGGGTTACTTTCCACGAAGTAGATAAAACTCCATTCAGAAAAGCTGTTGAGCCAATGTTAGAAGAATATTCAAAGGAATATCCTGATGTTAAGACATTATTAGATGCTTTTAAAGAATTAGAATAATTAAAAATCCTAGCTAAAGCTAGGATTTTTAATTAAAGAAAAGGGTGTGAGAATATGTTGTATCCAAAAAGTACTAAAACAAGAAATTTAATTAATTTATGTGGTATTTGGAATTTTAAAGCTGATTATAATGGAAAAGCCATAAAGGAACAGTGGTATAAGAATGGCATAGATAATTACGAATATATGCCTGTACCAGCTAGCTATAATGATATTACAGTAGATAGCAAACTTAGGGACTTTGTTGGAGATGTTTGGTATGAAAAAAAAGTTGTCATACCAATGGAGTGGAAGGATAAAAACATTTTCCTTAGAGTTGGAAGTGCCAGTCATAATTCTAAAGTTTGGGTAAATGGTGTTTTAGTTAAAGAATATGTAGGAGGATTTTTACCCTTTGAAGCCGATATAAGTGAAGTTGCTAATATTGGTGAGGAAAATCACATAATCATAATGGTAAATAATGAACTTTCATGGCAGACATTGCCCCCGGGAGAGGTCTATTATTTTGAAGATGCTGAAGGTAATAAAATAAAAAAACAGAAACAGCAGCATGACTTTTTTAATTATAGTGGTATACATAGACCTGTTTACCTATATACAACACCTAAAACTTATATAGAAGATATAACAGTTAAAACTGATTACCATGGTAGTACTGGGAAAGTAAATTATGAAGTGATTCCTAATAATGACGATTATGATGTTATGGTAGAAATATATAATCACAAGAAGGAGTTACTAGATACTAAATTAGGTAATACAGGAAAATTAGAAGTACAAAATGTAATTCTTTGGGAACCTAATAAACCTTATTTATATGATTTTGTAGCAAAGATTATTGATGGCAATAAAGTAATAGATACCTATAACATTAATATAGGAGTTAGAACAGTTAAAGTAGAAAATGGACAGTTTTTGATAAATGATAAACCATTTTATTTTAAGGGATTTGGTAAACATGAAGATATGGATATAAAGGGAAAAGGACTAGATGATGCTTTAAATATTAGGGACTATAATTTATTAAACTGGATTAATGCTAATTCATTTAGAACATCTCACTATCCTTATTCTGAGGAAATTCTAGATCTAGCTGATAAATATGGTTTTGTAATAATTGATGAAGTTCCTGCTGTAGGAATGTTAGGTCAAGCAGTACCAGCAGTTGGAGAATTAGATGGGGTATTTAGGGAAGATAAAATAAATGATGATACCTTGAAGGAACATATACGAATAACAAAAGAGTTAATAGCAAGGGATAAAAATCATCCATCAGTAATTATGTGGTCGTTGTCTAATGAAGCTTCGACTATGGAGCCAAAGGCAGAGGAGTATTTTAAAAACCTTGTTGAAGAAGTGAGAAAGGCAGATGATAGGCCCCTATTTAATGTTAATCTGATGTTAATAGAACCAGGGAAATGTAATGTTTCTAAATATTTTGATGTTATTGGATTAAACTTATATTTCGGCTGGTATTCAGAAAGAGGAGATATAATCTCAGGTTCAAAACGTTTAAAAAAATGGCTTCAGCAGTGGTATGAAGCAGAGAATAAACCCATAATTATGTCTGAATATGGATGTGACACAATAGCAGGACTACATAAACTACCATCAATAATGTTTAGTGAAGAATTTCAAGTAGAGTTTCTAAAGGCCTATCATGATGTTTATGATGAGTTACCCTTTGTTATTGGTGAACATGTATGGAATTTTGCTGACTTTATGACAGGTCAAGACATAGTAAGGATAGATGGTAATAAAAAGGGAGTATTTACAAGACAGAGACAACCCAAAATGGCTGCTCACTATTTAAAAAGCAGATGGGAAAAAATAAGCAATAATTTTACTAAATAATATGGCTTAAGGAGGTTAGAATATGCAAGCACTAAAGAAAATAATGAACAAATTTTTAGCTTATGTAACAGCTTTTTTTCTGGTTGTTATGACTGTTTTGGTCGTTTGGCAAGTTTTTACTAGATATATATTAAATGATCCTAGTATTTTCACTGAAGAATTAGTAAGATTTATTCTAATATGGACATCTTTCTTAGGGGCATCCTATGCCTTTGGGACTAGACAGCATATGGCCCTAGTATTTTTAAAAGAAGGCTTATCGGGAACTAGTAAAAAGGCATTGATGGTTTTTATTGATATTATCATATTGATCTTTGCTATATTGATACTCATAAAAGGTGGATATAATCTAGCATCAAATGTCATGACAATAAAAACTCCAATATTAGGAATATCAAAGGGGCTTGTATATATGATAGGACCAGTTTCTGGAGTAATTATTGCTGTTTATCAACTTATAAATATAACAGAAGATTTAAAAATAGTAGATGAAAAATAAAAATTGAAGGGAAGTGTGAATGATGACTATAGCATTAAAGGCTGCCTTTATACTATTTATTTCATTTTTGATACAGCTTGGAATGGGAATTCCAATTTCAATTAGTATAGGAACTTCTACATTAATTACAGCATTAACATCTGTACCAATGGATATAGGGATATTTACTGCTGCACAAAAAATGATAAGTGGAATAGATAGCTTTTCCCTATTAGCAGTACCCTTATTTGTACTTTCTGGAAACATAATGAACAATGGAGGTATTGCTAAAAGACTTGTAAATTTTGCAAAGGTTATAGGAGGTAGATTACCAGGAGCCTTGGCCCATGCTAATATCTTAGGAAACATGTTATTTGGTTCTTTATCAGGCTCGGCGGTTGCTGCAGCAGCAGCCATAGGAGGAACTATGGCACCTATACAAGAAAAGGAAGGATACGATCCGTCATATTCTGCAGCTGTAAATATTGCTTCATCACCTACAGGTATGCTTATTCCACCAAGTGGGGTTTTAATCCTTTATTCTTTAGTTGCAGGTGGAGTTTCAATATCTGCCCTTTTCATTGCTGGATATATACCAGGAATAATAATGGGATTGGCCTCAATGATTGTGGCTTATATCTATGCTAAGAAAAATAACTATCCTGTTTCTGAAAAATATACTTTAAGTGAAGGTTTTAAGGTGTTTTTAGATGCCATACCAAGCTTAATGCTTATAGTAATAGTTATTGGAGGTATTGTATTCGGAGCCTTTACAGCAACTGAAGGTGCAGGAATTGCAGTAGTATATACATTGATTTTATCATTATATTATAAATCATTAGATTTTGAATCAATGAAAGAAATCCTTATTAAAACTGCTACTACAACTGGTGTAATAATGTTTCTAGTTGCAGCTTCTTCAGCCATGTCATGGATTATGGCATATACTGGAATACCACAGGCTATAAGTAATGCAATAATGTCAGTATCTGAAAATCCAATAGTAATACTATTTATCATGAACATAACATTATTGATAGTTGGTACATTTATGGATTTAACTCCAGCGGTATTAATTTTCACACCTATTTTTTTACCAATTGCAACAAACTTAGGAATGCATCCAGTACATTTTGGAATAGTTTTAGTATTCAATCTTTGTATTGGTATAATGACTCCTCCAGTTGGAAGTGTATTATTTGTGGGATGTAGTGTTTCTAATGTTTCCATAGAAGAGGTAATTAAACCATTACTACCTTTCTTTGCTGCATTGATATTAGCATTATTCCTTGTTACTTATGTTCCAGGTCTGAGCTTATTCTTACCAAGGCTATTTAAATTAATCTAGCACAAAGGAGGATAATAAGATGATTTTAAATAAATATCCATTTAAATTTATTAAAGAAGAAAATAATGTTTTAGATTTCAAATTAAATAACTCAAATCTATTTGTGAAGGTTTTTGTATTAGAGGAAGATATTATACGTGTTCTTTTCATAGATGAAGAGTTGAAGTTAGATAAGACTTGGTTAGTCACTCCTGGCATGGAAGACATACCCTATGAAGGTAGGGATAGATTAGATATAAGTCCTTTTAGTCTTCCAAGCTTTAAATATAATTTATTAGAAGATGAAATCTTCTCTATTGAAACTAAAAAGCTAAAGGCTACTATAGATCTAAATGGATTTAAAATAAGTTGGTTTGTTAATAAAGATAAACAATGGATTAACATAGCTAATGACAGAAAAACTCAAAGTTATAACATAAAAGAAAGTTTAGGAAAAGGAGTATTTCATTATTTAGAAAGAAAACTTGATGAACAATACTTTGGTTTAGGAGAAAAATCTGGAAAAGTAGATAGACATGGCAGAAGATATAGAATGCTTAGTGTAGACCCAATGGGATATGATGCAGAAACTACTGACCCGTTATACAAACATATACCATTTTATATCACTAGAAATAGTGAAAATGCTTGCTCCTATGGATTATTTTACGATAACCTTTCAACGGCAGTATTTGAAATGGGTTCAGAATTAGACAACTATCATGGATATTATAGATATTATCAAGGGGAAGCAGGAGACTTAGATTATTATATGATCTTAGGTCCAAGTATTGAACAGGTAGTTAAGAAGTTTTCTTGGCTTACTGGTAAAACAATATTTCAACCTAAATGGTGCATTGGATATTCAGGATCTACTATGAGTTATACTGATGCTGAGAATGCCCAGGAACAGCTACAGAATTTTATTAGGGATTGTAAAAAGCATGATATACCTTGTGATTCATTTCAATTGTCGTCAGGATATACATCAATAGGAAACAAAAGATACGTATTTAATTGGAATAGATCAAAAATACCAACACCAAAGGAAATGAGTAAAAATTTCCATGACAATGGATTAAAACTTTGTGCCAATATAAAACCCTGTTTATTATGTGACCACCCTAAATTCAATGAGCTTCAGTCAGAAAATATGTTTGTTATGAATAAGGAAAAAAGTGGACCAGAAATTGTTCAGTTTTGGGATGATTTAGGTGCATATCTTGACTTTACCAATACCAAAACAATTAAGTGGTGGAAGGAAAATATTAAAGAGCAGTTACTCGAATATGGAATTGATTCTACATGGAATGATAATAATGAATATGAAGTATGGGATGGAGAGGCTAAGGTAAATGGATTTGGTAAGGAAATAGATATTTCTCTTATTAGACCACTACAACCTCTATTAATGATGAAAGCATCCTATGATGCACAAAAAGAGTTTGCTCCCAATATCAGACCATACCTTATATCCCGTTCAGGATGCCCTGGTATGCAGAGATACGTTCAGACGTGGTCAGGAGATAATAGAACTAGCTGGAAAACAATAAAATATAATATCAAAATGGGCATAGGTCTTAGCCTATCAGGTATATATAATTTAGGCCATGACGTAGGGGGATTTGCAGGTCCTGCACCAGATCCTGAGATGTTTGTAAGATGGGTACAAAATGGAATATTCCATCCAAGATTTACTATTCACTCATGGAATGACGATGCCACTGTAAATGAACCTTGGATGTATCCAGAAATTACTAAGTATATTAGAAAATTAATTAAATTTAGAAGTAGGATAACTCCTTATATATATAATTTGCTTTACAGAGCACATGAATATTATGAACCTATGATAAGACCAACCTTCTATAATTTTGAAGATGATAAAAATACCTTTAAAGAAAATGATGACTTTATGTTAGGAGAAAGTTTACTTATAGCTTCAGTAACAGAAGAAGGAAAATACGAAAGAGAAGTTTACTTACCAAAAACAGATCTAGGATGGTATGATTTACATACTGAAAAATGGTATGAAGGTGGTCAAACTGTTACTATACCTGCGCCATTAGATTATACCCCTGTATTAGTAAAGGGTGGGTCAATTATACCAATAAATGATGCAGAAATAACCTTTGAAACTAAAGAAAAGGATGAGAGAGGATTAATGTTGTTCCCCCATAAAGAAAGTGGCACTACTTTCTTTGAATTATACGAAGACGATGGATTAACTTTAGATTATTTAGATGGATATTATACTAAGGTGAAAATAAAAATGGAAACTACAGAAAATGAAATTGATGTAACCATTTCTAAGGAAGGAAAATATGAACTTCCATATAAGGAAATTAGAGTTTATATTCCAAAACATGAGCTTAGAACATTTAAGATAAATGGTGAGAAATTTGAGCAAAACAAAGAAAATGCATATACAATAGCAATCTAATATAGGTTTATTGAGGGATGGATTAAGATGAATACATTTATTAATGAAAATTTTTTACTTAATAATAAAACAGCTATCAAACTGTATCATGAATATGCAAAGGATATGCCAATTTATGATTATCACTGTCATTTAGATCCCAAAGAAATTTGGGAGGATAAAAGATTTAATAGTATAACAGAAATATGGCTAAATGGGGACCATTATAAATGGAGGGCCATGAGAAGCAACGGAATAACGGAAGAATATATAACAGGTAATAAAAGTGATTATGAAAAATTTTTAGCATGGTCAAAAACTGTTCCAAATTGTATAGGAAACCCACTTTATCATTGGACACACCTTGAATTAAAAAGATATTTCAATATCGATGAGTTGTTAAATGAAAGCAATGCATTAGAAATATGGGAAAAGTGTAATAGTATATTAGAAAATGAAGGGTTTAGTGCAAGGGGACTTATAAATAAGTCAAACGTAAAAATGATAGGAACTACTGACGATCCCACAGATTCCTTAGAATACCATAAAAAAATTAAGAAAGAGGGTACCCTTAAGGCCAAAGTACTGCCTTCTTTTAGACCAGATAATGCTTTGGATATAAATAAAGAAGGATTTTCAAAGTGGATACAAAAGTTATCAGAGGTATCTGGAATAACAATTAAAAAATATAAGGACCTATTAGATGCCTTAAAGGATAGAATAGATTATTTTAATGAAGTGGGATGCCGTATATCAGATCATAGCTTAAGTTATGTTCCATATAAAGAAACTAGTGAATCTGAAGTGGAAGAAATTTTCCAGAAAGCTATGGATTCAAAAAAAGTTAGTATAGAGGAAGAAAGTAAATATAAAACCTACACATTAATTTTCTTAGGGAAGCTTTATGCATCCTTAGGATGGACAATGCAATTTCATATTGGTGCCATGAGAAATAATAATACTAAGATGTTTAACATTTTAGGAGGAGACGCAGGTTTTGATTCAATAAATGATTATAATATTGCAATACCTTTATCAAGACTTTTAGATGCTTTAGATAAGGAAAATAGTTTACCAAAGACAATTCTCTATGCTTTAAATCCTAAAGACAACTATGTAATTGGTTCAATGTTAGGAAATTTTCAAGGTGATGGAATTTCTGGAAAAATTCAATTTGGTTCAGGATGGTGGTTTAATGACCAAAAAGATGGAATGATAAGGCAAATGACAGATTTAGCCAATTTAGGTCTTTTAGCTCATTTCATTGGAATGTTGACAGATTCGAGAAGTTTCTTATCATATGCTAGACATGAATATTTTAGAAGAATATTGTGTGATTTACTAGGTGGATGGGCAGAACAAGGGGATGTTCCAATGGATATAAATATGTTAGGCAATATGGTTAAGAATATTTCATTTTATAATGCTGAAAAATATTTTGGTATAGATATATCTTTAGACTAAGAAGGAGGAATGGACAATGAAAATGACCTTTAGATGGTATGGCGATGATGATCCAGTAACACTTAAGCAGATTCGTCAGATACCTGGAATGGTTGGAATAGTCTCTGCCATCTATGATATTCCCGTAGGGGAAACTTGGGATATGGAAAAAATTATGGAACTTAAGAATAAAATAGAGGCCCATGGATTAACTTTAGAAGTAATAGAAAGTGTACCAGTACATGAAGATATAAAGCTAGGACTGCCAACCAAGGATAAATATATAGAAAACTATAAAAAAACTATAGAAAACTTAGGTAAGGCAGGAATCAAGGTCGTATGTTACAACTTTATGCCTGTATTTGATTGGACACGTTCACAATTAGATTATAAGCTTGAGGATGGTTCTACAGCTTTAATATACGAAAAAGAAACAGTGGAGAAAATGAATCCTCTAAGTGGAGAATTAGATCTGCCAGGATGGGATACTAGTTATAAAAAGAGTGAATTAGAAGATCTTCTTAAAAAATATAATGATTTAAGTGAAGATGGACTATGGAATAATCTGGAATATTTTCTCAAGGAAATCATTCCTGTGGCAGAAAAGTTTGATGTAAAAATGGCAATTCATCCCGATGATCCACCATGGTCAATTTTTGGACTTCCAAGGATAATAACAAGTGAAGAAAACTTAGAAAGATTTTTAAAACTTGTTGATAATAAGTATAATGGATTAACATTATGTAGTGGCTCATTAGGGGTGTCAAAGGATAATGATATACCAAGATTAGTAAGAAAATTTGGCAAAAGAATTCATTTTGCTCATATGAGAAATGTAAAAATAACTGAAGATAAATCCTTTGAAGAGGCGGCACACCCATCTATGTATGGTTCCCTTGATATGGTAGAAATACTAAAGGCATATCATGAGGTAGGATTTGATGGACCAATGAGACCAGATCATGGGAGAATGATATGGGGAGAAACTGGGAAACCAGGATATGGATTATATGATAGAGCATTAGGGGCAACCTATTTATATGGTATATGGGAGACACTAGAAAAAATGGAAAAGTAAATAAGAGAAAGGAGAGAAGAAGATGTTGCCTTTTAGTATAGATTTAAATAATAAAGTAGCAGTAGTAACTGGAGGGGGAGGAGTACTCTGTAGTTCCTTTGCTAAGGCCCTAGCAAAATGTGGAGCTAAGGTAGCTGTACTTGATTTAAGAAAAGAAAATGCTGATAAAGTAGCTAAAGAAATTAAAGAAGAAGGTGGAATTGCTATAGGAGTAGAGGCTAACGTACTTGAAATAGAGAGTCTAAAAAAAGCAAAGGATACTGTTAATAAAGAGCTTGGAAAATGTGATATATTAATAAATGGAGCAGGAGGAAACCATCCTAAGGGGACTACAAGTAAAGAGTACTTATTTAAAGAGGACATTGAAAACAATAATGGCGATATAATTTCATTCTTTGATTTAGACCCAAAGGGTATAGAGTTTGTATTTAATCTAAACTTTTTAGGTACCTTATTACCTACTCAAGTATTTGCTAAGGATATGATGGAAAGAGAAGGGGCTGTAATAATAAATATATCATCTATGAATGCATATACACCGTTAACTAAAATACCTGCATATAGTGGAGCAAAGGCTGCTGTATCTAATTTTACCCAATGGCTTGCAGTACATATGTCTAAAGTAGGAATAAGAGTTAATGCCATTGCACCAGGATTTTTCCTTACAGCTCAAAATAAATCATTACTAATAAATGAAGATGGTTCCTATACGGAAAGGGCCAATAAAATAATTAGCCAAACACCTATGGAGAGATTTGGAAAACCCGAAGATTTAATAGGCACATTATTATGGTTAGTGGATGATGGTGCTTCTAGCTTTGTTAATGGTACTGTTATTCCTGTAGATGGCGGTTTTAGTGCATATTCAGGTGTATAATATAAGCAATATTAATAAGCCAAAGGTTTTTATGCCTTTGGTTTATTT
Organism: uncultured Eubacteriales bacterium; assembly: GCA_965539935.1. Lineage (GTDB taxonomy): Bacteria > Bacillota > Clostridia > Peptostreptococcales > Caminicellaceae > CBETVX01. Next base: position 41,248 of record CBETVX010000018.1, on the reverse strand, counting down.
TGTTTAATAAATATATTTAATTTATAATCTAAATTATATATAATATAGGATATATAATTTATTAATCTTTAATTTCTTTAGTTATATTAAAGGATGGTGATATATGAGTCTATATTATATATCAATAATAATTGCAATAATTTCAACAGTAATGTACCACGTTTTTCAAAATTCCATTTCTTCTTCAGCAAATCCAGTCATATCTTTAATAGCTACTTACATAACAGCCTTAGTTTTATCTGGAATACTATATTTTGTTTATCCAAGGGAAACAAGTATTGGAGAGTCCTTTAAAGAACTTAATTGGGCTAGTTATGGATTAGGTTTTGCAATAGTAACTTTAGAAGTGGCCTTTTTACTTGTGTATAGAACTGGATGGAATATAGCCGTGGCAGCCCTTTTAGTTAATGTAGTAGCTGCCATATTATTAGTATTATTGGGATATGTATTATATAGTGAAAAAATAACTTTGATAAATTTCTTAGGGATTATTATAAGTGTTATTGGTATAATATTGATAAATTACGAAGGGTGATAATAATGCAAGATATTAAGAAAATACAAACTGATGACAAAAGAAAATTTTATAACTATTTAAACACTAAGCTAATTGGGCTTATTTGTGCAGAACCTGATTGGCTGGCTAACTTGGCTAATGCATCTGCTTTAATTTGGCTATTACTTGATGATATTAACTGGGCAGGCTTTTATCTATATAAAAATGGAGAGCTTGTATTAGGGCCTTTTCAAGGAAAGCCAGCATGTACCCATATAGAAATTGGTAAGGGTGTATGTGGTACAGCCGCTAAGGAAAGAAAAACTCAAGTTGTAAAAAATGTAAATGACTTTCCAGGGCATATTGCCTGTGATTCAGACTCTAAGTCAGAGATTGTTGTACCAATTATTGTAGATGATAAAGTAGTTGGAGTATTAGATATAGATAGTCCTATATATAATAGGTTTGATGAAGAAGACGCTGAACATTTAGAAAAAATTGTAAGCAAATTAGTTAAATATGTAGATTGGTCAAATATATCCTAAGTATACTATATAAGAGGCATGACGCCTCTTTTTTTTGTAGATATGAACAAAATTTAGTGGAGAAAAATTATATTCTTGGGAAATATAAAAAATCCATTGACAAAAAGGTTTTAAAGATTTATTATTCATATATAAACACATCAAAATATAATGATATGATTAAGTGATGAATATTTTTTCCATTTGGTAAAGATATTTAAGAAAAAATTTTTATGTATAAAATAAATAAAGTAAAAGAGAATAAAAAAGAATTAAAAAATTAGGAGGATGTAAAATGAAAAAAAAGGTAGCTTTTGTATGTGTTCATAATTCATGTCGTTCACAGATGGCAGAGGCGTGGGCAAAAAAATTAGGAAGTGATGTTCTAGAGGTATATTCAGCTGGAACAGAAAAATATCCAGAAGTTAAACCAGGAGCTGTTCAGGTTATGGAAGAGGTAGGAATAGATATGAGTGGACATTATCCTAAACTTTTAACAGATATACCAGAGGAAATAGATATTCTTGTAACTATGGGATGTAATGTAGTTTGTCCCTATGTTCCATGTAAACATTCAGAGGACTGGGGACTAGAAGATCCTTCTGGTGGTCCTATAGAAGGTTTTAGAAAAACTAGAGATATCATAAAGGAAAAGGTAGAAGATTTAATTGCAAGAGTAAAAAAAGGTGAATTATAGAGATAATAAAATAAATTAAATGAAGCTATGACCAAAAGTAAACTTATTGCTTTTGAATTAGTTTCATTTAATGCAATAAGGGTGAGGATTAAAGTGGCTAATATAAATTTAAGCAATGGATTAAATACCCGATTAGATTTATTGCATAAATTCTTTAAAGGATTTGCTGATAAAAGTAGACTTGCAATTTTTGAATGTTTAATAAATAGTGAGAAAACTGTTACTGAGATAGTAGAATGGACAGGACTAAGTCAATCTAATGTATCAAATCATCTAAGACAAATGAGAGATTCAGGATTGGTAGAAATAAGAAAGGAAGGAAAATACATATACTATAGGGTCTTTGATTCAAGAATAACATATATTCTAATGATGGCCAAAGATTTAGTGAAAGGGCAGACAAAAGAAAAAAATAGGGTTCTAAGTAATAATGTAAAGGACAGAAGTGAAAAAATTAATAAAATAAAGGTTTTAGTCGTATGTGTACATAACTCAGCTAGAAGTCAAATGGCGGAAGAATTCATAAGACAACTAGGAGGAGACAGGTTTATAGTTGAAAGTGCAGGTATTGAACCAGGGAGTTTAAATCCACTGGCAGTAGAAGCTATGGCGGATATTGGATATGATATATCTAATAGGGAAACCGACTCAGTATTTGAATTTTTTAAAGAAGGTAGACAATATCACTATGTAATTAAAGTTTGTGATTCCATACATGGGGAAAGATGTCCTATTTTTCCTGGAGTATTAAGAGTACTAGATTGGAATATAAAGGATCCCAGTAACTTAATAGGAACCTATGAAGAACAGCTGGAGCAGACTAAAGCCATAAGAGATGCAATAAAGGAAAAAGTTATGGAATTCATTCAAAAGGTATAAATGTATTTTATTAGACACAACAAGGTTTTTCTGTTATTATAGCAATAGACTAGACTAAAAAGGAGAGTTTATTAATGAGTGAAAACAAAGTACTTGCAAAAGTTGGTGGAAGACCAATAACAGAAGAATATGTTAACTTTATACTACAAAGTATGGGCCCACAAAGAGCTATGCAGTTTAATTCAGAAGAAGGCAGAAAAACACTACTTAATGATTTAATAAATGAAGAACTATTTTACATGGGTGCTAAAGATGATGGAATGGAAGATGACCCACAATTTAAACTTGAACTTGAAAAAATGAAAACTAATTTACTTAAGCAATATGCTTTAAAGGTGCTATTACAAGATATTAAAGTAGAAGATGAGGAAGTAGAAAGCTATTATAATGAAAATAAAGAACAATTTAAGAGCCCTGAAAGTGTTAAGGCAAGTCATATATTAGTAGATGATGAAAATAAAGCTAATGAAATTATAGAAGAACTAAATAACGGACTTTCATTTGAAGAAGCTGCTGGAAAATATTCAAAATGCCCTTCTAAAGCTAGAGGTGGAGACCTTGGATTCTTTACTAGAGGAAAAATGGTTCCAGAGTTTGAAAAGGCAGCCTTTGAAATGAAGAAGGATGAAATTAGTAAACCAGTTAAAACTCAATTTGGCTATCACATTATTAAGTTAACCGATAGAAAAGAACCAGGAATTAGCTCCCTAGAAGAAGTTAAGGATAAATTAAAGGAAACAATCCTAGTAAACAAACAAAGAAAAGTTTATATGGATAAAGTAAACCAATTAAAAGCAAAGTATCAAGTAGAAATATTCGAATAATAGACGTACTTAAAGAATGCAGTTATTGCATTCTTTTTTTATAACAATAAAATATATATTAAGATTATAGGAGGTACAATTAAAAAAACTTAGGAGGGGGATAAAATGAATCCAATAATTGGGATTACAGCAAATTACTCAAGAGATGATATTCATGGCACCATAAGTAAAATTGGTTTACAAGGACAAGAGTGGCAGCTAATTGCAGATGATTATGTAAAAACTATAGAAAGGGCAGGAGGACAGCCAGTAATCATACCGATTATAGAGAATTTAGAAACTATGACAAGAACAATAAATCTATTAGATGGTATTATCTTCTCAGGTGGAGCAGATATACATCCTAGAGTATATGGAGAATCACCTAAAAAGAATCTTGGTATCATGAATCCAAATAGGGATATACATGAAATTAATCTTGCTAAAAAAGTTTTATATGAAATGAATATACCAGTACTTGGTGTGTGTAGAGGTATTCAACTACTGAATGTTGCAACAGGAGGAACTCTATACCAAGATCTAATATTAGAAAAAAAGGAAGTATTTAATCACTCCCTATTAGGGTCACCGAAAGACTATCCGGCCCATAAAGTAAATATAAAAAAAGAGTCAAGACTCTATGAAATATTTAAAAAAGAAGAATTGTGGGTAAATAGTTATCATCATCAAGGAATTAAGAAACTTGGAAAAGATTTTATTGTCACAATGACTGCCGATGATGGAGTTATAGAGGCCATAGAATATTCGTCTGATAGGTTTGTTGTAGCAGTACAATGGCATCCTGAAATGATGTTTGAAAAAAATGATGAGTATATGGACTTATTTAATAAATTTATTGAAGAGTGTAAAAAAGGGATAGCATAAAAAACTATCCCTAATTCTATAACTTTTCTGCGAAGTTTTTACCAAATTCATAACATTCCTTCAAAGTATCTTCTGAAGGGAAGAACTTTTTAGCTACAGGTTCAAAGGGAACTTTAAAGCCCATTTGTCTAATTAAGCTATCAGCCATTTTTATACCTTCTCCTCCCCAACCATAGGAACCAAAGACTCCTGCTATTTTACCTAAATTTGCCATAGGATCAATAACTGAGAATACATCCCACATTGGTTTAACCATAGATTTATTTATAGTTGGAGAGCCAAGCAAAAGTCCCTTGGAATTATTAATATGCATATGAATCTCAGCCATATCCATACTTTCAACATCTAAAAATATTACTTTAGATCCTGCTGCCTCTAACCCTTCCTTTATCTTTTCTGCCATAAGTGTTGTGTTTTTATAGGCTGAGATATATAAAAGTGCAATTTGATTCTGATTTCTATTTTTAATTATATCCTTAGACCACTGAGTATATTTATCAATGTTAAACTGTGGATTTTCTGAAAGTATAGGTCCATGGGAGGTTAAAATAGTTTGAATATCTAAATCTTTAATCTTATCTAATGCCTTAAGAACATGCTGGGCAAAGGGACTCATGATACAGTCATAATAATGTTTTAAAGCTTCTTTATATTCTTGCTTGTGAACAGACAAGGGATCAACGGAAGAATAGTGGGACCCAAATCCATCGCATGTAAATAATACTTTATCAGTTTCATCATAAACAAACATTGTATCTGCCCAATGTAAGAAAGGAGTGGTAATAAATCGTAGGGTCTTACTTCCAGTGTTTAATATTTCTCCATCTTTAATTATATGACATTTGAAATCTCCATTTATTTGTTCCTTTAAATACATACTTGCAGGCTTAGTGCAGTATATTTCAATATCTGGATTGATTTCTAGTAAATTATTTAAACAACCAGAATGATCAGGTTCAGTATGATTTACTATGACATAATCCAGCTCTTTAATATCAATTAATTGACTAAGTTTTTCAATAAATTCTTCTCTAAAATTAGGTTTAACTGTATCTATTAATATCTTTTTATCATCATCTATAAAATAAGAGTTATAAGTTGTTCCGTATTTCGTTTTCATGATAATATCAAAGATTTCTAACTGTGGGTCTAAAACACCTGTCCAGTAAATTTTGTTTATAATCTCAAAACTATTCATCTTTAACAATATACCTCCTCAACAATGAAAATATATTACAAATATTAATCAATCTCAATTTCCCTTATGTATCATACCCTACAAAGATAAATAATAAACACTGCATTATAGATTTTATTAGTCTTAGTATAACCAAAAAAAAATAAATATTAAAAATAAAATAGCAGCCTAAGCTGCATAGTATGTCTATGAATATTCTTTATTTATGTTTTGTAATATACAGACAGCTGAAATAATGAGATTACTAACAATGATAGGTGCTACTAATATTTCAACATGCAATAAATCCCCATTTTTATTTAGAATTATTGTTTTATAGCTTTCTGAAACACCTTTAAATGCATCAATAAAAGCCTTGAAATTTTTATGATATTCACTGGATGGTAGTAAATGACCAAAATGCATATTAATAATATCTTCAGTACCATATTCCAATAGGTTAGTAGCAGAAATATTTACATCTATAATATGTCCATTTTTATCTATTATAAATATTGGAGTATTTATATGTTTTAATAGACTTTTATAAAAATCTTCTTGCTCAGTAGTAATGTGTTTCTGTAGTAAAATAATGTATATCAAAGGAGTCAGTACTATTACTTTAAGAAAAAACCAATAAATTTTAGAAATAAGGCTTAAATTTATACTAAAAAAACCATATAAAAAACATATATCTAAGACTAAGGTTAAGAGTACAAAAAACAAAGATACAAATAGCAACTGTCTCCCAAATACCTCTTTATTCCACATATTAGGCAATTTATAAAACATAATCTAAAACCTTCCTTACTATATAAAACATATTCTTATTTATTATATGCATTAAAAATGTAAAAGGAAATAAATATTGAAGGGAAAGGAATTTAACAATTACTTTCCTTTGAGATTTTAGAATATAAATAAATAAATTTGTATAAAAAAATTTATACTAGTATAATGGAAAGAAACAATTAAATTCTTTATATTTATCAATCTAGTCTTATATTGATTAAAAGATTCTTATCAAGAGTATAATGATCTATTTTCACAATCCATTAATTCAATAGAATCAAGTCTCTCTCAAAAAAAGATAAATACAGAGAAATATGCGGAATTACATAGGGACTGACTTTGTATACAGTATTCTAAAAAGCTATAACCAAGTATATCTTTAACTATAAAGGATAAGTTTAATTTCCTAGTCTAATAGTTTAAACTAATAGCTAAGCTCCCAAGAAATTAATAACAACTTTATAGATTTATAATATGACATACAAGTATAAGGAGGTTTATATGAGTAACAAAAGAGAACAATGGGGAAGTCGATGGGGATTTATAGCAGCAAGTATAGGTATGGCCATAGGAACAGGTAATATTTGGAGATTCCCAAGGGTTGCCGCATCCAATGGAGGAGGCCCCTTTCTTATAGCATGGACTGTAGCATTATTTGTATGGTCTATACCATTACTAATTGGAGAGATGGTAATAGGAAGAAAGACTGGACTTGGAACGGTAGGTGCCTTTAGGGATTTCAATAAAAAACCAAGTCCGTGGATGGGAACGTGGGTAGGTTCAGTTTGTTTACTTTTAATGTTTTACTATTCAGTAGTTATGGGGTGGTGTGTTAAATATTTTACCTTATCTATTTCAGGAGCCTTTAATACTGAGATGACTACAACGGGAACGGAGGCAATATGGAACACATTTACTACAGCTCCTTCTCAGACTATATTTTTTCACTTAATATCTATTTCATTGGGGATATTTATAGTTTATAGAGGAGTTACAAACGGAATAGAAAAGGCCAGTAAAATAATGATACCATCTATGTTTATAATATTATTAATTGCTATGTTTAGAGCAATAACTTTACCTGGGGCAACTAAGGGCTTGGAGTATTTATTTAGTCCAAAACTTCATATGCTTACTAATCCTAAAATATGGTTAGAGGCCTTTGCCCAGTCTTCATGGTCAACAGGGGCAGGATGGGGATTTATAATAACATATGCTGTATATACTAAGAAAAAGGAAGATGTTGCCGGGAATTGTATGATAATGGGTTTTGGAAACAATATTGGAGCCTTAGTGGCAGGTATGACTGTTGTTCCAGCAATTTTTGCATTGTCACCAAATATGGAATTTGTAAATAAAGCATTGGGTGCAGGAAATCAAGGGATTACATTTGTATACTTAACACAGCTATTTACAAAGATGCCAGCCGGTGGAATAATTGCAGCCATCTTCTTTCTATCCATGGCCATTGCAGCCTTAACATCTCTCCTTCCAATGATAGAAGTAGGAGTTAGAAGTATAATGGATATGGGATATGGGAGAAAAAAGGCAACTCTTATAGTTGGAGTAGTTGGATTCATAGCAGGAATACCTTCAGCCATGAGCTTAAATATTCTTGATAATCAAGATTGGGTATGGGGAGTAGGATTACTAGTTAGTGGGCTGTTTATAGCTTTGCAACTTATCAAGTTTGGATTAGAAGAGATAAGAACAAAGCATATCAATACCCCTTGGGCAGATTTCCACATTGGTAAATGGTGGAATGTGTGTATTGCATTATTCCCAGTGATGTTTGCAATCCTTACAGGATGGTGGTTTTATCAAGCCATATCATGGTATCCTGAGACTTGGTGGAAGCCCTTAGAGGTATTTAGTCCAGGGACAATAATTTTTCAATGGGCAATTCTATTAATAATAGCCTTTGCTACTCAAAATATATTGTCTAGGAAGATAGTAAAGGGCAAAAGTGTATTTGACGAAGAATAACTAAAGGAGGAAAAACCATGTCTACCTCATCTATCATTATGATGATATCTATATTATGTTTTTATATAGGAGGATTTTTATTCTTTTCTAATAAGGCCTTTGGAGCAAAAAATAAATAAAACTTAGGAGAGTCTTAGACTAAGCTAATGGTCTAAGACTTTTTTTGACTAAAGAATTAATTGATGTAATAAAACCTTAATATAACTTTAAAATTAGTAAGAAATATCTTTAAACTTAGTATTTTACAATAAAGTAGAGTAAATAAAACATTTTTTAACAAATTGCTACAATATTATTATAGTGATAAAATTATATTGTAAGCATTTTGAAATAAACTTACGGAAAAGTTTAGAATAAATCTTAAGGGGGAATAAAGTTGACAACTTATTTTAGCAATTTATTTGGCAAATTAAATCCATTTGCAATAGTAATAATAGCAATGATTCTAGCTATACTTGGAACTGCTCTAGCTTTATCTGTAGTAATTAGAAATAGATATAAAGAGATTTCTATTGATATAAAGGATAAGGAAAACAGAGATGCAGCAATATTTGAAAGTAAAGTATTAAATGCAATAATTGATGATTACAAAGTAGCGGCTAAAGGCAATAGAGAGATAAACACACAAGCAATCATTGAGAAAAACTTTAATAATGAATTAAACTCTCTATACCTAGGAGAGAGATTTATAAAAAGATCTGTATCACTTATGATTATATTAGGTCTACTGGGAACATTTTATGGATTAACCCTTTCTATAGGAAAATTAGTGGAACTTTTATCAAGTAGTAATAATGCCGATGTTTTAGATAGTATGGACTCCGTAGTGCAAGGTCTAATTAACTCAGTTAAAGGCATGTCTGTGGCCTTTGTAACATCACTATTTGGTATTTCATCATCTATACTTATGACTATTTTTAATACGGTACTTGGAGTTGAAGAACTTAGAGAAACAGTTATGGTAGAAATTGAGGAATATTTAGATAATTCCTTAGCAGAGGGTATATACAAAGAAGAAACAACTGAATCTATCTTAAATGAAGAACTTAAATCAACGATTAAAGAATTTGGGGACAAGCTTGAAAGTAATATTAAAGAAATATCAAATATAATGAGCTATAGATTCACTGCGGCGGCAAGTAGTATAGAAGAATTTTCAGGTTCACTTGAAAAGAGTGTAGACAGATTTGATAAGTCCCTTCAAACCTTTGCAGAAAATACAAGGGATTTCTCAGAATTTAACCATCATTTAAAAACTAATATTCAAAGAATGAATGTTACCTTTGATGATTTTACAGAAGAGCTTAAAGGAAGTACAGAAGGTTTATCCAAATCCATAGAAAGCTTAGCAAGAAGTATTGACAATAAATAGCTAAGCATAAAGGAGGGATCCAATGAAATTTCGAAGGAGAAATTTTAAAAAAGAAAAGAGTAGTGAAAATTTTTGGCCTGCCTTCACAGATATGATTTCTACTATAGCATTAATCCTATTTTTTTTAATGCTATTAGCATATATACAAAATATAATAACTGGTAAGAATTTAGAATTTGCTAAAAAGCAAATTATTGACACTCAAATGAAACTTGAAGAATCAAACGCAGAAATAAGTCAAGCTGAGAAAAAACTAAGGCTCCTTATGGACAAGCTTGAGGACGTAAAGGCAGAGGTTGAAGAAGGAGAAATAGCCCTTAAACTTTCAGAACAACAAATTGATGAACAAAGAGAAATTATTGCAGAAAGTAATAGAGAACTTGGAGAGCTTAGAACAAAACTTAAGGGTGTTGCAGTCCTAAGATTAGAAGTTTTAGAAAAAGTTAAAAATTCAGTTGAAAATGAATTGGGAAGAACCAATGATGAAGGAGAAGAGTTAGTTTTAATAAGTGATAATGGTAATATTGTCATAAATGAAAGTTTAGTATTTGACTTTGGGTCATCTGAAATTAAGCCTAGTGCAGAAGCCCTTTTAAAACAACTTTCTGAAGCCTTTGAGAAAGTATTAGATGATCCTAGTATTAGAGCTAATATAGATGCAATAAGTATACAGGGTCATACCGACAGTATAGGTACGGGGGCAGCTAATAGAGAGTTATCGGCCCAAAGAGCCTATAATGTTGTAAATTACTTAATGAGTTCAAATAAGGACTTAGAAGAAAAATATGGAAGATATTTTGCAGCCAGTGCATATTCCGAATATAGGCCCATAGCCGATGGAGATTCTGAAGAAGCTAGAGCTCAAAATAGAAGAATAGAAATTTCTATAATATTAAAGGATTCAAATGTTCAAAACATTATAGATGAATATTTAGAGGATAGTATAGAAGTATTTGAAGAATAATAGTCAAGGCTAGGTTGTAGAACCTAGCCTTTTAGTTATTTTTTTGGTGTTAGAAGAAATTACTTTCCTAATAGGTCTGATTAAACTTATTCATTTTTTGCTTAGCATTTTGGATTTCATTATATCCTACTGCTGAAGAATTGTTTAAATTAGCTGTATTTCCTGAAGTCATACCACCACTTGTTTGAGACGACATACTCGTGAACCCTCCACTAGCTGTAGAACAAGGCATACCCATTTTTTTTCTAGCTTCGGCGATCTCATATTGTCTCATTTGGCTTTCAAAAGTATTCATTAAATGACCTCCAAGAAAGTATTTTAGTAAGCTTTGTAGCTTACAGTTATATTATTTGAATTTCACTCTATTTATATAACTAGAAAAACTTAGAATTTTTTTTTATATTTAGAGGGAATATATTGACTAAAAGATATAGTAGCAGTAAAATATGAGTGAGTAATCACTCACTTAGGAGGTGTATTAGTGAAAAATAAAAAAAATACTGAAGAAAGGATATTAGAAGCAGCTATTAAAGTATTTGCTGAAAAAGGATTTTCTGCCGCCACAACCAGTGAAATAGCAAAGGAAGCAAATGTGGCTGAAGGCACAATATTTAGGTATTTTCCAAAGAAGAAAGAGCTTTTACATGGCATTGTCTATAGAGTTATAGATCTTTTTGGAGAGGATATTGTTATTAACTCAATTAAACAAACCATAGAAAAAAATAAAGATAAGGAAATAAAAGAACTATTAAAGGCTATAATACTCGACAGAGTAGATTTATTTAAAAAATATTCATCATATTTTAAGGTTATAGTATGTGAAATACAGTTTCATAAAGATATTAGAGAGTTATTCATTGATAAAATTGCTAAAAAAGCTATTGAAATAGGAAAGTCTATAACAGAGGAAGGAAAATTAAGAGATGAATTTAAAGATATAGATTCATTAATAGCCTTTAGATCATTTGTGGGAATGGTATTTATGATGCTAATTCAAAGAGAATTTATGCCTGCTGAAAGTTCATTTGAAAATATTGAGGAAGAAATAGATATTATACTGGAAATATTCTTAAAGGGAATAAAAAAATAAATAGGGGGCATTACGGTGAAGAAAAGTTTACTTCAGATACTTTTATTAATGAGTATCTTAACAGGATGTGTAGCTCAAAATGAAGTCAATACTCTTTATACAGGAACTATAGAAGCAGATGAAATAATTATTAGTTCAGAAGTATCAGGTAAAATAATAGATATTAAAGTACAAGAGGGTCAAAATATTTCAATAGGAACAGAAATCGCCCAATTAGACACTACAGATTTAGAGATTCAGCTTGAAAAGGCTCAGGCTTCTTTAGATATTGCAAATGCAAGTCTAGAAGAAATTTTAAATGGTTCTAGATCAGAGGAAATAAAGAATGCTACAGCGGGGCTTAAAAACATTGAGGCACTACTTGAAGGTGCTAAAAAGAATTATGACTACAGGGTTAGTAAATATGAAGATTTAGTAGAACTGTATAAAAATGGGGCTGTATCTGAACAAGAACTTAAAGATTCTGAAGCTTTAATGGATGACTCAGAAACCAATTTAAAAAGTCTTCAGCAGCAATATGAGTCAGCTAAGTCAAAACTGGATTTGTTATTAAATGGATCTAGCGATGAAAGTATTAAGCAGGCTGAGGCAAATGTTAGACTTGCAGAAGCAGAAATAAAAAATATAAAAAACCAAATAGATAAAAGGAAAATTATTGCTCCCCATGAAGGAATTATTGAGACTGTAAACTTTAATAAAGGTGAAATAATTACAGCTGGAGGAAATATAGCTAATATAGTAGATTTAGAAAATCTTTGGGTAAAGATATATATTCCAGAAAGGGAGCTTCATAGGGTATCCCTTGGAGATAAGGTGAATATTACTTCAAATCATTTAAATAAAGATATTGAAGGCATGATTACTTATATATCCTCTGAAGCAGAATTTACTCCTAAAAATGTAGAATCAAAGGAGAGTAAAGAAGAACTAGTATTTGAAGTAAAAGTAAAACTTATGGATAAAGACCTTCAGCTAAAACCAGGTATGTTAGTTGATGTTGAACTTGGGAGTGATAATTAATGAATGATAAGGCTATAGATGTAAAAGGATTAAGGAAAAAATACAAGGACTTTGTAGCCGTAGATGGAATAGACCTTCAGGTTGATAAGGGGAAGATATTTGGATTATTAGGGCCAAATGGAGCAGGTAAATCTACAACTATTAGGATGCTTTGTGGTGTAATTATCCCTACTGAAGGAGAAGGAAAAGTTATAGGATATGACATAAATAAGGATGGAGAAAAAATAAGGCAAAACATTGGCTATATGTCTCAAAAATTTAGTCTTTATGAGGATTTAACTGTTTTAGAAAATCTAAGGTTTTACTCAGATATTTATTCACTACCAAGGGAGATTGGAAATAAAAGAATAGGAGAAATTATAGAAATGGCAGGGCTAAAGGAAAAAGTTAAAAGCCTTACAGCCCATCTATCGGGAGGATGGAAACAAAGATTAGCTTTAGGGTGTGCCCTTATCCATAGACCTAAGCTTCTAATATTAGATGAGCCTACAGCAGGGGTTGATCCAGTATCTAGAAGAATATTTTGGGATATGATATACGAACTGGCTAATCAAGGTATTACTATACTTGTTACAACCCATTATATGGATGAAGCAGAAAGCTGTGATGAGATATCCTTTATTTTTAGAGGTAAGGTTTTAGCAAAGGGAACACCATCAAAGCTTATTAAAAGTTGTGGAGGAAAGAATTTAGAAGATGTATTCATAAACTATGTTGAGATGGAAACTGGAGAAAGGATTAATTCATCCTTTAAAGAAATGAAGTTTCTTAAGGAGGGGGGAGAAGATATTCATGAGTATTAAAAGGCTTATTACAATTATGAAAAAGGAATTTATTCATATAAAAAGAGATAAAGCCAGTGTAATAATAGCAGTCATAATACCGATTTTTTTCACATTGGTCCTAGGCTATGCAGTAAATACGGATGTTGAAAATATAAAAATAGCAGTATTAGACCAAGATAAAAGTCAAGAAAGTAGAGAATATATTTCAAAATTTGCCAATTCAAATTATTTTAGTATGAAGATATATACCGACAGTATAGATGAAGTGGAAAGACTTATAAACAATGGAGATGTTAAGGGTGCATTAATAATACCAGGGGATTTTCAGAAAAAAATAAATAGAAATGATGAAGCAAAGGCCCAGCTCATTATTGATGGATCTGATCCTACCGTTGCTAATACGGCCCTTCAAAGTGGAATGCTTACTTCAAAAATGCATTCAATAGAAAAGCAACAGGAGGATTTATTAAAGAATGGAGGGATATATACAAATACTCAAACTGTAGACCTTAGAACTCGGGTTTGGTTTAATCCCAATCTAGAAAGTACAAAATTTACAATTCCAGGACTTATAGGACTTATTATGCAAAATATTACAGTTTTACTAACTGCATTTACATTAGTTCGTGAAAGGGAAAAGGGAACATTAGAACAGTTAATTGTAACCCCTGTAAAGGCAGCTGAACTAATCATAGGTAAAATGATACCCTATATTTTGATTGGAACAATAGATTTTCTCATTGCGTTATTTTTTGGAACCTATTGGTTTAAAGTTCCCATAGAGGGAAATGTTATACTTTTAATTTTCTTAGGAATAGGATTTGTAATCTGTGCATTGGCCATTGGTATGCTAATATCAACTATAGCATCTAATCAGCTTCAAGCAATGCAAATGACCTTACTTATTCTTTTGCCAAGCGTTATATTATCAGGATTTATATTTCCTAGGGAGGCAATGCCTGTCCCCATTGCATTTATAGGCTATATGGTGCCACTCACCTATTTTATCAACATACTAAGGGGCATAATATTAAAGGGAGTAGGGTTAAAATATCTATGGAAGGATGTAGTTATATTAATAGGATTTGGAGTAGCATTACTAACTCTTGCTTCCTTTAGATTTAAAAAACGATTAGATTAGAGGGAATAGTATATTAAAAATAAAAAAGGATTTTGTTTAAACATCCATGGAAAAGGTTATATAAAGATAAAGAGAAAGTAAGTATACAAAATACATTTAACAGTTGTGAATAATATGTTATAATTCAGTATATACAGTTCTTTTTAATGGTACATTTTGTAAGCCATGGAGGAAAACAATATGCCAGGCAAAATAAGAATACTCTTAGTAGAGGATAGTAATTTTGATGCACGAATTATTAAAGATATGCTTATTAGAAAATCACAAAACGCCTTTGTTAAGTCAGAATTCACAATAGAAAGGGCCGAAAGTTTATATGAAGCAAATTTGAAGCTTCAAAAAGGCTATTATGACTTAATACTTTTAGACCTAACTTTACCAGATAGTATGGGACTAAATACCCTAGACCAAATATATAAACAATACTTTGAATTTCCAATAGTTGTATTAACTAGCATTAATGACCAAAACATTGCCATAAATGCTGTTAAAAGAGGGGCTCAAGATTATATAGTAAAGGGTCAATTTGATGAAAATTTACTTATTAGGTCTATACATTATTCCATAGAAAGGCATAAAATGTTAGTTGCTTTAAGGGGAATGGCCCTTGTTGATCAACTTACAGGATTATATAATAGGCATGGATTTATAACTCTTGCACAACATCATTTAAAGCTTGCAAAGAGAAAGAAAAAACCATTATTAGTATTGTACTGTGATATGGATTATTTAAAACTGATAAATGATAATTTTGGACATAAAACTGGCGATAAGGCTTTGATTGAGATTTCACAGATTTTACAGGATACTTTTAGAGAATCCGATATAATTGCTCGTTTAGGAGGAGACGAATTTGTCATTTTGGCTATAAATGCAGGACATGAGGAGAAAAATTTGATATTAGATAGATTGCACAAAAATATTGAAAACTTTAATATTGCCATGAATAGAAAATATGATTTATCCCTAAGTGTTGGAGCTGTAGTGTATAATGGAATTTCTGATGAAACAATAGATGAATTATTAGATGTAGCCGATAAATTAATGTATGAAAACAAGAAAAAAAAGCGAAACAAAATTTAAAGCAAAATGTATGTATTAAGCATACATTTTTTTTATTACACACAGAAAATCATATTAAATATTAAATTGTGCTATAATTATAACAAGTTTAACTTAAAATTAACATCTTTCGTATACAATATAGATAATATGAAATATTTGAGGAGAGTTGCTATGAGTAAAAGAAAAATTCTAGTTGTAGACGATGAACATCATATTTTGGAACTAATTGAGTTTAACCTAATTGTAAAAGGCTTTGAAGTAATAACCTGCGACAATGGTGAAGATGCGGTTAAGCTGGCAAATGAAGAAGACATTGATTTAATTTTGCTTGATCTTATGTTACCTGGCATAAGTGGATTAGAAGTATGTGAGCAAATCAGAAATGAAGGAAGAACTAATCTACCTATTATAATGCTAACTGCTAAAGGTGAAGAGAGGGATAAAATAGCAGGACTTGATATTGGTGCCGATGATTATATCACTAAACCCTTTAGCATTGGAGAATTAGTTGCTAGGATAAATGCAGTTCTTAGGAGATCTGAAGACTCTGTAGTAAGTACTTCTCAAAATGTCATTAGGGTATATGACATAGTTATAGATAAAGAAAAGCATGAAGTTACAAGGGATGGAGAACATATAGAACTTACATTAAAAGAATTTGAGCTACTAAAAATGTTAGCTTTAAATAAAGGGAAAGTATTATCAAGGGACGTTATTTTAGATAAAATTTGGGGGTATGAATACTTTGGAGATACAAGAACTGTAGATGTACATATAAGACATCTTAGAAAGAAAATAGGAGATAATGAAGGAAAGATTATAGAGACTGTAAGAGGCGTTGGCTATAAAATGAAATAGGAGATCATTATGAAGAAGAAAATATTTACAACATATTCTTTGCTACTTCTCATGGGGATAATTTTAACGGGGCTACTTTCCCTTAGTTTTATGAGGGTAAGTTATTTAAATAATATTGAAAAAATGTTACTTAGTAATGGTAAGCTAATAAATAATGTAGTCCGTGAAAAGGTAATTAGCGATTCTTTAGAAGAAATTGATTTTTCATATCTTGCCCATAAATATTCTGCTGAGATTGAGGCTAGGATCACCTTTATAAATAAAAATGGAATAGTGGTAGGAGATTCTGAAATCCAAAAGAATGAACTTTCTGAAATAGAAAACCATTTTACTCGTTCAGAAGTAAAAAAAGCCTTTGAAGGTGAAATCGGAAAAAGTAAAAGATATAGCACAACAGTAGATACAGATTATTATTATGTTGCTGTACCAATGGAGGCTAATAATGAAATATATGGAGTTATAAGATTAGCATATCCCCTAACAGAATTCAAAAAAATAAACATAGGACTGATTCAAAATGTGTTAATATCCATAGCCGTGGGACTAGTGGTTGCAATATTATTAGGATACAGATATGTAAATCATGTAACTGACCCAATAAATGAGATAACCATAACTGCACGGAAAATTGCAGATGGAGATTTTAACAATAGGGTACATGTGAATACTAATGATGAAATCAAAATATTAGCAGATACCTTTAATATAATGGCAGAAAAACTTAAAAATAATATTTTTGAACTCCAAGATAAAAATACAAAGTTACAGTCCATTTTAACCAGTATGAAGGAAGGCCTTATAGCCGTTGATAATCATAAAAAAATTCTATTAATTAATCCTGCTGCAAAGGGATTATTTAATATTGATAAAACAGATCTAATTGGAAAAGATATTATAGAAACTGTGGAAAATAAAAATCTTAAAGAGGTTCTTGAAGGTATTTTAGATGACAATGCCACTCAAAAAATTGAAGTGGTTTTAGGAAAGCAGGATTATAAAATACTTAAAATATATATTTCATTGATTAAATTAAATGAAAACCCCAATAGGATTATTGGTAAGCTTATACTAATATTAGATGTAACTGAAATGAGAAAACTAGAAAAGATGAGGACTGATTTTGTAGCCAATGTTTCCCATGAGCTAAAAACCCCCCTTACTTCCATTACAGGTTTTATTGAAACCTTAAAAAATGGAGCCATAGATAATATAAATGTAAGGGATAGATTTTTGGATATTATTGAGATAGAGACAGGAAGACTTACAAGACTTATTGATGATTTATTAACTCTTTCTGATATTGAAAGTAATAAGATATCCTTTGGACAAAGAGAGGATGTTCCAGTTAATGAAGTTATTACTGAGATAAACCATATGTTAAAGTCACTAGCAGCTCAAAAGGAAATCAACTATATAACTGATGTAGAGGAAGATATTCCACATTTTTATGGAAATAAAGATTGGTTTAAACAACTTATTATAAACCTTGTGGAAAATGCAATAAAATATACTCCAAAGGGTGGGACAGTAAAAGTTAGGGTATCACAAAAAGAGGGAAATATATTTATTTCAGTAAAAGATACTGGAATAGGTATTCCTAAAAAGGATATACCTAGACTTTTTGAAAGATTTTATAGAGTAGATAAAGCTAGATCAAGGAAAGTAGGAGGTACTGGACTAGGATTAGCAATAGTTAAACATATAGTTTTATCTTTCCAAGGAGAAATATTTGTAGAAAGTGAAGAAGGTAAAGGGACAGAATTTACGGTTAGAATTCCCCTCTAACCTTCTTTTTTTTTATGTAAACTTGTAACCGATGATTTAATAATAGGTCATTATGGCAAACTAAATACTAAAAGCCACAGGAATATCAATTTACTAAATATGTAGAAAATTGCAGAAAAATATTAGCAATTTTAAATATCATGTAATATAATACATTATAATAAATGATATTTAAAGCAAGGAGGGACAATCATATGAATAGCTATGGCATAAGGAAAAGACTATTAATAATAATATTATTAGTAGCATTGATCCCTCTAGTTATAATGGGTTTTTTTGGTTATTTAAATACAAAAAATATCATAAATGACAGAGAAGAAGAAAAGCTTCAAAACTTCTTTAGCAATATCGAAGGAAAGCTTATAAAATTTTTCTATAATAGTGAGAAGGATGTTAATTTTCTAAAGGAAATAACTAAACAAGAATTAACATTAACTAATGATGAATTAATCTATGATACTAGAAAAGAGATTGAAAACGTATACTATCATTTTTCAAAAAACAATATACAATATGATCAAATAAAATTTATTGATAAAGATGGATATGAACAGGTTAGGATTAATAATCTTGAGGGGGAGCCCTATATAGTGTCAAGGGATGAGCTTCAATATAAGGGCAATAGATATTATGTAAAAGAATCTAAGAATTTAAAAGAGGGTCAAATATATGTTTCAAACTTAGATCTTAATAGGGAAAATGGAAAAATAGAGATACCCTATAAACCAGTGATAAGATATGTAACTCCAATATATATAGAAGATAAATTAATGGGTTTTGTAGTACTAAATCTTAACGCAAACTATATACTTAAAGATATAGAAAAAGTACAAAATGAAAATAAATATAATAATTTAATGTTAATAAATAAAGAGGGAAAGTATATACTACATCCTCAAAAAAGTAAGGAATGGGGTTCAGAAGAGGATTTAAATACAGGAGAAAATTTTAAAAATGATTATCTCGACATATACGAAGAAATACTAGCTACAGACCAAATGGAGATTAGACATATTAAATCTAATATATTAGCATGGGATATTGTAAAATTAGACTCTATAAAGGATGGAGGCTTAATCCTATTTGTTGAAATACAAGAAGACAAATATTTACAGCCCTTAAAGGCATTTAGAACATTATTTATTATAGTTTTAATAATTACTGGTTTAATAGTATCTATCACCAGTGGAATAATTGTGAAATATTTTACTAACCCTATTATTAAATTAGCCAAGGCAGTATCAAATATAGGTAAAGGGAACTTTGATGTAGACTTAACCATAGAAACAAATGACGAACTTCAAACATTATCTAAGGAAATAGAAAATATGTCTCAGGATTTAAAAAGCATGTACGTAAATATGGAAGAATTGGTATATGAGAAAACAAAGGAACTACAAAAAGCAAAGGATAAACTAGAAGAATTTGCCAATAGGGATTCATTGACAGGCCTTTATAATAGACATTATTTCAATGAATATATAAGCATAATAGCTGACCAGGGAATTGAAGAGAATAAACAATTAATCTTTTTAATGATTGATATCGATAAGTTTAAATATATTAATGATACCTATGGACATAATATTGGAGATATAGTTCTAAAGGATGTGGCTTCAATATTAAAAAAATCCTCTAGGGATAGTGATATAGTTGTTAGATATGGAGGAGATGAATTTTTAGTTGTACTTTACGGTGAACATTCAGAACTGGTTCATAAATATATAGATAGAGTCAGAGAAAAAATAAAACTTTATAATGAAAATAATGATATATTAAAACATGAACTTACTTTAAGTATTGGATTCGATGAATATAAAGGTAAGAGGGATATACTAGAAGTTATTAATTCAGCAGACAAAATGATGTATGAAAATAAAATGGCTAAAAGAAAGAAAGAATAGAGGTAAATACTATGGAAGGTTTAAAAAAGATACTGGTCATATTATCACAAATTGTATTGGGAATATTTTTACCCCTTGCTATTCTCTTTTCAATAGTTGGTATATACGCCTTTAATCATGATTTTTACATGAAAGAATTTGATAAATATAATATTGAGAAGGTTACCCAAATGAGTAGAGAAGATTTAAGTAGAGTAACAGAAAAACTCATTGAATATCTTAAGGGTAATGAAGAAGATTTAAACATAAAGGCTAAAATAAATGGACAAACTGAAGAAGTTTTTGGGAATAGAGAAAAGATGCATATGGAAGATGTGAAAGATCTATTTAGAAAAGGAGTTAATATTAGAAAAAATGCTACTTACTTGACTATAGTAGCTATCCTTACTATCCTTGGTCAAGCTAATAATCGGAGAAAAGCTTTATTTAAAGGGTTAATGATATCGGGAATAGCACCTTTAATTTTAATGATAATATTATTTATATTAACCCAAATTGACTTTCATAAGTACTTTACCCATTTCCATGAAATATTCTTTACAAATGATCTTTGGCTCCTAAATCCTAAAACTGATGTGTTGATACAGATGCTTCCTTTAGAATTCTTTATAGATATAACTAGAGGAATTCTAACTTGGTTTATAGGTATAATGATAACTATAATGGGAGTTTCATATACTGGCATAAAATTAACAACTAAATAATATATATAAATCTTATAAAAGTGCTTAGGCACTTTTGTTTTTTTCTAATATTTAGTATAATTTAATCAGAACAAATATTCGGTTATGAGGTGATAGGGTGAAACTAAGATATATATTAGGACGAGCAGGAACAGGTAAAACAAGACGGATTTTTGAAGAAATCAAATATCGTCTTGATCAAGGGGGAAAAAATAAATTAATTCTTTTAGTCCCTGAACAATTCACCCTCCAAACAGAGACAGATCTTATTAAGAGTATAGAAGTAGAGGGGATTATTAGAACTGAGGTTTTAAGTTTTAAGCTTTTAGCCCATAAAGTTTTTACAGAAGTTGGGGGACTTAAAAGAATAGATATAAATGAGTTAGGGAAAATAATGGTTTTAAGAAGGATTTTTGATACATATTCTAAGGAGCTAAACATATATCAAAAGGCCAGTGACAAAAGGGGATTTTTGGAAAATTTTTGTAAACTTATTTCAGAGTTCAAAGGAAATGATATATCACCAGAGATTCTACAGGAAAGCATAATTTCTATTGAGGATGATATTATCCTAAAGAAAAAACTTGAAGATATAACTTTTATTTATGAAAAATTTAATCAGTATATGGAAGGTAAATATACCGATGAAGAAGATATGATAAATATGCTTATAGAAAAAATAGAAGAAGCCAGGTTTCTAGATGATGCTGAGATATGGATAGATGGTTTTGCAGGATTTTCCCAACAAGAGTATAGGGTTTTAGAGAAGTTGATGCTTAAGGCTAAGAAGGTAAATATCTCTTTAACCTATTCAACGGAAGAAAAAGTAAGGGATAAAGAGCTTTTTGAGCCAACAAAGGAAACCTTCAATAAAATTAGAGAGATAGCAACAAGACATGGTATAAAGGAAGTAAAAACTACCATGCCAACTGATGATATAGTTGATAAAATCAAAAAGCCCCATGATCTAATGCATATTGAAAGGGAAATATACTCATATCCCTATAATAGGTATAAACATGGGCCAGAAAATATCCATATGTTTTCTGGAACTAATCAATATAGTGAAATAGAAAATGTTGCATGTAAAATTATATCCTTAGTAAGGGATAGAAGCTATAGATGGAATGATATTGCCATAGTAAATGGCTCAATGGATATATACACGCCTATTATAAAAAGGGTATTTTCTGAGTATGGTATTCCATATTTCATAGATGAAAAGAGAAGTATACTTAATAATCCAATAATAAAACTTACATTATCTGCCCTCGATATACTTTATAAAAATTTTAGATATGAAGATGTATTTAGATTTATCAAAACAGGATTTTGCAAATTAGATAGGGAAGAGGGGGAACTTCTAGAAAACTATGTACTTCAGTTTGGTATAGAAGGAAACAAATGGCTGGAAGATTTCAGATATGAAACGGAAGATGGAGAATTAGAAAAAATTAATGAAATAAGGAGAAAATTTATTACACCTTTCATTAACTTAAAAGAGAAGCTAAAGACTAAAAGTACCATTTCAGACCTCAGCACCTATATGTTTGAATTTTTAACTGAATTACAAATAGAAGATAAATTAAATAAATGGATAGAAAAGCTTAGACGAGAAGGAAGAATCGAATATGTAAATGAAAATACTCAAATATGGAATATACTCATGGAAGTCTTTGACCAGCTTGTAGAGATATTAGGGGATACAAAGGTGAGTATTAAAGAATATAGGAAAACGCTGGAAGCAGGCTTTTCACAATATGAAGTAGGTATTATACCTCCTACTATTGACCAAGTCCTAGTAGGAAATCTAGAAAGATCAAGAAGTCATGAAATTAAAGCACTTTTTGTTGTGGGGGTAAATGATGGAATACTTCCTTCTATATTAGATGACGATGGACTATTGTTAGACGATGAAAAACTCATAATCAAGGATACAGGTGTCCCTATATATTCCCATAGTGAAACTAAAATAAAAGAAGAACAATTTTCCATATATACTTCCCTATCAAAACCTAGAGAATATTTATGGATAAGCTATGCTCTTGCCGATACAGAAGGAAGAGCATTAAGACCTTCTATATTAATCGATAGAATTAAAAAGATATATCCAGAATTAAAGGTCCATAGCGATATATCTAAGGGCCTTGAGATAAAGGCAAGGGAAGAAAAGGAACTGAATTTAGTGGCAACTCCCGTATCTACATTTAAATATTTAATAGAAAACCTTAGACTTAAAATTGATGGTAATCTAACTACCGACCTGTGGGATGAGGTCTATAACTGGTATTACAAAAATGAAGATTGGGATTACAAACGTAGATTGATGATAGATGGACTTTTCTTTGATAATCAAGAGGATTATATAGGCGATAAAAAAGCCAGACAGCTTTACGATGTACCATTGAGATCTAGTATTTCGAGACTTGAGACCTTTGTAAACTGTCCCTTCTCCCATTTTATAAACTATGGTTTAAGACCACAGGAGAGAAAGGAGTACAAAGTAGGGATACCAGATATAGGTATGTTATTCCATGACTCCATGGAAAAGTTTGCTGAAAAACTTACCCTTGAAAACTTAGATTGGAAGGAACTGGGAAGGGAAAAATGTGATGAAATAGTAGAAAATATCATAGATGAAATAGCTCCAGAATTTCAAAACAATGTGCTTCTTAGCAGCCATAGATATAAGTATCTAATAAATAAACTAAAGAGGGTAAGTAAAAGGGCTGCTTGGACCTTAACAACCCATGTGAAGCAAGGGAAATTTGAACCTTCTCTATATGAATTTGCCTTTGGAGAAGGAAGTCAAAGTGAGGCACCGCCTATTATTATTGAGCTTCCCGATGGAGATATTATAAAGCTAGAAGGAAGAATAGATAGGGTAGACTTACTTAAAGATGGAGAAAAGACCTATGTAAAGGTTATAGACTATAAATCTGGAAGCAAAAAATTCAGTCTTTCCGATGTATATTATGGACTTCAAATTCAGCTGATAGTATATTTAGATGCAATACTTGAAAATAAGGATAAATTAAAAATAGATGATGCCCATCCAGGGGGAGTATTCTACTTTAGACTTGATGACCCTATGGTTGAGTCTGATAATAAAAATCCAGAATCAATTGAACAAGAAATAATGAAAAAGCTAAAAATGGATGGAATAATCCTAAAGGATATAAAAGTAGTTAAGGCAATTGATAATGAGATAGAAGAAAAGAAAAAATCCGATATAATTCCAGTAAGTCTAAAAAAGGATGGGGACTTTGGGGCATACTCATCGGTTTTAGAAGAAAAGGAATTCATGGGAATAATAAAGCATGTAAAAAATCTAATAGAAGAAATAGCTAAGGAAATACTAAAGGGCAATATAAAAATACAGCCCTTTAAAAAGGATAAGAATATTGCCTGTGAATATTGTAAATATGCAACTATATGTCAGTTTGATAAAAACTTTGATAATAATACCTATAGAAATATAAAAAATCTAAGGGATGATGAAGTTATTAGAAAAATAAAAGGGGAAGGTGGGGAAGAAGATGCCTAATTGGACAACAGACCAGCAAAATGCTATTGATATTAGGGGGAAAAACCTTCTGGTTTCAGCTGCTGCAGGGTCAGGAAAGACGGCAGTATTAGTTGAAAGGATTATAAAGCTCATTACTGAAGATATGATAGATATAAATGAACTGTTAATAGTTACATTTACAAATGCTGCTGCAGGTGAAATGCGGGAGAGAATTCTAAATGCAATAATTGGAAAAATAGAAGAGGGATCAAAACATGAAGAACATCTACGTAGACAGATAACATTGCTTAATAAATCCTATATAACTACCCTCCACTCTTTTTGTATAGATGTAGTCAGAAAAAATTTTCACCTAATAGATATAGACCCTACCTTCCGTATAGGAGATTCTACAGAAATAAGTATTGCTATGCAAGAGACTTTAGATGAACTCCTTGAAGAAGAATACGCAAAGGCCCATGAAAACTTTATTGATTTAGTTGAAGGCTTTGGAGGAAATAGGGAGGATGTAAAATTAAATGAGCTTATACTAAATATTTATTCCTTTATTCAAAGTAAACCCTATCCTGAAAAATGGCTAGATGAAGCAGTAGAAAATTTTAACATTTCAAAGGATGAGCTTGAGAAAAGTCCTTGGATGGATACAATAAAGAATAGTATTAGAATAGAACTAAGTGGATCTCAAGACCTAATAAATAGAGCCATAAAAATATGTAATATGATAAATGGACCTATAGAATACGAAGCAGCCTTAAAAGAAGACCTTCAAAACATTGATAGTTTGCTAAAAAGTCTTGAAAAGGGACTTGATAACTTTTACCTAAATATTACTGATATAAAGCATCCTAAACTAAAACGAATTAGCGGTAAAAGAAAGGATGAAATAGATGAGGTACTAAAGGAGGAAGTCCAAAGTTTAAGAAAAAAATATAAGGACGGCTTAAAAAACTCCATAGTAAATAAAGTATTATCTAAAACAACAAAGGAGTACTTAGAAGAAATAAATTATATGTACCCTATTATGAAATACTTGGCATATTTGGTTAAGGGGTTTGGAAAAAAATATAGTCAAAATAAGCTGGATAGAGGAATAGTGGACTTTAATGATCTCGAACACTTTGCTCTCAAAATCCTTGAAAGTGAAGAAGTGCAAAAGGAATACAGAAATAAATTTAAGCATATATTTGTAGATGAGTATCAAGATAGTAATATAGTACAGGAAACCATACTAAATAGAATTAAAAGAGAAAAAAACTTATTCTTAGTAGGTGATGTGAAACAGAGTATATATAGATTTAGATTAGCTGACCCATCCCTTTTTATAGAAAAATATGAAACCTATACAAAGGAAGGAGAAGATATAAATCAAAGAATAGATCTATCTAAAAACTTTAGA
Source organism: uncultured Eubacteriales bacterium (assembly GCA_965539935.1). Lineage (GTDB taxonomy): Bacteria > Bacillota > Clostridia > Peptostreptococcales > Caminicellaceae > CBETVX01. The sequence continues at coordinate 15,417 of CBETVX010000018.1, read as the reverse complement.
AGTAGAGTAGAAATACTTGAAGGAATCAACTATCTATTTAAAAATATTATGTCTAAACATTTAGGGGAAATAGACTATGATGAAAGTACATACCTTTATAAAGGTCTAGATTTTAAGGAAACCTATGCCCCATATTTAGAGCTAAATATTATAGAAAACAATAATGAGGATTTAGAAGATGTGGATGAAGAACTAGAAGAAATGTCATCCATAGAAATGGAAGCAAGATTTGTAGTGGAAAAAATTAGAAAACTTGTAGGAACTCCTACATATAATGCTAAAGATAAGGTTGAAAGGCCAATAGAGTATAGGGATATAGTGATATTGCTAAGATCTCCTAAAAACTGGTCCCCTATATTTACTGAAATTTTTACAAAAGAAGGGATTCCCGTCTATTCCGATGATAGTTCAGGGTATTTTGATACCTTAGAAATTAATATGTTCTTAGAGCTTTTAAGGCTAATAGATAATAAAAGGCAAGACAAACCCTTGCTTAGTGTTATGAGATCTCCAATAGGGAGATTTAAAATAGAAGATTTAATTAAAATAAGATTAGCCCATAGAGAAGGAAGCTATTATAATGCTATCATGAATTATATAGAAAACAATGATGATAAGCTTAGCAAAAGGCTCCATATATTCCTTTATAAAATAGAAACATGGTCAAAGGAAGCAAGATTTTTAAAATTAGATGAATTTATTTGGAAACTCCTTATTGAAACAGGATATTATCATTATGTTGGAGCCATGCCAGGAGGAATGCAAAGGCAGGCCAATCTAAGGATTTTAGTGGATAGGGCAGGACAATTTGAAAAAAGTGCAATTAATGGACTATTCCTATTCTTAAGATTTATAGATAAATTAATGAATAGCCAAGGGGATATGGGCAGTGCTAAGACCCTTGGAGAAAATGAAAATATAGTAAGGATTATGAGTATCCATAAAAGTAAGGGATTAGAGTTCCCAGTAGTAATATGTGCTGGCCTTGGAAAGCAATTTAACCTCCAGGATATCAATAAAGATGTACTACTCCACAAAGATTTGGGACTAGGCCCTAAATATATTGATATTGATAAAAGGGTATATGGAAAGACCCTTCCTAAAATAGCCATAGGAAATAAGATGAAGCTAGAGAGTCTATCTGAGGAGCTTAGAATACTTTATGTGGCACTTACTAGAGCAGTGGATAGATTACTTTTATTAGGGTCCGTAAAGGATTTAGAAAGGGAGAGCAAAAAATGGAGTAGAGGTACATCCTTATATAATCTAACTAAATCAAATTCATTCTTACACTGGATATGTTCTGCCCTTATGTATCATAAAGACGGCAAAATTTTAAGGGACATAGGTCAGGCTTCAGTGGATGAAAGTATAATAGATTTCTCCCATAGGTCTAATTGGACAATTAATTTGATTAAGAAATTAGATATAGTATCTGATGAAAGAGATAGACTAAAGGATAAATTAGAGTTGAAATCAAAGTTGGAAAGTTTTACTTTAGAAGAGGAGCCTAGATTTAAAGAAATAATTGAACAGAGATTTAAATGGAGTTATAGGCATATGGATTCTGTAAAGATTCCATCAAAACTTGCCGTAAGTGATATAAAAAGAGTATCCACAAAAAATATAGAAAAAATAACCTATAAAATACCTAATTTAGTTAAAACACCTAGATTTATTGAAGGAAAAAAACCCTTTACTAAGGCAGAAGTAGGCTCTATTATACACTTTGTAATGCAACACTTAGACCTAAATAATGTAGCCAGTATAGAGGCTATAGATGAACAAATTGATAATATGGTAAATAGAGAACTTCTAACAGAGGAAGAAGTAAAAGTAGTAGATTTAGAAAAAATATTGAAATTCTTTGAAGGTGATATTGGTAGGAGAATGTTATTAGCAAATAAGGTGTATAGAGAGACCCCTTTTATACTTAAGAAAAAATCATCTGATTTGATATACGGATTAAAGGATTCGGAAGAAGAGGTATTAGTTCAAGGTATTATAGACTGTTATTTTGAAGAAAACAAAGAGCTTGTACTATTAGATTATAAAACGGGAGATGTTAGTGAAACAGATGTAGAAACAATAATAAGTAGATATAAAGTTCAAATAGAGATTTATAAAGAAGCCCTTGAAAAGATCGCAGGGAAAAAAGTTAAGGAAACATATATATATTTATTTGATGCAGATAGAGCTATTAAAATCTAGCATTTAGTATATCTATCGGCATAGGAGGATGCAGCATAGGAGTCGGGTTTTATCTTTGCATCTATGCCCATACCCATAAACCTACCAACCATCTCTTGAATGAGTTCGCGGGTTGCACCCTTTGTACCTATATCTATATGGGCCTCGATGGATATATCAGCACCTTTATCTGCATAGGGAATAAGTATTTCTAGTATTTGGGACATCCTATTATAATCTATAAGATATAAAATCTCTTGGGTTAAGGATGTCTCAATAGAAATTTTTTCCCTTAGACTTGTTATCCTTCTATGGATAATATGTTCTTTTATACAGCCCCAAGCCCCCTTGCCCACACCATCTGTACCAATACGATGCAGATGAATGGCGGTAACAAAGCGAGTTATATTTTTTACATGGGAGTCAGTACCAATGGCAAGTTTATAATTTGAGGCAGGATCTCTTTTAATAAATGCCAAGATATTTTCAAAGACTTCATCAAAGGACATGGTATTTTGAGTGGAGTTTTTAAATACGTAATTATTAAGGTAATGGACACTATTTTTATACATAAAGAATATCTCCTTTTTATATATTAAATTTTAAAAATATTCCAAACATGTTATACTATTACTATATTATTTTATATATATAAAATAAGTGTAAAGTTTTAAATAAATTCATGTTAATTATTAGGAGCTGAATGTATGAATTTAGAAAAAGAATTACAAGTAGCAAAGAAACTAGCAATTATAGCTAGTGGAGCCATAATAAATGTCTACAATGATTTATTTGAAATACAGTATAAAGAGGACGAATCCCCTGTGACCCTTGCTGATAAAAGGGCAGATAAAATTATTGTAGATGGTCTTAAAAAAGAATTTCCAAAGTATGCAATCCTCTCAGAAGAATCTGAGGATGATAAAACTAGACTTAAAAATGACTGGTGCTGGATTGTTGATCCCCTTGATGGAACTAAAGAATTTATAAAGAAAAATGGTGAATTTACTGTAAATATAGCTTTAGCATATAAACATAAAGTAGTTCTTGGAGTTATTTATGTACCTATAACCAGTGAGATGTACTACGGTGCTGAAGGAATAGGAGCCTTTTACGAAACAAAGTATTCTACAGAAAAAATAAGTGTATCTAATAAAACCCATAATCTACGGTTAGTTAAAAGTAGATCCCATGGAACAAATGATCTTGAGAAATTAATAGAAAGAAATAAACATAAAATAGCCAGCATAAAAGAAGCAGGAAGCTCCATAAAAGGATGTCTTATTGCAAAGGGTGATGCAGAGGTATATTACCGTTACAGTCTTACTAAAGAATGGGATACAGCAGCTATGCAATGTATAGTAGAAAAAGCTGGTGGTATATTTAGACAAATGGACGATACTGAGATGATTTACAACAGAGAAAATAGTTTCAATAAAAAGGGATTTTACATATTAAATAAAATTGAAAATAAACTCATATAGTATATAGAAAATTCTATAAATTAATTATACCCATTTATTTAAAGTATATGTAAGAGTCCCTGTATATTTTCTAAAACAGTCAAGTATCATAAAAGGGCATCTACCTCCAGTAATGCAAAACTTCTGGAGGTATAGGACTACTTTCAAGGGATATAAAAATTTTACAGGGAAGGATTTTTTAGACCAATATATAAAATATAAAACATAACAATTTTAGTAGTAAAATCAATTATTAGACTACCTAGTATAGAATTGAAATTCTATAAGGATTTGAAACTATAGTTAAAACCATATTGATGGTTGCTTTGGTTAGATTATTTAGTCTACCTATGAGGGTTAAACCATTATAGAGCAGTAGCTATATATGTTATATTATTAAGCTGAAAAATACCATTAAATATGATGGTATTTTTTATTTGGACTAAAGTGAATTGGATAAATAATCCATATATCGACAAAATTATACAATCTTAGATAGAGGATTTATTTGCTTCATACAGAATTATGAAAATAATGGAAAAATAATTAAAGAAAGGATTATATTATGAGACTAATATGTGAATTTGAATTTGATGGGATTTTAACTTTACCAATACACTATAACCACATAATACAAGGATTTATATACAATAACTTAACAGATAATGCACTGAGAACATTTTTACATGAAGTAGGTTTTAAAACTGGAAAAAGGAGCTATAAATTATTTACATATTCAAGGATTTTAGGGAAATTCCAAATAGACAAGAAAAATAAAACCATATCCTTTGAGTCTCCCATAAAAATACATATATCCACTTTAGTAAATGACTTTATGGATGATTTATGTACTACTATTTTCAAATCCAATAGGCTATACCTTGGGAATAAAGATGTAGAGCTTTCAAGTATACATGGACAAGACCCTGAATTCAATAAAGAAAAAATTTGGATAAAGACTTTATCGTCTGTTGTAATTTATAGCACTGTTAAAGTAGATGGAAAACAAAGGACAGTATATTATAACCCAAAGGATTCTCTATTCTCAGAAAAAATAAGGGAAAATCTATTGAGAAAATATAGGGCAATTCATGGACAAGCTCCAGAGGATGATAGGTTTGAAATAGAGTATGTGGGCAATAAAGAGCCAAAAGTTAGCGTAATAAACTATCATAAAACTATCATAAAAGGATACAATGGAAAATTCATGCTTAAAGGAAACCCAGAGTTAATTAGACTAGGGTATTTTACAGGGATTGGAAGTAAAAATAGTCAAGGTTTTGGGTGTTTTGAAATAGTTTGATATATGCTTTAAAAATAATTAAATACTTAATGAAAGGAGGTAACCTATGCAAAATTCTATAAAAGAAATAGGGAAAGCTTTATTAAATAATGGGAATGATTTTATATCTTATCTTGCTTTATCACTTCAAGATGTTGTCAAAGGCAAGAAACAATATCTAATAAAAATTAATCTTAATAATAAATCAAAAAAAATAGAAATAAGTACAGAAGAAATATCCTCACAAACATCAAATAAATATCTTTGGATAGGCAATGCAGATGGGCCTGCTAGTCCTCAGTGGTATTTTACAACCACAAACCCAGAATATTTACTATCTCAAACGTTACCCAATTTACTCGATAAACTAGATGAAAAATCAGAGCTATATCATAATCTATTAAGAACGAAAGAGAATTTTTATTATGATTTAGGAATACAGAAAAAGTCTAAAAGTAGGTACCAGTTTGTTATGGATTTACAGTTATTAGATGAGAACTTAGAAGAGATTAAAAGGATAAAAGAAAAAAACAAGGGTGAGGTTAAGAAAATAATAAAAGAAATAAATAAAAATTTTTTAGATTATATAAAGAAAAATAAAGAACTTAGTAAAAATGAAATTGGCTTATATCATATAACTATTGATGGAGAAAGTATAACAGATTCTAAAGAATACCGAAAGCTAGTTATAAAGGAGAAACTTGATAGTTTATTTGACAAAACTTCTACTGATATTTGTCATGTTTGTGGCAAAGAAAATGTCATAACAGATAATACATCAAGAATGGAATTTAAATATTATATTACAGACAAGAAAGGTTTTTCATCTAATTTAAAGGGGGATTTTTATAAAAGTATGGGGATTTGTAAGGACTGCTATAGAAACTTACTGGCAGGTGAAATCTATACAAAGACTAATTTAAAAGATAAAATAGGTGCCCTAACATTTTACATACTACCTTCATTTTTATTTCCAAAAGAATTAAATAAAACAGAGTTAGATAGATGGATTAGTAACATAAAAGACTCAGTTGGACCTGCCCTAAGATTGCAGAATCTATATAGAATAGAGAAAAAAGTAAATAAAAACCTTAAAAGAGATAAAGATAATTCCTATATTTTAAACTTTTTATTCTATGAAAAAAAGCCAGCATCCCAGGAATTTAAGGTGCTAAAACTTATAAAAGATGTTCCACCATCGAGAATAAAAGAGATGTTAAAGGTTTCAGAAGAAGTAAAAATATTTGGAAAAGAAATTTTAGGAGAATCAAAGCTGTGGGAAATTGATTTAAATAAAATCTACTATCTAATCCCTGTAAAAAGTGGAAAAAACGGAGTAGTAGAGTATAGGGATTTGCTTTCACTATATGATAGTATATTTACTAAAAAACCCATATCCTATAATCAACTTATAAACAAATTTGTTGAGCTTATAGGAGTATATAAGTTTGAGAAATTTGATGGCTATAATGTAAACAAGCCAGAAGGTATTGACGGATTAAAATACATTCTAGTTCAAATAAATCTTATGATGAAATATTTGCGCAATCTTGATGTTTTGGAGGGAGTTAGAGGAATGGAAACAGGGATATTAAGTTTTGATGAAAGAATAAAAAAGTTTATTGAAGAAATGAGTTATGATGAAGGACAATGTGCTCTGTTTTTACTTGGATATCTAATAGGGGAAGTAGGAAATGCCCAGAGAAATGCAGATTTATCTTCTGAACCAATATTAAATAAACTTAATTATCAAGGGATGACAACATTAAAAATAGATAGATTAATTTTAGAAATGACTGAAAAGCTAAAACAATATAAGACTATTATAAAAAACAAAGAAACTGGTGAGGTTAAGAAAGTACATCTTTTGTATTTAAACAATAACATTTACGGTACATGTAATAAATTATGGCTTAAACATCGTAATAATTGGAAATTAAGTAATCAAGAAAATGTCCTATATATACTATCGGGATACAGCTTTAACAATATGATGAGAATTAATTATAAGAACATTAAATAAAGGGGGATAAAACATGAATAATAGTGAGATTTTATTTCTTTATGATGCAAAACTTTGTAATCCAAATGGAGACCCAGACGATGAAAATAGACCAAGGATGGATTATGAGAGCCAAAAAAATCTAGTTAGTGATTTGAGGTTAAAGAGATATGTAAGAGATTATTTAGATGAAAAGGGATATGAAATATTTGTTTCCAAACCTGAAGATAAAGCTGTAACTGCAACTCAAAGATTACAAGGTATATTTGAAGAAAAAAAGGGAGATAAAAAAATAGATATTTCATCTAAGGAAAATAAAGATATGTTATTAGATACTTTAATAGATATGAGATTGTTTGGAGCTACATTACCAATCAAAGGTGCTGAAGGGAAGGGCATGTCAGGAAACTTTATAGGGCCAGTTCAATTTAACTGGGGTTATTCACTAAACAAGGTTCAATTAGTAGATTCCAATGGAATAACATCTCATTTCTCATCAGAGGCTACTAAGGACCAAGGAGCAATGGGCAAAGACTATAGAGTTTATTATTCCTTTTTAGCTTTCCATGGAATAGTAAGTGCCAAAAGGGGAGAAAAAACAAATCTTAAAGAGAAAGATATTGAGCTTTTAGATGAAGCATTAGTAAAGGCTATCCCACTTATGGCTACCCGTAGTAAAGTTGGACAATATCCAAGATTAGTTATTAGAGTTGAATATATGGATGATGAAACATTTATAGGAGATTTAAGAGATTATATTAATATTGAAGATAAGGAAACAGAATACATTAGAAATATTTCTGATTTAACACTTAATATTTGTAAACTCATTAATGTTTTTGAAGCATATAAAGATAGAATAAAAGCAATACATTTTTGGCATAATGAGGCTTTAAAAATATCCGATGGAAATAAAACTGATACATTTAAAAATTTGCTATCCGATGAACTTAAATCAAAATTAAAATCCATAATATAGTGGTGATTAAAAATGGATAATATAAATTCATTACTCATATTTGATATATGGGGAAAAACCGCACATTTCAGAAAATATTATACTAACTCATCGTCTTTAAGCTACACTTTTCCTCCACCACCAACAGTAATTGGTATCCTTGCAGGTATACTTGGATACGAAAGGGATAGTTATTATGATAAGTTCAATATGAAAGATACTAAGATAGCAATATCTATAAAAAGTGGATTAAAAAAGGTTATGCAAACAGTAAATTATGTAAGAACAAAATCCTTTTCAGAATTCAATGGAAGTGGAGGACATACACAAATACCAACAGAGCTAATTTTCCCATTACAATCAAGAATATGCTATAGAATATATTTTTCACATAGGGACCATCAGATAATGGAAGAACTTGAAAAAAGAACACAAGAAAAAAGATATGTATACCCACCATACCTTGGATTAAGTGAATTTATATGTGGTGTTGAGTATGTAGATTATATAGATAATGAAAATATTAAATTTATAAAAAATAATGATTATAACAATATCAAATCAATAATAAATATGGACTATTTAGAGGATAGGGGACTAGCTTTTAGAAGTAAAGAGGGTAAGATGCTGCAATACAACAAAGAAAGAATGGTAAGGGAATTTGATAATAATAGAAAACCTAAGGAAATAGCTAATTATACCATTGAAATTAACGGAAATAGTATATTTGCAAAACTAAAGAAACCTTTTTACGAAATTCGATATAATGAAAAAACTGATGAAGAAATAATAGAAAACATCATATTTTTATAAAGGTGGATAAAAATATGAAAACTAAATTTTATTCTCATTTAGAGATTGAAAAGGGAGAAATAATTTACTCAAAAACACTAAAGATTCATTTAAACAATGTTGGAGAAAAAGTAAAAGCGATAATTCAAGACTCACCTTTGGATGATAGAGATATTTTAAAAGAAATAGGGAGATTAATGGGTGGTTGTCATGATTTCGGAAAATACACGGGTTTTTTTCAAGAATACTTAAAAAAAGAAAATGAAAGTCATGGCAGTTTATCCCATCATGGTTTTATTTCTGCTGTTTTTGGTGCATATATTACTGAGAATTATATAAAAAAAAATAATATTGAGCTAGGGGAAGAGTTGAGGATTCTTCCTCTAATTATTTACTTTTGTATATTGCATCATCATGGAGATTTAAGAGATATAGAAGAAGACATAGTGGAAGCTGAAGATTTAGAATCTGAAAATTTCATCTATGTATTCAAGGCTATAAAGGATGAACTTCGAAATGTCCCTACTCAAATTGATAATTTAATAAATAATGAAATAGTAATAAAAGAGGAATATAAGGACTTGGGAATTGATTTAGACTTAATAGATTTTAAAGAAAACTGGATGCTTGTTATGGCTGATTTAGAGGAATATTATGATACACTTATCAGCGAGTTTGATGAAGAAAAAAAAGGGAAAATATTTGTATTAATTTTATTTTTATTTTCATCTTTAATAGAATCAGATAAAAGAGATGCAGCTGAAGTTGAAAAGGAAATGAGAAAAAATATAGATATACCACCAAATATAGTTGATACATATAGAACAGAAGTTAAAAAATTTAATACAACTATAAAAGATATCAATACTATGAATGGTATACGGAACTCTGTGTATGAAGATGTTATAAAAAACATTAAAGATATACGATTAGAAGATAAGCTTTTAACTATCACCTCACCTACAGGAAGTGGAAAGACATTGACATCATTATCTGCTGCTATAAAGCTAAGGAAAAGAATTTTTGTTGAAAAGGGCTATAAACCTAGAATAATTTACTCACTTCCCTTTACCAGTATTATTGATCAAAACTACGAAGTCATTGAAGAAATATTGGGTCAAATTGAAGACTTTGAAGAAAATAAAAATGATTACTTATTGAAGCATCATCATTTAGCAGATATAACATATAGAGAAAAAAAGGAAGATAAGCCCTTGGATAAATCATTGCTTTTAGTTGAAGCATGGGAGTCGGAAATAATTGTGACCACATTTATACAGCTACTACATACCATAATAGGCTTTAAAAACTCCTTTCTAAAGAAATATCATAATATAGCAGGCTCTATCATTATACTAGATGAAGTTCAAAACATCCCTTTAAAATACTGGAAGCTTGTAAGAAGAATTTTTAGACTTTTAGCAAAGCACTTAAAGTGCTATATCATATTGTTAACGGCAACAAAACCCCTTATATTTGAAAGGGATGAAGCCAAAGAACTAGTAGGTAACAATCATATCAAATATTTTGAGAACCTCTCTAGAAACAAACTTTATATAGATCTAGAAAAGAAAAATATTGATGAATTTGTTGATATGTTTATTGAAAATATTAATCCTCAAAAATCATATTTAGTAGTACTAAATACAATAAGTTCATCCATAGATGTATACAATAAAATCAAAAAAAAACTCATTGATGAGGATATAACTAGGAAGATGTATTATTTATCTTCAAATATAATACCTAAACAAAGACTGAATAGAATAAAAGCCATAAGAAAGAATATGAATAATAAACCAATTGTAATATCTACACAAATGGTAGAGGCAGGTGTAGATTTAGACTTTGATATAGTGGTAAGGGATATTGGACCAATGGATTCGATAATTCAAGTAGCTGGAAGATGCAATAGAAGTTGGAACAAAATCATAATGGGAGAAGTACATTTAGTCAATTTAAATACTGAAAAGGGTATAAGATATGGTGCGTGGGTTTATGGTAAGGCAGACTTAGATATAGTAACAGAATTTTTAAAGGATAAATCAGTATTAATGGAAAGAGATTTCTTCAACACAATAAATGAGTATTTCGGGAAATTAAATGAAAGGAAAAATCAAGATAGTTCAAAAGAAATTTGGAGTGCAATACAAAACTTCTTTTTCTTTAAAGAAGGTCATAGGGAGAGTATTTCTGAATTTAAATTAATAGAAGACGATTTAGATGTGGTGGATGTGTTTATAGAAATTGATGATGAAGCCATCAAAATACTAGATGATTATATTAATCAAGTTTTAAGAGAAAGGGATTTTAATAAAAGAAAGTTAAATTATCTAAGATTAAGAAAAGATTTTAAAAGCTATATAATATCAGTAAATAGAAAATATGTAAAAGGATTAGAACCGATGAATAATAAACTAACTCTTTATAGAGTAAATTATGATGATATAAATGATAGATATAGTGATGAAACTGGTTTTTATAAAGAAGGCTGGGAGAATATGACTTTATGCTTCTAATAATATATTTTTTGAGGTGTAGCCTATGAAAGATATAAGTGTAAACGGAACCCTTATTTGGTACTACTTCATATGCCAAAGGGAAGTATGGCTAATGGCGCATCAGCTAGTTCCAGATCAAGATAATTCAAATATAGATATTGGGAGATTTCTCCATGAAGAAAGTTATAAAAGGGATAAAAAAGAAATATCCATAGGAAATATAAAAGTGGATATTATGAAAAAAGATAATGGACAGCTTGTAGTTGGTGAGGTTAAAAAAACATCAAAATTTAAGAAAAGTGCAAGAATGCAGTTGCTGTTTTACCTAAAGAAGCTTAAAGAAGCTGGAATAGAAGCCAAAGGGGTTCTGATGTTTCCTAAGGAAAGGAAAAAAGAAGAAGTAGAATTAACCGAGGAAGCTGAAAAAGAGATCGATAAAGTTGTAAAGGATATTCTTAGAATAATATACTTAGACAAACCTCCAAAAGCTGAAAAAATAAATTTTTGTAAAAAGTGTGCCTATAATGAACTTTGTTATTCCTAAGGGGTTGATTGGGTGAAAAAGAATATATATGTTTTTAATGATGGTGAATTTAAAAGAAAGGATAATACAATATATTTTGAAACAGAACAAGGTAAAAAATATTTACCCATTGAGGATATAAATGACATTTTTATATTTGGAGAGGTCACTCTCAATAAAAGATTTTTAGAGTTCATATCACAAAAAGAAATATGTATCCACTTCTTCAATAGATATGAATATTATACTGGAACATTCTATCCTCGAGAACATTTAAATTCAGGGTATATGATATTAAAACAAGCAGAGCATTATAATGATGATAGCAAAAGGTTAAAGATAGCAAAGGCCTTCGTAGAAGGAAGCTATAAAAATATATACCAAGTTTTAAATTATTATTATAAAAGAGAAAAAGAAGTTGGAGATACCTTAGAAAATATAGTAACCCTTTCTAGTGAGATCCAAGAATGCCAAGATGTTTCGGAACTAATGGGAATAGAAGGGAATATTAGGGAGGCATACTACAAAGCTTTTGACACTATCATTGATAATCAAGATTTTGTTTTTGAAGGACGAAGTAAAAGGCCTCCCAAGAATGAACTTAATGCTCTAATAAGTTTTGGAAATTCCCTATTATATGTTCAAGTTCTAAGCGAAATTTACAAGACTCATCTTGACCCAAGAATAGGATATTTACACACCACAAATTTTAGAAGATTTACTCTCAATTTAGACATAGCAGAGATATTTAAACCGATCATAATTGATAGAATAATTTTTAATATGATAGGGAAGAAAATTATAACAAAGAAAGATTTTGAAAATAATATGGGAGGAATTTTACTTAAAGACAAGGGAAGAAAGTCATTTGTACAAGAATTTGATGGAAAACTAAAAACAACTATACAGCATAGAGGTCTTGGAAGAAAAGTATCGTATCGAAGATTAATCAGAATGGAGTTATATAAACTTCAAAAACATCTTATGGAAGAAGAAAAGTATACTCCATATATTTCAAGGTGGTAGAATATGTTTGTTATACTTGTATATGATGTAAATAGTAAAAGAGTGGCTAAAGTATTAAAGACTGCAAGAAAATACCTGTATTGGGTACAAAACTCAGTTTTAGAAGGAGATATTTCTGAGGCGAATTTTACAAAATTGAAATCAGAAATACTTAGAAAAATAAATGAGGATGAGGATTCTGTTATATTTTATACCTTTAGGACAAAAAATTATTCAAAGAGGGAAGAATATGGTCTCAAAAAAGGTGGAGATGATAACTTCCTATAGTTAAATTAAAGTTAAATGAAATTTTCATAATTAAATAAAGAAAAAATGTCGTCGACCTCCAGTAGTGCAAAACCCCCTGGAGGTCGACGACAATTATTTTTTTATAACTTTTTAGTCTTTTCAATTGTTTGCAAAAAATCTTTAAAAAAAAGAAGGATTTTTTGAACAAATATAGAAAAAATAAAACATAGCATTTTCAATAGAAAAATGTGTTACTAGCCTACCTATAAGGAATTGAAACTCAGAAGAAACTTCTATAGGTCTATATCACAACCTCCTAGTTACTAGCCTACCTATAAGGAATTGAAACCTATTAAAAACAATACCTAAATGGTCAATTAACATAAGTTACTAGCCTACCTATAAGGAATTGAAACTCAGTTATATCAAAAAAGAAAAAGAGTCCTTGAGCGTTACTAGCCTACCTATAAGGAATTGAAACAAATATATATTATGTTCAAATTGTATTAGTCGTCTAGTTACTAGCCTACCTATAAGGAATTGAAACATATTAAGCAGCACAGTATCAAGTTTTGCAATTGCGTTACTAGCCTACCTATAAGGAATTGAAACTGACAATGGGATTCAGTTGTATTGACTGTAAGTAGTCGTTACTAGCCTACCTATAAGGAATTGAAACCGGGTAAAGCCCTTAGGAACTTCAGCATTTTCTGCTCCGTTACTAGCCTACCTATAAGGAATTGAAACAGGAAGATGTAATAAGACTTCAGGAATGGTCTTAAGTTACTAGCCTACCTATAAGGAATTGAAACCGTATCCTATCCTCTCCCCTTTCTTTTGTCCTTTTTTGTTACTAGCCTACCTATAAGGAATTGAAACAGAGATTTTCAAGATAAAAAACATAAAGTCAATAACGTTACTAGCCTACCTATAAGGAATTGAAACCCGTATTTTTTGCTTATTTCTTCAGCGTTAAGTCCGGTTACTAGCCTACCTATAAGGAATTGAAACTATTTCACATGTGAATCCCCCTTTGCTTCAGTTCTTGTTACTAGCCTACCTATAAGGAATTGAAACAAGCTAAAATACATAATATATACTAAAGATGAAATGGGTTACTAGCCTACCTATAAGGAATTGAAACCCCGGAAGCAGTAAAACATACAATGCAACATCATATGGTTACTAGCCTACCTATAAGGAATTGAAACTAATTACTATAAAAAACCTAGAAACAGGAGAAACAGGGTTACTAGCCTACCTATAAGGAATTGAAACCTAGACCTTGATAGAAGTACAGTTAAAGGTGCTGATGGTTACTAGCTTACCTATAAGGAATTGAAACTCACTTAAAGCCTAACATGTCTCAATTTATTGGTGCTGTTACTAGCCTACCTATAAGGAATTGAAACGTCCTAATACGTACAGAATAATCGGTATCAGGTTTAAGGTTACTAGCCTACCTATAAGGAATTGAAACTATAATTTCTTTTCATTTCCGTAAAAACTCATTTAAGTTACTAGCCTACCTATAAGGAATTGAAACACTTCTCTGACAAGCCATTTACTGTAAATCCTTATGGTTACTAGCCTACCTATAAGGAATTCATCTTGATGACAATAGTATTACTTTAACTAATAGGGGAGATAAATACCATCGAAACCGATGGTATTTTTTTACTAATTATTTAGAGTAATTAAAAGGAAATTCCCATTATACTATAGAATAATTACCATATTACCAATAAAGTAGGTGACTTAAGTGGAGTGTAAAGTTCTGATAAACTTTTTAAGTGAATACAATGATCAAAATATAATAGCAAATCTTATGCTCAAACCTAAAAAATCCATATTTATTCATGATAATAAAGAAGAAAGTAAAGATATATTTTCAGAAGTTAAAGAATTCATATATAGAAGGATAGATAATATTGAGATTGAAGGTAGAATTATTGAAAATGATGATTATGCTTCCATTACTGATATTATTAATGAATTTAAAAGGGATAAGCTAGTTATAAACCTATCCGGTGGAAATAGATTGTTAGCCTTTGCCACATATCAGATTGCATGTCAAAATAATATTGATTCAGTGTTAGTAGATATGGGAACTAAAAGCATATTTAGACTTGATAATGATTCTATCTTAAATTTACATGAGAAATTTATCCAGTTATCTGTTGAGGATATTATAGAAAGTACCGGTGGTGAAATAATATATGAGACTACCACCCTTATGGAAAATAAAGAAATGGACAAGTTAATAGACTATATAGTAAATAACTATGAGGATTGGAATTCAATAAAGACTATATTTTTAGATAGGAAACTTGTAAAAACATTTGAAAAATCCCCTAGGACTATCCAAATAATGTGGAAAAGATTAGATGTAAGCACTAAAACTGAGGTCATGATGCTTATAGACAAACTTAAGGAATTAAGATTAATCAGG
>CBETVX010000017.1:0-53774 GCA_965539935.1 uncultured Eubacteriales bacterium | reverse complement strand
CATAAATTTTATGGTTGCATTTGGATATAAGAATATTATTACTATATCAGATTTTTTCAAAGGTATTTAAGGATATATATATCACTTATCTATTATTCCCAAATTTTCAGCTACTTTTATGCTTTCCCCATCTATATCTATACCCCATATTTTTTTAGGATTTAGATTTTTTATAGCCTTTGCATATGACCCACCTATAAGTCCTAATCCTACTATAGTTATACTAAAGTCCAATTCCTTCATATCTACCACCCTTATATCTCCCTATTTTCTATGCTTGCTATTTGTCTTAATGTTTTCATTAGTGATTTAAATCTTTTTGGTTTTATAGATTGTTTACCATCACATTTTGCATTGGCTGGGTCATTATGAACCTCTATCATAAGTCCATCTGCTCCTACAGCTACAGCTGCCTTTGCCAAGGGTTCTACCATCCACCACAGTCCAGCAGCATGACTTGGGTCTACAATCACAGGAAGATGACTTAATTTCTTGATGGCTGGTATGGCACTTAGGTCTAATGTATTCCTTGTGTAGCTTTCAAATGTCCTAACTCCTCTTTCACAAAGTATTACTCTTTCGTTTCCTTCTGCCATTATATACTCTGCCGCCATTAGAAATTCTTCAATAGTAGCTGCCATACCTCTTTTTAGTAAAATAGGTTTATCGGTTTTCCCAACTTCCTTTAGTAAATCAAAGTTTTGCATATTCCTTGCTCCAATTTGGATTACATCAACTTCCTCAACAAATTTATCTATTAAATATGGCGACATAAGTTCCGTAACAATGGGAAGTCCTGTCTTTTCCCTTGCTAGTTTTAGTATCTCAAGTCCATCTTCACGAAGTCCTTGGAAACTATATGGTGATGTTCTTGGTTTAAATGCTCCTCCCCTTAAGAAAGTAGCACCCGCCTCTTTAACATTTTCAGCTATATCTAAAATCTGCTCCTCACTTTCAACGGAACAAGGTCCTGCTATAACTGTTAATTTATTTCCACCTATAATTTCATCTCCCACCTCCACTAAAGAATCATTTGGATGGAAGAGTCTGTTTACTCTTTTGAAGGGTTCTTGGACAAATATTAATTTTTCAACATTTCTATTTGCCTCTATCATTCCTGGATCAATAATGCTAGTATCTCCTACTAATCCCAATAGATGATAATTTTCACCCTTTGACTCATGAATTTCTAATCCTAATTCTACCATTTTTTTCTTAATCTTATCAATCTCACTTTTCTTACTTCCTGGTTTCATAACAATAACCATTATAGTCACTCCCCTATTCTTAGTTAATATATTTTTTTAATCTTATACTTTACTAGTAAAACTTAGTTAAAAAAGTATTTCTTTAAGGTTAAAAAAAAAAAGAGAAGACTCTTCTAATGAGTCTTCTCTTTAAATATTTATAAGTATACTATTTAAAATATCGCTTAACTTATACCTAATATACATATTTTTTCTAACCCATTAGAAAGGAAATTTATTATTTTTTTGTATGCAAAATATCCAGCGCCATAAAAATAGCCCCAGCTAAAATAAAAATAATAATAGTTTTGTACAGCTAATTCCTTTCTAATAAGATTCAACATATTTCTTCCTCCAAAAAATTTTAAAATAAATATTTATAGTTTTAGTATGTGTTATTAAATCAACTAATTATACTTAAACAGTTTTTGATTATTGTATTTAATTTTATCTTTTTCAGTAAAAAAGTCAATATAAAATATGAATTTTTCTAAGTTATTTTAATAATTACATTTATTTAGTAAATTAAAATTCATCTTACCCTAGTAGGTTTTACGTTCTTAAAATAAACATATCCTTGCCAGGTTACATTATGTCAAGTCTTTCTATAAGTTTTAAAATTCTATCAATTACAATTGATAATTCTGAATTATTTAATATCTCATAGTCACAATATTTCTTGTATAAATCATATCTTTCTTTATATAATTTAATTAATTTTTCCCTCCCCTCCTTTAATAGGGGACGGTCATTTATATCTATATCAGCAACTATATTCTCTAAAGGTCTATTAATGAAAATTATAATGCCATTTTTCTTTAAATATTCCATATTTCTATGGGATTTTACTACTCCTCCTCCAGTGGATATAACTATAGGAGTTTTTTTACTTACTTCCTTTACTGCTTCACTTTCAATTTTTCTAAAATATTCTTCCCCATCCTTAAAAATCTCTTGAATGCTTTTTCCTTCTTTCTCTTTAATGTATTCATCAATATCATAAAATTCCATATTTAACCCTTTAGAAATCCTATTACCTATTGTTGTTTTACCACATCCTGGCATTCCAATAAATACTATGTTCTTACTTTCTTTTATCATAGCTTAAACCACCTTATAAGTTTAACTTCTTCTTATAATCTTTATTATTGTCTTATACTACTATCACCTTTATAATTTCCTAATAATTTATAATAACTACTATCTTCTTGAATTTCATTAATTGCTGCCTTAACAGACCCTTCATTTAAGTTTCCTTCAAAATCTATATAAAAGAAATATTCCCATGGTTTACCTATAATTGGTCTAGACTCAATCTTCATCATATTGATATTATTTTTAGCAAAAATACTTAGGGTTTTATAAAGCATACCTGGTTTATGTGGTACTGTAACAACTATACTAATTTTATTTGAATTATTATTATATTCTAGTTTTTTGCCAATCACAATAAATCTAGTATAATTATCCTTGTTATGATTAATATTACTCTTTATAATATCTAGTCCATATAATTCAGCTGCTCTCTTACTAGCTACAGCTCCCTTTGTTTTAGAATTTTTATCTTTAATGTATTCTGCACTTGTTGCAGTATTACTAAATGGAATCAATTTAAATTTATTATAATCCTTTAAAAATTCACTACTCTGTTGAAGTGCCTGATGGTGGGAATATACTTCCTGTATATCTTCAAGTTTTGCTCCTTTTACTCCCAGCAAATGATGTTCTACCTTTATAACTTTTTCTCCTACTATATAAAATCCATATTTTCTTAAAAGATCATATACTTCAGCTATACCACCTGTAGAAGAATTTTCAATAGGAAGTATTCCATAATCTATTTCATTATTTTTTATTGCCAATAAAACATCTTCAAAGTCTTTAAAACTCTTTATGTTATCACATTTTCCAAAGTACTCCATAAGAGCTTGTTCACTAAAGGATCCTAGAACCCCTTGAAAGCCTAATTTAATATCTTTATTTTCATTAAAATATTTCGAATTAATTTCTATTTTATTTATACTATCTTTAGACTCTTTTTTACATTCTAAAATATTAGCATTCTTTTCCTTTTTTTGAATATCTTTACTAATATTCATTATACAATGTGTTAACTCTACAATGGCTTCTTTAAAATTTTCATTTTTTAAATGAGAGATATTCTTTTCTATAACTTTATCTTCTCTGGACTTATCATATATTTTCATATTATTTTTTTCTTTATAATGACCTATTTCTATGGCTATTTCCATTCTCATTTCAAAAAGTCTTATTATTTCTCTATCAATATTATCAATTTCCCTTCTCAATTTATCTAAATAGTTCATAGTCTTTTATTCCTTTCCAATATTAAATCTAGTAAAGCAATGGCCGTTACAGCTTCAACTACAGGCACAGCCCTAGGTACAATACATGGGTCATGACGTCCCTCTATTTCAATTTTGGTATTTGTACCTTCATCTATATTTACTGTCCTTTGAACTTTAGCTATTGAGGCAGTGGGTTTTATTGCAATACGAAATATTAGGGGCATTCCATTAGTAATTCCACCTATTATTCCACCATTATTATTTGAATAGGTTTTTATTTTACCTTTAGAAATATATAGCTCATCGTTGGCCTCAGAACCCTTCATATCTGTTATATCAAATCCTGCTCCAAATTCAACTCCCTTTACTGCAGGTATTGAGAAAAGTAGTTGAGAAAGTTTACTTTCTACGGAATCAAAGAAAGGCTCTCCTACACCTTCAGGTAGATTTACCACTGCTGTTTCAACTATTCCACCTATAGAATCCTTCTCATCTTTCAACTTCAGTATATATTCCTTCATTTTCTTACCCTTTTCATCATCTATGACCGGAAATTCTTTTTCTATTAATTCTTCCAATAATGATGGCTTAATACTTACTTTGTCAAAGGATTCTTCTTCTATATTTCCTATACTCTTTATATGACTGCCTATTACTATGTTTTTATTTAATAAGATTTGTTTTGCTATTGCTCCAGCAAATACAAGGGGAGCTGTAATCCTTCCAGAAAAATGCCCGCCACCTCGATAATCATTAAAACCAGAATATTTAACATGACCTGTATAATCAGCATGACCTGGTCTCATTATGGATTTAATAGCATCATAATCCTTTGATTTTTGATTGGTATTATATATGACTGAAGCAAGGGGCGTACCTGTAGTCCTCCCATTAAAATACCCACTTAAGATATTAAATTGATCTCCCTCTTTCCTTGAGGTAGATATCTTATTCCTTCCTGGGGCCCTTCTTTTCATTTCTTTTTTAATTTTTTCAAGGTCTATTTCTAAACCCGATGGCAAACCATCTAAGACTATTCCTATGGCCTCCCCATGGGATTCTCCAAAGATTGAAATTCTAATATTTTTACCCCATATCCCACTCATTTATCTTCCCTCCTAACTTCTTAAAATCTTCCCAAAATTGTGGATATGATTTTTTAACTGCATCACTTCCTGTTATTATAACAGGTTCAGTACATCTAATAGAAGCTATGGCCAAAGCCATGGCAATTCTATGGTCATTCCAGCTGTCCACAATGCCTCCCTTTAAACTCTCTTTTCCCTCTATAATTAGTCCATCCTTTAGTTCAGTTATATTGGCTCCTAATTTATTCAGTTCCGTTGATATGGCCTTAAGTCTATCGGATTCTTTTATTCTAAGTCTTTCTGCATTGACTATCTTTGTTATGCCTCTACTTAAACTTCCTAAAACAGCTAATATTGGTACCAAATCTGGACACTGGGATGCATCTATTATTGTGCCATGGGTATGGGAGCAACTAATTTCTATATGATCCTGTCCAATTTCAATTTTTCCTCCCATTTCTTTCACTATATCTACAATAGCTCTATCTCCTTGAAGTGAATCTTTACTTATGTTTTTGCAACTAATATTACCCCCTAATAAACCAGCTACTATCCAAAATGCAGCTTGGGAATAATCCCCTTCTACAATATAATCTCTACTTTTATATTTCTGATTTCCCTTAATAAAGAACTCTTTATACTCTCTTTCTTTTATTTCTATCCCAAACTTATTTAACATATCAGTTGTTAAATCCACATATCCCTTTGATTCAAGTTCTGTTGTTATTTCTATTTTAGAATCGCCATTTAATAATGGTAAAAGAAACATAAGACCTGTAATGAATTGGGAACTGATATTTCCTTTGATTCTAAAAACATCAGGTTTTATTATTCCCTTTATTTCCAGTGGAAGATTACCATCATTATTTTGATAATCTACACTTTGTTCATCAAATATTTCATAATAGGTATTTAGGGGTCTTTCCACAAGCTTTCCTCTGCCAGTAAATTTTATTTTTTCACCGGTATAGCATGCAAGGGGTATTAAAAATCTTAGGGTTGACCCCGATTCTTTACAATCTATAGTATTTTTTTTAGACTTTATACTTTCATCTCCATTAATAGTAACGGTATATCTTCCCTTACATAATTTGCTCTCAAAGCATTCAATATGACTGCCTAGGGCCCTCATACCATCAATTGTTGCTTTAATATCGTCGGAAAGTATTAAATTATCTATATTACTTACTCCCTCTGCAAGGCCTCCACATATGATAGCCCTATGACTCATACTTTTAGAAGGAGGAGTATTAACCTTTCCCTCTAGTTTAGTAGGAATTATCTCTATCTTTTTCAACTCTTTGACTCCTTTCTATATTAAGATAATATATTAACTAATATACTTGTCTATATTATCTCTGTTTATTTTTTTAACAAAAACTTCGCCTATACTTTTTAATAGTACTATACTTATATCTTCCCCTTTACTCTTTTTATCTAAATTAATACTCTCTACTATTTTTTTAATATCCATCTCTGGCATTGTAAATGGCAGTTTATACTGGATTAATATTCTCTTTATCAAATCTGCCGTACCTTTTTGGGTTATGCCCATTTCCTCACTTTTTTTTGTTATATTATACATGCCTATTGCCACCGCTTCTCCATGGGTAAACTTTTCGTATTTAAAATACTTTTCTATGGCATGTCCAATGGTATGACCAAAATTAAGTATCATTCTTTCCCCTTTATCCATTTCATCCCTTTCTACGATTTCTTTCTTTATTTCACAACATCTATAGATTATTTCTTCCATATTATTAAAAAGTTCTTCATCTAATTTATATTTCAGTAAATTTTCAAATAAATTTTTATCTTTTATCAAACTATATTTTATTAATTCTGCCATTCCATCATATAAAAATCTTTTATCTAAAGTTTTTAGAAACTGTGGGTCTATAAATACTGCCTCAGGATGGTAGAAACTACCTACTAAATTTTTTCCCTTTGATAGATTTACTGCTACCTTGCCTCCTACACTACTATCAATTTGAGCTAATAGGGATGTGGGTATCTGTACAAAGGGTATCCCCCTTAAAAGAGTAGATGCTGCAAAGCCTCCTAAATCTCCTACTACTCCACCTCCAAGGGTTATTATCAAGTCTCCTCTAGTTATTTCAAAATCTAATAATTTATCATATAAATCTAGTAATGTATCAAAGGATTTACTTTTCTCTCCCGGTTCTACAATTATTTTTTTTACAAAATAATCTTGGTCAACAAGATTTTTTTCTATTTTTTCACCATATAATCTTTCTACATTTAAATCCGTTATTATGGCTATTTTATTACCCTTGTATATTTCCTTTAGTTTAAATCCAATATCTTTTATTAGGTCTTTTTGGATTACTATGGGATATTTTTTGTGTGGAAGGTTTACTGTAAGGGCCTTCATATTACCTCATCTCCTCTCTATTTTCCTGTGCTATTTTTAAGGATTTTAAAAAATATATTGTCCATCATCTATTTCTTATAATACTCTATTTAATGTGGCCATATCTCCTTTTTATTTCACATTCCAATGGGATTTTATTATGAAAATTTTATCTTCACCCATAAATCCCCTTTTTTCTTCTATAGTTCCTAGGTCAATGCAATAAAAAAAGACCCACATTAATGAGTCTTTTTAGAGTATTATAATTGGCTTAAACTTATTTTAAACTACTAAGGAGGATTTTAACCTTGCTAGTTTGAAATTAAATCCATTTTTATAAATACTCGTAATCCTATTCAACTCATTAGATAAGAGATTTGATATTATTTTGCATAGAAAATAGCCAGCGCCATAAAAATAAAAGCTCCAGCTAAAATAAAAATAAAATTGTACTACTTTTCTCTCTCTAATAAGCTTTTTCATGATTCGTCCTCCAAAATAATTAATTCCAAATTACTTATTGAGGTAAATTATATCAGATGACATGTATAAGTCAATAATTAACTATAAATTTTCTAAATTATTTTTATTATTCAACTTATTTAGGTATTAATATTACATACTCAATTTCCTATCCCCAAAACATGTTTAGAGTCTCTTCATTTGGTTTTTTCCCAAAAAATGTTCCTATAATAAAAGCTATTAATGAAATAATTATTGTTTGGACTATTTGATGCATTCCAAGATATTTTATTCCTGTTATTGTATAGTACATATATGCCCCAATTCCTGATATTATTGATAATAAGGCACCAGTTGCATTAGCCCTCTTCCAATATAGTCCCAAAATAGTTGGCCATAGAAATGCAGCCTGCAGTCCACCAAAGGCAAATAGATTTATCCATACAATTAATGAAGGAGGCTTTATTGCAAAAACAAATACTACTACTCCTAATACCCCTGTTGTTATAAAACTTATACGACTAAGTTTTTCTGGAGATACATTATTTTTATTTCCATAATTTAAATAAAGATCTTTAATTATAGCTGCAGCTGCTAAAATAAGCATAGAGTCTACTGTGGACATTATTGCAGCTAAAGGACCTGCTATAAATATACCTGCTATTATTGGATGTAGTACTTTGACTGTTATTCCAGGTATTGCTCCATCCCCTTCAAGTCCTGGCACAACAACTGAACCTAACACTCCAACTAAATGCATACCAAGCATTAAAAAACCCACAACAAAGGTTCCTACTATCATTGCATTGTGTAGTGATTTAGAATCTTTAAATCCCATACATCTAACAGTAGTTTGTGGAAGTCCCAATACACCTATACCTACTAATATCCAAAAAGATAATATAAAGGGCTGAGCTATCTTGCCACCGGCCGTTGGAGTTAATGCAGCTGGATTAGTTTCAGCCAGTTTTATCATAATGTTTTCCATTCCTCCACCTGCTTTTATAACAGCAAACAATAGGAAAATAGTGGCAAACACCATCACTACTCCTTGGATTGCATCGGTAATAGCAACTGCTCTAAATCCACCTATGGTTGTATATATAATAACGGTAATTCCAAATAATATTAGACCTACTATATAGGGATAACCTGTTATTGCTTCAAACAACTTAGCTCCACCTATAAACTGTGCAACCATTGAAGCAGCGAAAAATAGTATGATTGCAATAGAAGTTAATATAACTACTAAATCATTTTTATATCTTGCCCTTAGAAAATCTATAACTGTAACGGCATCAATTTTTCTAGCTACCATAGCAAATCTTTTTCCTAAAACACCAAGGGTCAAAAATGCAGTAGGTACTTGTATCATGGCAAGTAATATCCAGCCAAATCCCATACTATAGGCCACTCCTGGACCTCCAATAAAACTACTTGCACTTGAATATGTAGCTATAAGGGTCATTGCCAGTACAAACCCACCCATACTTCTTCCACCTATAAAGTATTCTTCAATAAAGTTATTTTCCGATATCTTTTTTGATAATTTATTGGAATAAAGTGCGATTGCAAACATTGATGCTAAGTATATTATCATCGGTATTATCATTTGTGTCTTAGTCATTTACTTTTCCTCCTCATTTATTAATTAGACAAAGTTTTATATATTTTCTTTTTCTTCATCAAAGGAAATGTCAACAAAGAATTTCTTCACAACGAACCAAGTGGCAAAGGAAATAACTATATATCCAACTATGCAGCTATAGAAAAACCAAGCTGGCATTCCTAGTATATAAGTATATTCACTGAGGTCTTTAAGTCCTAATCCATAGGCAAATCCATACCACCATATAAAAAAGAAAATATATAAACCTAAGCTAATAATAGCTTCTTTATTCATTTGTTTTGTTTTTTCCTTTTCAGTCATTTTCATTTGTTCTACCTCCATCATTTTGATTTTTGTTTTATTATATAAAAATTAATAAAACCCTTTCTAAGCACAACATAGAAAGGGAGTATAATACAAAACAAAAAATCCTTCAGAGCAATAGCTAAGAAGGGGTATGTTTTCCTCCTGTCTCGGTCCATCCATAGGCTCAGAGCAGATAAATAGTATTTAGTTATAACTTACTTAGTACCTTTCTAATGCCTAGTGTCTAACAAAGGGTATAGCTCCATAAAAGGATACTATCCGATTTAATTTTAACACAATATCAAATTATTAACAATAAAAAGGTAGTATTTCCATTAGCCTATACACTTAACTATCTAGATGACTTATTACGCCTTCAATAAATTTCTTAACATTTATTTTCCCTCTATATTGACTCTTATTTCTTATATAGTCCATTTCTACTTTAACTTCCTTAAAGTCAAAAAGGGATGTGGAGTATTTCTCAAACTTAAAGCTTGTATAATCTTCTATACCTAGACTGGCGATATTCTCAAGGGCCAACTGAATAATTCTTCTTATTCTCTGTTCAATTGCTTTAATTGATACTAAATTTCCATCATTTTTTTCGTATTTATCAATTAACTCTTTATATTTATCACTTATGCGATATCTATGAATAGCTAGTCCCTTTTCATTTCTCTCATTTAGAATAATCTCAATAATATTTATCAAGTCATTACTTCCTGAATGGCCCAATATCCCCAACTCTGAAAAAATATTTATTATATTTTCTTTTGTATTATCTTCCTTTTCATCATTTTTACTATCCAATGATGAAAAAAAATTGATATTTCTTTTTTCCATGGTCTTTCCTATCATGAATAAAGCTTGTTTTAGTTTTAATTTTTCTATTGCTTTATTAATAATACAAACTACTTCTATTACATTTATTGGTTTATTTATATAATATTCAACTCCACTCAAATATGCTTTACTTACCATATCCTTTGAAGTCACCTGTGAAAGCATGATTATTTGAGTATCTAAACCTTTTTCTGTTACTCTTTTTACAATCTCTACCCCATCCACAGAAGGAAGTAAAAGGTCTATTAGGGCAATATCTGGCTTTTTAGAAAGTATATCTTCTAAAGCCTCATTTCCATTAGATGATTCTCCAATTATATATCCAAGGTCATGGTCTTCAATTATA
Organism: uncultured Eubacteriales bacterium; assembly: GCA_965539935.1. Lineage (GTDB taxonomy): Bacteria > Bacillota > Clostridia > Peptostreptococcales > Caminicellaceae > CBETVX01. The sequence continues at coordinate 43,187 of CBETVX010000017.1, read as the reverse complement.
TTATTTAATATACGCCTAATACTTAAATCATCGTCTACAATGTAAAATGAAGGTTTCATTGTTTACCTCCTTCTAAATAATATCTCGCTACTTCTTCCTTACAAATTTCAAATATATTTTCAAGAGCTTCTTTTACTTCTTTACTGGGGGCAACACGGAAATATTTATTATCTATTTCTTGTTCTTTCCCAGGATTTATTTTATTGACATTTTTAAATATTATTTCTAATACCTCCCTATCTTTTTCAGATAGTTTTCCTTTGTCCATAATTATGTAAAAATATTCTCTTAATTCAGTTGCATTTTCAAACTTGAAATTCTCGTTTAATAGTTCTAACCTAACCAGAATTTTTTCCCAAAACCTTAGTTTTAAATAAGTTTCATTAAAAATCTGCTTAATATATTCCTCATCATTAAGCATTTCTTCACTGGCAGAATTTATTTTCCCACTTAAATTATTTATTGCATATGCTAGCTCATTATTGCAAGTATTAAAGGTATATATTAAATATCTATTACTGCTTTGAAAAGGTTTATAATTCATACTATTAAACAGTATAATGAAAAATAATATAACAATTATTATTACTTTTTTAATATTATTTCTAAGCATATTAATCACCTAAATCCTTTATATAATAATTTATTATAAATCTTCCTTTTAAAGTGCCTCTTTTGGAATATAGATTGTAAATTTCGTACCCTTATCTTTTTCTGATTCCACTTCTATTTTTCCTTTATAATGCCTAGTTAATATATGTTTTACATGGGTTAGTCCTATCCCTGTAGACATTTTTCCGGTTGTCTTGTCAAATTTAGTAGAATACCCTGGTTCAAATATAACATCTATATCCTGCTTCTTTATTCCCTTTCCATTATCCATAACTTCAAATACTACATAATTATCCATAATATCTTGTGCTATCCTTATACATCCACTATAAGTAATAGCATCTATTGAATTATTAATAAGATTATCTAATATAGTAATCAATGGATAATAATCTTTTATAATCAAACTATTATTATATTCAAAATGAATTTTTATATCTTTCCCCAGAGATTCAATATATCTCTTAGTATTAGCAATTAATAATTTAAAAAGATTATCTATTTCCATAGTATTTCCTTTTTCATCCTCTGGAAAAAGTCCCTCTATTCCCGATAAAACTCTTTGATTATCTTTTTTGATTTCGTGAATATCCTTGGAGAGATTGAGAATTTGTTCCTTTAATTTATCAAGATATTCATTATTTTTATTTTCCTTAAGTTCATTGTATATGGTATAGGACTTTTCCATAGCCAGTTCGATATCTTGCATAGTTTTTTTAAGGAAAAATGCTTCAGCTCTCATATTTGCAGTTAAAAGTATGAGATTTTCATATCTATTTTGATGTTCTTCTTTTAAAATTAACATATTGTATTTTTTTACACTATAGTATAGGGCAAGGGCTATGATGGCCCTAATAAAACCTGCCATAAAAAAACTTCTCAATATAATTTCAATAGAAGTACTTGTAAATTCGTGTCTGACTAAAGCCTCAGCTATGTTAGAAACTATATCTGAAATCCCTACTAAAAAAACGAAATAAATGGGCTTATCTCTAAAACTTCTTATTTTCAGTTGATAAAGACACAATCCAAATACAATATAATAGATTGCTGAAGGTAGGTGTTTTATAATCAAATTATAGGTACCAAAATTATAACTGCCATAAAACTGAAAAAAATCAATGGTAATTCTCAGAATAAATACAAAAAGTGCAGTACAAATATTTGTTAACATAATTGAAACATCAGTAAATTTAAGTATTAAGAATACAAGTATTGCTATTCCCAGTGACAACCTAAAGGGAGAATTAAAAGGATTTATATAAACCTGTCCCATTAAAGTAGTGGTAATAGCTATTATAAGCATTTTTTGAAAATTATCTCTATTAAACATACCATCAATCCTTGAAGTTTTATATATACTATATTATAAATATTTTTCACATACATATAAAGCCATTTATTATGGTAAAAGTATATAATTAAACCCTTTAAGTTAAAGTTAAACATTAACTCTAACTCAAAGGGTTCTCAAAGATCCTTATCTTAAAATAATCCTATTATTTCTCCATTAGGTAATAAATCAATATTATTGGCTGCAGGTACCTTAGGTAGTCCTGGCATGGTCATAATATTTCCAGTAAGTGCTACTAAAAATCCTGCCCCCGAAGAAGCCCTTATTTCATTTACTGTTATTCTAAATCCCCTTGGTCTACCTAGTAATGACCTATCATCGGAAAGGGAATATTGATTTTTAGCCATACAAATTGGAAGATTTCCTAGACCTATTGCCTCATAATTTTCTATTTGCTTTAATGCTTTGGAAGAAAAATCTACTCCATCAGCACCATAAATTTCTCTAGCTATGGTTTCAATCTTTTCCTTTATGGAAAGCTCTAGATCATATAAAGGTTTAAAACTTGCTTCACCACTTTCCGCAAACTCTACTACTTTCTTAGCAAGCTCTACACCACCTTCTCCACCTTTGGCAAAGACATCGGATAAAACTGCCTCAGTACCGAGATCCTTACATCTCTCCTCAATATATTTTAGCTCTCTTTCCGTATCCGTAGGAAATTTATTTATTGCCACAACTACAGGCACCCCAAATTTATTTACATTTTCAATTTGTTTTTCTAGGTTTTCAAATCCTTTTTCTAAAGCTTCTAAATTTTCCTCAGATAACTTATCCTTCTTAACACCACCATGGTTCTTAAGTGCCCTAACGGTAGCTACTATTACAGCTGCATCTGGTTTTAGTCCAGCATATCTACATTTAATATTAAAGAATTTCTCTGCACCTAAGTCTGCTCCAAATCCAGCTTCTGTAACTACGTAGTCACAAAGTTTAAGAGCTACCTTTGTGGCCATAACCGAATTACATCCATGGGCAATATTTGCAAAGGGACCACCATGAATAATAGCAGGTGTATTTTCTAGGGTTTGTACCAAATTAGGCTTTATTGCATCCTTTAATAGTAATGTTAATGAGCCTGTAGCTTCAAGCTCACCTGCAGTAACTGGTTTATTATCATATGTATATCCAATTATCATTCGGGAAAGTCTGTCCTTTAAATCTTCAAGACTAGTTGCCAGACATAGAATTGCCATGATTTCCGATGCCACAGATATGTCAAATCCATCTTCTCTAGGTACGCCGTTCTTTTCTCCACCTAAACCTATAACTATATTTCTTAATGCTCTATCATTCATATCAACTACTCTTTTCCAAGTAATTCGTCTTGGATCAATATTAAGTTTATTTCCTTGATGAAGGTGATTATCAATTAAGGCTGCCAATAAATTGTGGGCAGTAGATATAGCATGAATATCTCCAGTAAAATGAAGATTTATATCATCCATAGGTACCACCTGTGCATATCCTCCACCAGCTGCACCACCTTTGATTCCAAAACATGGACCTAAAGAGGGTTCCCTTAAAGTTGTAATAGCTTTCTTGCCTATTTTATTAAGCCCCATACTTAGTCCTACATTTGTAGTAGTCTTACCTTCTCCAGCTGGAGTAGGATTGATAGCAGTAACCAGTATTAACTTTCCATCTTCTTTATTTTCTAGTTTTTTCAATACATCTAAAGAAATTTTTGCCTTATACTTACCATAAAGCTCTAAGTTATCTTCATCTAAGTTGATTTTTTTTGCTATTTCAGTTATAGGTAGCATTTCTGCTTCTTGAGCTATCTGCACATCAGTTTTCATGATAATCCTCCTTTAGATTCAATAAAATATTTTAAGTATTCTTAAAGTTCTTTAAAACACTTATTTATTAGTATTATAATTCTAAAAATTAATTATTGTCAATTTTATAATAATTTTATTTCTATCTACTTTTTTATCAAATTGTATTATAATAGTATTAAACAGGAAAATAGTAAAAAAGTACTAAACAATAAAATAATATTTTAAAAAAAGGAGGGAGTCCAGTGAAAGGAACTGTAGTTTCAACTTGGATTAATACATTAAAACAGTTGTATGGAAAAGAAATAGTTGATAATGCTGTATCTTCCGTAAGTTGGAATGTTGATAGAATAATTACCCCATTAGAGGATATTCCCGATGATGAAATCCATAAAATAGTATCTGAAGTGGCAAAGTCTGCTAATCTCGATTCAGGTACTTTATGGCGAGAAATAGGAAGAAGGAATATTGAAACCTTTAGTAAATGGTTTCCTTCATATTTCGAAAGGTTTAGTTTAAAAGGCTTTTTAATGATGATGGACGAAGTTCATCTTCAATTAACTAAGATGATTAGAGGGGCCAAACCGCCTAGACTAATTGCAACGGAAACTGGTCATAAAGAAATAGAAATACTTTATGAATCTAAACGTGGTATGTTTGATTATCTAATTGGTTTATTGGAAGGAAGTGCTAACTTCTTCAAGGAAAAAATAGAGTGGAATATATTAGATAAAGGTAAATACGACGATGGTAAACACTATATGAGACTAAAAATAAAACTTGAAAAGGATCCTTCTACCATAAAAAGCTATGGTTTATCAAAATTTTTATCCTTTGGTTTTATAAAAAACACATCCTTTAAAATAGCTATCCCATCAACTATTTTATCCTTCATTATATTCTTTATCGATGGAGGAATGACCCATATAGTTAGAGATCTAATTTTCTCAGCATCTATATTTTGTGTAACCTATTTTACTTCTAATCTAGTTACGGCGCCCCTTAAATCAGTTAAAGATGAACTTAATAAGTTAAAGGAACTTAATTTTGTAGGTGATACTAAAATAAAATCTGGAGATAATTTTGAATCCTATGTAGAAGAAATCAATAATATTAAGGGCACCATTAAAAAAGATTTTATCTATCTTAAGGGTGGAATGGATGATGTATATAACTTTACAGTTACCTTCTCAGGAATAGCCTCTAGTATGAAGGAAGTTTCCGATGGTATATCCGGTGCCGTTGAAGAGGTAGCAAATGGTGCTGTACATCAAGCACAAGAAACTGAAAAATCGGTGTATGTTCTTAATGATAACATCGAAATACTTAATGAATTATCTCAAAGGGAAAATGAAATGAAAAAACAACTTGAAGGTGCTGTTTTGAATATTGAAAAATCCTTTAAGGAGTTACAGGATGTATCTTACATGCTTCTTAATATAAAGGATAATTTTGCTAATGTAAATAATCAAGGCGAAGCCCTGTCTAACCAAGTTCAAGATATTATTAATATTGTGGTAACTGTAGAAGAAATTGCAGAACAAACAAATCTTTTAGCTTTAAATGCTGCCATTGAAGCAGCTAGAGCTGGAGAAATGGGAAGAGGATTTACAGTAGTAGCCGATGAAATTAGAAAGCTTGCAGAGGATTCAAAAAATGCCGTTAGAATTATAAATGATAGATTAAATTCCTTTACCCAAGAAGTTAAAAATATGGTACATCAAGTATCCCAACAATTCCATCAATTAGAAGAAAGCAGTAAAACCCTTGAGGTTGTTTCTAAAGATAATAAAGAAGCGACTACTGAAATTACAAATGTATCTAATGGTATAGTTAACCTTGTAGACAAACTTTCCATTGAAACCCAAAAAATATCTCAAGTTTTTGAAAATATACATTCCCTTGCGGCAATAGCCCAAGAAAATTCAGCTTCTGCTGAAGAAATGAGTGCCAACGTAATGGAATATTCCAATAAAATAACTGAACTTATGGACTATGTTCAACAATTAGAAACCTTAACTAAAAATCTTAAAATAGAACTTAAAAAATACAAGATATAATATAAATTACTAATAAATATAAAAATAATTTTTTTATAATAATTTTCTTCTTATATGAAATAATAAGTTTTGAGGTGATGATATGTCAAAGCCAAAAAAACTTATTATTTTTTTATTTTTCATTATTATTTTAGCAGCCCTTTCAGGTTGTATTAGAAATCCTCAGCCTAAGCCTTTAACCCCAAAAACTTCATCAGTTTTTGAAAAGGCTGAAGTAGAATGGGTTGAGGTAATAAAGGATACTGCTTACATAAGAAGTGGAAATTCCACTGATTACCCTGTGGTATCAACGGTTCATATGAAGGATACATTGGAAGTAGAAGGATCAGTTGGTAAGTGGCATATCGTAATATTAGATGATGGTAGAGTTGGAGCTATTTCTCCCCACGATGTAACACCAATAGTTAAGGAAATAGATTCCCCCATGCTACCAAATAATATTAAAGACTTAACCCCAAACGAAAGTGAAATGCTTAGACTTCTCAATGCTGAAAGATCTAAAGTAGGATTAAAACCCCTAATGATCGACTTACAAATTACTGAAATTGCTAGATATAAAGCTCAAGATATGATAGATAATGATTATTTTAGTCATTACTCACCTAGTTATGGAAGTCCCTTTGAAATGCTTCACAACTATGGTATTAAATATATCTATGCTGGAGAAAATCTAGCTGGTAATGATTCTGTTGAAAGTGCCCATGAATCCCTTATGGAATCCGAGGGCCATAAAGAAAATATATTAAATCCTGAATTTACCCATGTGGGAATAGGTGTTAAAGAAGGTTCAAAGTATGGAAAAATATTTACTCAAATATTTATTACAAAATAAAACTTATTTGAGAGGAGTATTGTTATGACAATAGATAATGAAAAGGTGGAAAAACATCTTCATAATCTTTTGAAAACTGTAGAGGGGACAGGATGGGTGCTATGTGATGCCATACATTATATGATGGAAAACAATATTGTACCTGATGATTCTAATAGTAATGATAAAGCCTCTGCAATTGCTCAAAATATAAGTGAAATTTTTGAAGTCATATCAGAATGTGAAGAACCTGAGGTAATAGACCATATAGCCGATAAGATGCTAGAATATGCCGGTAAGGATAAAGAAAAGCTTTTATCATACCTTAAATCATATATGGGAGATAATCCTCTATATAAAAAAATAGTAGAAAATTCTGGTTCAAAGGGATTACACTAAAAGGTTGAATTCCTGACAAAAATAAAGCATCAGATAAAAATTCTCTGATGCTTTACTTATTTTACTGCTTTTCTACTATATTAATACCATCTTCTAAATTTTCACTGGGAGATATGACCACCCTTTCACCTTCATTTAATCCTGAAGTTATATGAAGCACCTCATCCCCCTCTATTCCTATTTCCACCTTCCTAAGATTTGCCTTTCCACCTTCTGCTACAAAAACATATTTATTTCCTTCAATTTCAAATACTGCACTCTCTGGAATATAAATAACATCTTTAGCCCTTTTATCAAATATCTTTACATCTAATTCATAACCAAGTTTTAAATTAGAACTTAATTCCTTTGGTATATTTACATCTATCCTTACTCTTTTTTGTTCAATCCCTAAATCAGATAATTTACTAAATGCCTTTGGATATATTTTATCAACAGACCCTTTTCCATATAATATACCATATTCTTCACCATATATTTCTGTATATGCTCCTTCTACGATATCAATTACTTCACTTGCTAATATATCTACTTCAAGATATATATCTTCTAAATTTCCTATTTCAGCTATTTCTGTTCCAGGCTGAACAAAGGCACCTTCCTTTACTGAAATCTCTGTAACTATACCCTCCACTGGAGCCTTTATAATGAGATCCCTTTTACTTTCTTCTAAAATTTCTATTTGATAAGCCAACTGGGCTATTTCTGACTCATACTTACTTTTTATATTTTCTGAAACTTCCTTTTGAAGAAGTGCAAGGGAATTCTCAGCTATTTCTAGATTTTTTTCTTCAATTGCTAGATTATCTAAAGAGGACTGATAAGCCTCTTCACTTATTGCACCTTCTTCATAAAGTTTTTCATTTTTTTCTGCTTGTCTTTTTGCATCATTTAGTCTTACCCTTATGGCTTCTATTTCAGCCTGAGCATTTGCTATTTTTTCTTTGTCTACTGGTTTTATGGCTTCCTTATAAGTTGCTCTAATCCCTTCCATCTGGGCCTCTAGACTTTTAATCTCAAGGTCTATTTTTTCTGAATCTATCATAGCAATTATATCATCTTCCTTTACCAAATCTCCCACTTCTACTAATATTTCCTGTATTTCACCGGTGGCTTTAGAATATATTTGCCTTTCACTTTTTGACTTTACAGTTCCAACTTCTTCAACATAACTGCTAACATTACCTCTTTTAGCTTCAAATATTTCTACTTCTATTGAATTTGAATTATTCAATATATAATATACCGCTGCTGATGCTATAAATAAAAAAACAACAGCACTAATAATGATTTTTTTCTTCATCCCTAATCCCTCCTAAGATATCCTACTTTTTAGGGCTTCCATAAAATCTAATTTGTAAACCTTCCTTAAAGTTGACAACTGAGCCAATATAACAAATGCTATTGTAGCAAGGGCTGCAAATAAATAGGATTTTAAACTAATAGGTGTATGAAAAGTATATAGATCATTACTAAAGGCTTCCTCAATTGATCTTACCATAACCCTGCCTATTGGTAAGCCAAGTATTATACCCAATATAGTCATAATAAAATTCTCCTTTAAAATAATTCTATATATCTCCTGTTTTGAAAATCCCATAACTCTCAGAGATGAAAATTCTAAAGTCCTTTCAGATATTCCCATTATGGTTGAATTGTAAACTATAGCAAAACCTAGAACTCCAGCAAATATAAGCATTATTCCTATGGAATAAATAGTCAACTCCATAAATTCCATAAATATATCTATTAAATCCTGGGTTGATTGGACAGAAGAAATATTCTTTACATTATTTAATTTATCCTTTACTTCATACTCCGTATCCACATAGACTCCTGTTATTAATTCTTTGTCCAATAGTTTATCTGCCATCTCATCAATATTCATATACCCGTTTATTCCTAAATTTTGCTTTATAACCTCCCTAACTTCAATATTAATATCATCTCTACCAGGTATAAAGGTATTAATACTTATAATGTCCCCTTTACCTACTCCAAGGTATTTAGCAAGGTTTTCAGAAAGAACTATACCTTTCTTGGGTAAATTTATACTTTCATCCTTTAAGTTTTTAAAATTATAAAATTTCGTATTCCTATATACACCTATGATATTTACAACTTTACTTTTCCATCCGTAGCTTATTTCAAAGGGATACTCTATCTTTCCCTCAATATTGTCAGCCTCTATTAAATTTTTTATATCTTTAATTACATTTTTATTAAGGGGTTTACTAAAGTTTATATTATAATCCATCTGTTGAAATTCTCCATAATGACCAGCAAATATATCATAGGAAGCTTCCTCAAGATGAAATGTTACAAAGGATATACTAAAGGTAAGGGCTATACCTAAAGCTATGAAGGCTGATCTTTTTTTACTTCTGAATATATTTCTAATGACAATTTTCCAACTAAAACTCATTCTATTCCAGATTATTTTTATTTTTTCTAGAAAAATCCTCTTTCCTGTTTTGGGAGGTTCAGGTCTCATTGATTCCGCTGGTAAAATCTTTAGTACCTTGCGACCTCCAAATAGACCGGCAGCTATACAAAAAATACTTGATAATAATACTGCCATTAGTATATATCTAAAATAAAAATTCACCTTTAACATAGGTATATTAAAAAATTGTATATATAATTTAGTCATACTTCCAGATAAAACCATACCACCTATAGTTCCTATAATGGCACCTACGCTACCTATCACTAATGAATATTTTGTATAATGGGCTATAATTTGTAGATTGTTATATCCCAAAGCCTTGAGCACTCCTATAGAAGTTCTATCATTTTTAACCATTCTTGAAATCATAACCCCTAGGATTATGGAAGCTACAACTAAAAATAATATTGGAACGGAAGATGAAGACTTTTTTAGCTGAGTAATTTCCTCCCATAACATTCGATTACTAAGTTGGTCTTCCCTAGTTATGATTCTCTTAACTCCATATTTATCTAATTCTTCTTCCAGTTTATCTTTTACTTTATCCTCATCTATACCATCATTAAGTTTTATGATTACTTCATTATAACTATCCTTAAAACCAAGGCTTTGTCTTGCAAACTCATGGGAAACATATAAGACCCCAAATTTATCTGGCTGGGGAAGCAATGTCTGTTCATTTTCCATGAGATATATAAACTCAGGACTAGAAACTATTCCCTTTACCGTAAGATTGTATACCCTACCACCTATTTGGGGGTTTATAATATCTCCCACCTTTATATTTCTCGCCTCTGCAAACTGCTTTATTACTAAGACATCATTATTTATATCACTTATTGGATTACCCTCATTAAATACTAAAGAATTAATGCCTCCCTTTGATTTCGGAGCTGAAATAATTCTAACGGTAACCTTTTCATCTTTGTCTTCTACCTTTAATGGTACATCGGAGACTATTCGCCCTTCTATTAGTTTAATACCATATTTATTTTGGAAATCTTTAATTGCCTTAGCTGGCATTTTTACAAGTTTTGCATAAATATGTGCAAAATTAGTATCCTCATAATAATAGTTAACAGTACTCTCCATATTTAGGGCTGCCATATTAAGGGCAGTATATACCAGTAGACCTACTACTATAACAGTGGTAACAGCTATAACTTGCCCCTTAGAATTTTTCATAAGTCTTAAAAGCCTTAGATTTAGCTTTTTCATTACCACTCAATCCTTTCAGGATCTATGGGATTTGTATTGATTTTATCCTCTACTATCATACCACTTCTCATTTTTATAACTCTATGGGCCATATCAGCTATAGGTGCATTATGGGTTATAACCAATACTGTTTTTCCATACTCCTTATTTATATTACTTAAAAGGGATAATATTGAAATACCAGTTTTATAATCCAGTGCCCCTGTAGGTTCATCACATAAAAGCATTAAAGGATTTTTTGCTACTGCCCTAGCTATTGCCACTCTTTGCTGCTCTCCACCACTCATTTGGGATGGAAAATGATCCTTTCTGTCCCCTAAGCCCACTTTTTCTAAAACATCATCTATATTTAATGGGTCTTTACATATTTCTGTTGCCAGCTCAACATTTTCCTTTGCTGTCAAATTAGCCATTAGATTATAAAACTGAAAAACAAAACCTATTTTATCCCTTCTATATTTTGTTAGCTGCTTATCATTATAGCTAGTTATCTCTTCTTCACCTAAAAAAACCTTTCCCTCCGTGGGATTATCCATTCCTCCAATTATGTTTAATAGGGTACTCTTTCCAGAACCACTGGGCCCTAATATTACAACAAACTCACCTTCTTTAATATCGAAGGAGGCATTTTGTAGGGCTTTAACTAAAACTTCCCCCATTTGATAATGCTTACTTAGATTACTAATCCTCATTAGAATCCCTCTATCCACCTATTCCACCCCCTATTTTTTACCTAAACCATTCCTAATAAAGTCTAAATATTTATTGTAATCCCTTAAAATTTTTTCCCCACCTAACTCTATACTATCCCCTATAATGGAAAAGAAGAAGATCAATAAAATATTAGAAATAATACTATTTATAAATTCTATAGAAAAATCTGTTCTAATCTCACCCTTATCTATAGAATTTTGTATGAAAGGATTAAGTAAACTATCTAAATGCTCTATACTTCGTTCATTGATTATAGTTTTAATTTCCGGATGGTCCTCTTTTATTATCCTTTTCCAAAACTCATAATATTCAGGGTATTCTGTCAACATATCTATTCCTGCTCTACCGTGGATTTCTAAAATATCAAAGAGCCCTAAATTTTCAAGATTAACATTGTTTTCTTTAATCCATCTCTCATTAAAGGATTCCTCTATCTTTCCTACTTCATTTATTACGAATTTATATAAATGCATTTTATTTTTAAAGTAATAATAAAAGGAACCTTTGCTCATTCCTGCATTTTTTATAATGGTGTTCAAAGAGGCTTGATTATAACTTTTTTCAGTAAACTCCTTTAAGGCCGCCTGGAAAAGTTCTTCTTTCTTTTCAAATTCCTTAACTTCCAATAAAGTTCTCTCCCTTCTAGACAAGCATAGACCATATGGTCTAGACTATATGGTCTATTATATTCCCATCAATTTTATATGTCAACTAAAAACTTTCTCAGCTATTTTAATTAAATATGATTAATTGTACGCTGTATATTTTTGTCAATTATATTTAGATTAATAGATGAAAAGAATAAAAGTAGACTTATGAAGGGAGAGATTTTTTATGCCATGGAAAAAAGGAAAAGTTAGATTAGATGATGGTACTACCTATGAAGCAGAACTTTTAGTAAATTCTAAGGGTCAAGTCTATAATGCTAGAATTTACAAAGAAAATGGTGTTGTAGAAGAAGTTGATGCCCATGCCTTTGCTAGTAAATTAGGAAAAACTGTGGAATCAGTATATCCCTATACCTTTGAATTAGATGAATAGGTAAAATTTTAAGGAGCTAGGACGATTTCCTAGCTCCCTTCATGTAAATTCTGTATTGGATTTTAAGTGTTAAAGCAAGTGCTTACTTGCTATTTTTTTAAAAATTCCCTAATGGGATTATAATTTAGATGTTTAGATGTACTATATAATATAAAACTCTAAATTTATATGGTATTTTTAAAATTATTTTACATAATATTTGGCAAACTGTTTAGCATGTTCATCTACCATGTCCTCTAATGATAAATCTGTAAAGGTATCATCGGTAAGGACATATACTGTAAATGCTCCAAGTAAGCTGTTAATAAGTGTTACAGCCATCATATTTGGGTCCCCATTTATTTTGTCCTTAGCCTTCAATTCTTCAAAGTAATTTGTTAATACTTTTTTATACTCCCTTGACAGCTTTAGTTTTATGAATTCTGGTTCTCCATCAGCCATCTTCATTTGAACTTTGTATAGCTTTATATTAGAGTAATACAGCTCTAATAACTTCCTACATAATAGTCGAATATTTTCAGAAAACTCATTGCCCTTTAACTTCTTTACTATTTCATCAACCCGTACTTCCTTCACATAGTTTTGAGTAGTCTCTTGAAATAGATTTCCCTTAGTCTTGAAATGTCTAAATATAGTTACTTCATTTACTCCTGCCTCATTAGCTATTTGTTTTGTGGTAGTAGAATAATACCCTTGCTCTGAAAATAGTTTAAGTGCAACCTTCATAATTCTTTCTTTCGTTGCATTTTTTTTGGTCATACTTATTCTCCTTCTAACGTCTATACTCAAAAACTATGGTCATATCCTTATAAAATTGATAAGTCCTGTTCTAGACCTAAAAAACCATTTATCAAAGCCAAAAACTCTTCAGGCTTTTCATACATTGATGCATGACCACAATCCTTGAGCATAAAAAGTTTTGAGTTCTTAATTTTTTCATGAATATACTTTTGTTCAAATAGTGGTGTAACGAAATCATGGTCTGCCCCAACAATTAATGTTTTAACTTCTATTTCTTCAAGCTTATTTCTTATATCATATCCTTCTGAGCTTAGTATTAGTCTAATCATAGCATCTAAAAAATCCTTAGTAAATACTTCATATAGGATTTTTTTTCTATTTTCCATCCAATTATAATTCCCACAATAAAACATGGGAGAATATATACATGGTATTGCTACATGATAAAACATCTCTGGATCATGGGTTTTTGCTGCCTTTAGCCAGCCTCTACCAATATCCTTTAACCATTGATTAGTCTTACTAGCCGTGTTAAATAATAAGAGTTTATTTACATTCTGTTGATGTTTGATAGCAAACTGTAAAGCTATCTCTCCCCCATAGGATATGCCAAGTATATTGGCCTTTTCTATATTTAGATGGTCTATCAAAGCCTTTAATACATCTACTTGAATATCATGTTTATAATCAATGCCTTGGAGCTTATCGGATTTTCCTTGATCTAAAAAGTCAAATAATATTACCTTTTTATCTTTAGATAATTGGGGTATAAAAATCTTCCAACTATTATGGGACATCATAATACCATTTAATATTATTAAAGGCTCTCCTTCACCATGAACTTCATAATATATCTTTTTATTATTGTATATCATTTTAGGCATTTTATCACCCCCTATTAGTAGATCAATCCTATTTCCTTAGCCTCTTTATAAAGCTGTTCTCTAAATTTAGGATGGGCAATATTGATTAGCCTTTTTACTCTTTCCCTTATAGAGGTACCCTTTAAACTAGCTATTCCATACTCTGTCACAACATAGTCAACATCATTTCTAGATAGAGAAACAGCTGCTCCCTTTTTTAATTGAGGTACAATTTTAGAAATTTCAACCCTTTCTCCAGTAGCTTTATCTTTAATCTTAGTTGTGGAATATAGGGCTATGAAGGAACGACCATTTTTTGAAATTTGGGCTCCTATAGCTGTATCAGCCTGCCCTCCTGTACCACTAAATTGAATTGAACCTAGTGACTCAGAGGCACATTGTCCTGTTAGGTCAATTTCTATAGTTGTATTTATTGATACTTGATTATCGTTTTGTCCTATAATATAGGGGTCATTTGTCCAGTTTCCATCCATAATCATTACTGAAGGGTTATTATCAATAAATTCATAGAGTTCTTTAGTTCCTAAGGCAAAGGCAGCTACAATTTTACCTTTGTTAAAATTTTTATGCTTCCCAGTTATAACCCCTTCCTTAACAAGTTTCATCATTCCTGTTGTCAACATCTCTGTATGTACCCCAAGATCCTTTTTGTCCTTCAAGGCAGCGGCAACAGCATTTGGTATCCCACCTATACCCAATTGAATGCAATCTCCGTCATTAATATTCTCAGCTATTAATGCTCCTATCTTTAAATCCTTTTCATTTGGTTCAGTATCTGGAATCTCTGGTATGTCATAATCTACTTCAATCATATAATCAATGTCATTTATATGAACCTCCACATCTCCAAAGGTACGGGGAAGTTTTGGATTGATTTCTAATATCACCAAATCTGCTGCCTTCAACATTCTTTTTTCATAAACATTACTTAAAGATAGGGAAACAAATCCATGTTTATCAGGTAAAGTAGCATTTCCAATATATATATTAGGTTTTACAAATTCAAGTCTTTTTGTGGCTGCTAAATGTAAATGATTTGGTATAAATGAAATATTTCCATTTTTATGGGCTTTTCTTATGGAAGCAGTATAAAACCACCCATCCATTTTAAATGAATTTTTGTATTCTGGATTTATAAAGTACTCTGCATCCTTCATGGGAAGACAAGTTGTAACTGTAACATTTTCAACTCTATCAGCTATGGTGTGAAGCTGGGATAATATTTCTCTAGCTTCTGACGCAGCCATTCCTGAAACAATAACATCATTTGATTTGATTTTCTCAAGAGCCTCTTTAACTGAAATAATTTTCTCCTTATACTCCATCTAGGCCCTTCCCCCTTATTATAATTTTTATTTAATCTCGGCTGTTATACTAACAAACAGCCGAGATTATATTATACATATTATTATTAATTATTGTCCTAATATTTCATCTATGGTCATAAATCCTTTATATGATTCCCAGCCTGATTCAGCATCAGGATTCATTTTAGAGAGAGACATCTCTTGAGTACCTAATCTTTTTCCGTTTGAAAAATCTATTGATCCTCCAAATGGATTTTGTATAGGAGCAGATTCAATGGCATCCATGTATGACTCCCAAGTAAGTTCTCCTTCAACACGTTTAAGTCCTTCAACAAAGAAGTGTGCTGCTATCCATCCAGTCATTGCATATGCATTACTGCTTAGATCCTCATCGGATGTTTCTTTTATCCATTTTTTATAGGTTTCAATTTCAGGTTTTGTCATATCTACCCAAGCATTTCCATAAATATCGAACTTTCCTTCTACATCTGCCTTTACAGCTTCAGTCATAGTTTGATCAACATTAACGTAGGTTGTAATAGCTGGCTTATCCATACCTTGCTTTCCAAGTTCCTTAGCAATCTGTGGGAACGTTCCTTGAATAGCTGCTATAATAACAACATCTACATCTTCATCCTTAAGCTTTGTTACAGCTGCAGAAACGTTTTCTGCTCCAGGAGCAACCTGTTGATCTATTACCTCTAGATTTCCAATATTTTCAGCTTCCTGCTTTATACCCTTTAATAAATCCTTACCTGCATCATCATTAGTATAAATTACACCTACTTTTGAGGCTCCAAATTCACCCTTTGCCCATGCTGCCATTATACGTCCTTCCATTGGATATACTGGCTGTACAGGATATACACCACGGTCTTCCCCAGTAGCATTTTCATTATAGAGAATACCTGTACCAGTTGCAAAATAGACTGCTGGGATCCCAGCTTGCTTAATATCATTTAAAGTAGCACCTACAATAGGTGTTCCAAAATGACCCACCAATGCAAATACCTTTTCGTCATTTATCATTCTATCCAATGCGGCTTTACCCTTTTCTGGATTAAATTCATCGTCTTGATGCACATATTCAATTGTACGTCCATTAACACCACCGGCTTCGTTTACCATTTTAAAGTACGCTTCTATACCTGCTTTAAACGGAACACCAACTGGTGCTAAAGCTCCCGATGTGGCTATGCTATTACCTACCTTTACACTAGTTTCAGTAACACCCTGTGCTGTTTCTACACTGCCTCCACAAGCTGACAAAAATACTGATACTACTAATAATACTGCCAACATCAATGATATTTTTCTTTTCATTCTTTTTCCCCCTCTTAATTTTTTATTTATCATTATGTATAACATAGTTATACACAATCATAGAATTTAGTGTCCCCCTAAATAGGCTTCAATAAGCCTACTATCTTGAATAAGTTCACTAGCCTTTCCTTCAATATTAACTTCTCCCACCTCTAAAACATAAGCATAATCAGCAATTTTAAGGGTTTGGAGAGCATTTTGTTCAATTATTAGTATGGTTGTTCCTTCATTATTAATCTCTTTAACTATTTGAAAAATATCCCTTACAATGAGTGGCGCTAAGCCTAAGGAAGGTTCATCCAATAAAAGAATCTTAGGACTAGCCATTAATGCCCTGCCTATGGCAAGCATCTGTTGTTCTCCACCACTTAAGGTTCCTGCTATCTGTCTTTTTCTCTCCATTAATCTAGGAAAATATTTATATACTCTTTCAAAGTTCTTAATTATTTCCTCTTTCTTTTTCACAGTGAAGGCCCCTATTCTCAGATTTTCTTCCACTGTAAGTTCGGGAAAAATTTGTCTACCCTCTGGAGATTGAATAATTCCTAAAGAAGTAATTTTCTCAGGAGCTTTATTAGTGATGTCATTATCAAATAGTTTTATGCTTCCTTCATCTGATTCAACCACTCCAGAAATAGCCCTCAAGGTCGTGGTTTTGCCAGCTCCATTGGCTCCAAGAAGGGCAACAATTTTCCCCTCTGGAACTTTTATATTTATTCCTTTTAAAGCCTTTATATTTCCATATGAAACCTTTAGATTTTCAATATTTAATGCTATCTGTGCCATTTTATTCTTCCTTTCCTAGGTATGCTTCCTGAACTTCCCTATTTGATTGAATTTCTTGGGGAGTTCCTTCGGCTAACTTTTTACCAAAGTTTATTGCACATATACGGTCACAAATATCCATTACTAATCTCATATCGTGCTCTACCAATAAAACATTACACTTATATTTATCCCTAATTAATTTAATAAGTTCCGCTAGCTTTCTAGTTTCCGTATCATTAAGGCCTGCTGCCGGCTCATCTAATATAATAAGCTTTGGATGTCCCATAAGAGTTCTCCCTAGCTCTATCTTTTTTAAAACTCCATAGGGTTGTCCTCCAGCCAACTCATCCTTCTTATGGGTAAGTTCTAAAAACTCAAGAATTTCAAGGGCCTTTTCCCTAAGACGTTTTTCCTCTTCTTTGGCCTTTTTTAATCTAAGGGCTTGAGCTATTATACCTGTCTTAAATTCTATGTGGGCACCTACTAATAAATTATCTAATAGGCTAAGCTCTTGAATTAGTTCAACATTTTGAAAGGTTCTAACCAATCCAAACCTAATTATATTATGGGTTTTTTCACCTACTAGATCTATTACTTCTCCATCTCTTTTAGTAAAAAGTACCCTGCCTTCATCGGGTTTATAGAACTGAGTTATACAATTAAAAACTGTAGTTTTGCCAGCTCCATTTGGTCCAATCAATCCATAGATTTCACCTTCATTTATAGAAAAACTAAGATTATCTACTGCCTTAAGTCCTCCAAAGGCTATTGACAGACCTTCAATTTTTAAGGTTTCTTTATTATGCATTTTGGCTCACCTTTTTCTTTATAATCACTCTTTTTGTAAATAATTTTTTTATATCCTTTCCCAAGTAAATTAGTCCATTGGGATAGAATAATACCACACCAATTATCAGTATGCCAGTGAATATGAAGGATAGTCCATCTATATTCCCTATTATTGGAAGTTGCTTTAATATAAGCTCAGGAATTCCAAATACTATAAAGGAGCCTACAATTGGTCCACTTATAGTTCGCATGCCACCAATGACTATTATGGCTAAAATCTGTAATGATAATGTCAAATTCCATGTGGCTGGATATGCAAATCTAATAAAATGAACATATATTACTCCACCAATACCTGCATATAAAGTAGCCACCGCAAAGGCTGTTAGCTTATATTTCAATATATTTATCCCCATGGCCTGGGCAGCGGCTTCACTTCCCCTCATTGTAAGTAAAGCTCTACCGGTTGCAGCGTTAATAAAATTATAGGTTAAAGCTATAATAGCAACTAAAATTATTGACATTAATACAAATGTAAGATTTCTGTCTAATTGTATTAAATTAAATAGCTTAGGATAGCCTGCACTTTTCCCTGAAAAACCCCCTGTTATAACCTCAAATTCTATAAACACCTGTTTAAATATTTCTGCAACGCCTAGGGTTGCAATTGCAAGGTAGTATCCTTCAATCCTAAGGGATACTAGCCCAATTATAAGGCCTATGATAAGGGGTATTGATACAGAGATTATTAATGAAATAATAAATGGTAATTTCAAATCACTAGTCAAATAGGCCGATAGGTATGCCCCTAACCCCATAAATCCTGCAGTTCCAAGGGATATCAGTCCTGAATATCCCAATAGAACATTAAGTCCTATCCCTACTATTGCGTAAAATATTATAGTTCCAAAGACAGTTATAGTAGAGCTTTTTAATAATCCTACTTCCTGAAGAAGGGGTGTAAGACATAAGAGAATTCCAAATAATATGTATTTACTATAAATGCTTTTCATAAACCTATCCATTTTCCCATCTCCTTTCCTACACCTTTTTAATTATTTTCTTACCAATTATTCCATTGGGTCTAAAAACTATAAACCCAAGTATTAATGTATATAAAATAGCATCGCCCCAGGTTGATGATATATAATAAGTTATCATGTTTTTACTTAGCCCTATTATATATGCACCAATAACAGGTCCATAGAAGGTTTGAAAACCTCCTAAAACACATGCTATAAGGGCTGCTACTTGTACATTATCCATCATAGAAACATTTACAGTGATTGCTGGAGCTAACATCAATGCAGAAAATGTTCCAAGGGCTGCTGCAACTGCCCAAGCTCCCATGGTAACCGTCTTAGTTGGAACCCCCATTAATCTAGCCGTTTGTTCATTTGAAGCAGTTACCCGTACAGCCAATCCCCATTTTGTTCTTTGTAAAAAATAAAATAGTGCAACCATAATAACTAATCCTACAATAATGTTAAATAGTGTATTATAAGTAACGGAAACATTGGCAAGTTCAATATCTCCACTATTTATAAATCTAGGAAAGGATAGGGGACTTGTGCCAAAAATCATTGGGGCTACTCCTGAAAATAACATAATAAGTCCAAAGGTTATAATTTGTTTTGCCAAGGGCGATACCTTTTTTGCCCTTCTCATAATAACTATATCTATTAATATCCCTGCCACGAAGGCAGAAACCATCCCCACAAAGGCCGCAAGTAATGGAGAAATATTTTTTCCTAGTAAAAAAATAGTTGCCACAAAAGCATTGAACATCCCTAAAGACCCTTGGGCAAAGTTTGTCATTCTGCTGGTTCTGAAAATTATTATAATCCCCAAGGCCGCAAGGGCATAAACACTACCGGTTTCCAAACTACTAAATAGCAATTGAAAAAAAGTATCCATTTATGTCCACTCTCCCCATCGTATGACATTAGCTGCCCAGACATATCCTATCCCTGCAGCAATCATAAGTACTACTGACCCATCCTTTACCTTACCTTCATCCAATGCTAATTTTAAGGATAAAATCTGATCTACCTGACCCATGTGACCATAGGATGAGAGGTATATAGTTTGTTCTTCCTTAAGCCCTAACTCCTTAATCATATAATCGTGCATAGACTTTTTAAAATGCAATACAGCCACATAATCTATATCCTTCCTTGTTAGATTAGATTTTTCAAGGGCTTTGTCTATACATTTAAACCAATTTGGCAATGATACCTCATTCAATCTATCCTTCATGTGCTTAGGATTCATTAATCTTAAAGATTTGTATGCCCTTTCTAGATTTTTTTCTGTAATTGGATTTATTGTTCCACCGATTTCAACTCCAGCATCCCTAGAAAGTGAACCATCAGATATTATATGGGTTCCTAATAAAGTATTTCTATTGTAATTCTTTTTTAGGATAATGGCTCCACCTCCTGCAGAAAGGTTATACATCATAGACATATTGCTATCGGTATAATCTACAAAGTCTCCATTTCTATATCCTCCAACAATCATTACGGTATTAATCTCATCATCTGCCATGAGCATATCCTTTGCCATCTTCATTGCTGAAACTGTAGTACAACATCTATTTTGAACATCTATTCCCCAAGCATTTTCAGCCCCTATCCTATCTTGTATATATAGTGCAGAGGTTGTTAAGGGATATTCCTTCCATTCTTCTCCCATACAAAGAATAACGTCAATATCCTTAGGAGAAATATTGGAGTTCTTTAAGGCATCTATTGCTGCCAAGGCTCCCATTTCTTGGGTTCCATCCTTTTCACCTGGTATAGTTTTTTCAATAATGCCCAATTTGTTGATTACTGCTTCTTCACTCCATACACCTTTAGTTGCCTGTGATATTTCCTTTGCTGTCATTCTTTTCTCTGGTATATAGAGTCCTATTCCTGCAATTCCAATCTTAGTTTTCTCTTCCATAGTCCCCCTCCTTTTGTGAAAACGATTGCAAATCATCCTTTTAAAAAAGCATGTAAGTAGTTACTTGCTTTTAATTGAATTTTACCATTTTTCTTAACTTTGTCAATAGATTTAAGGAATTTTTTTATTAAATAAGTAATTTTTTGTTAAACTTATAAATAATTCCAATATACCTTTATATTTTTCCAACAGAATATTTTGAAAAAAAAAAAGAGTAAGATTATAAACCTACTCTCTAGTTTATAATCTTACTCCTATTAGATTAAATCTTTATCTATTTTTATCTGCCTTATAACTTCCCATATTTCATCATATTCATATCCTTTTCTCCATGATGCTATTCCCTTTATATCATATTTATGGGCTAGTTGAATTTTAAGGTCTAAGGATTTGCTATCCTCAATCCATATTTTATACATCACGTTTTCTTCTTCACCTTTATAGGTGGCAAAATATTGTCCTACATCTTCATCCCATATTATCTCAGCATCATTTTCTTCTAATATTTCTTCCACATTTCTGATTGGTACTGCCTTAGAAGTTACTTCTACATTGCCATCCTCATCTGTGGTTTCCTTCCATACCCTAGTATAAAAAGGTACTCCTAATAATAACTTTTCCTTTGGAATATAGTCTAGGGATTTTGATATCCCCTTTTCTACCCAACCTATTGATGCCACTGACCCACTTTCAGGGCTTGTCCCCCAATGCTCATCATAGGCCATCAGGGCAACATAATCCACTATTTTAGCTAATTCTGTTCTATCGTATACTAATGACCATTGTTTACTCCCCCATGGTACAGTAACATCTATGGATACTACAAGATTTTGTCTTTTAAGCATGTCAGTTAAATCTCCAACGAAAGTAACAAGGGCCTTTTTATCATCATAATATATGTTTTCAAAATCTATATTTATTCCGTCTAAATCATATAAACTTGAATAGAGCAGTATCTGGGATATTACTTTGTCCTTTAATTCCTCATCATTTAATATTTGGGAAGTTAATTCTGCATCAAAACTATTGTCCACTAATCCCCATACCTTATATCCCTTTTCATGGGCAGCTTTCACATAGGACATATCTGCCTTACTTTCAACTATGCCATCTTCTTTAACACTAAACCATGTTGGACAAATTACATCTAAACCCTCAATTTTTTCTTCATCGGCTATATTAGGACTAGTATGATTTACATACTCCCAAGTTATATTTATTTTATCTTCTGGTTGATAGTTATCCCGTAGGGTATTAATCTGATTTTCTGTATTCATTATTTTAACATCAACTTCTATATCTTCTTTTTTGATTAATCCTAGATATCCTTCCTCAGTTCTTACATTATAATAATTTTCTTCTTCCTTATAAATCCTAACTATTTCTCCCTCTGATAAGCTAGGGTTTTTATATCCCTCAAAACTATTATCTAGTTTTAATTTTATACCTTCACTAATTACCTTACCTGTCTTTATCTCATCTACTGGCCTTTCTATCACAACTATATTTGAGCTTTCATTATATTGGGTTTCTAAGTTTAAAATTTTACTTACAACCCCCATGGGAATTAAAACCATATTATCTACATATTTAATTAGTAAATTAATCTCACTAATATTATTTTTTACATATTCGGTTAATTTTTCATCCTCAAGCTTAAATTCTATATCAGTCATATCTAAATAGACCATCTTTTCATCTTCATCTAATCTAATGTCTGATATGAAATTATTTTTTATAAATTCTATGGGAAGATATATTTCATTATCCTCTACTAATACTCCATCTATATTGTCTATAACTTTATCATCTAGTACTACCTTAGTCCCTCTGTCCTCTTCATTTATAACTAAATCATTATTATTTATAATTCCCACTATACCACCAATAAATATGAATACTGCTATTATTAATACTATAAAAATAGTCTTATTCATCTTCTATTTCCCTCCCCCTTATATAGAAGTTTTTAAAACGTCTAACCTCTATTATATAACAAAAGACTTTCTAAGCACCATGGTAATTAGTGCTTAGGAAGCCTTTAATATACAATATATCCAACTAAACCTGCCAAAACTATTGTTAGTATTGGATGAACCTTGAATTTCAGTATTGAAAGCAATACGGCAACAGCTATTATTATTCCTTTAAAGTCTATAATGGCTTCTATGGCTACTGAATAAGCGGCACTAAGTATAAGTCCTAAAACAGCAGGTCTTATTCCCATAAATATAGATTTTAATGTTTTAGAATCCTTGACCTTATTTATGTAATTTGCAAGTATAGTCATTAGGGTAAATGAAGTAAGTATAACTCCTATGGTACCAGCGGCGGATCCTAAAATACCTGCAATTTTATATCCCACAAAGGTAGATGAATTTACTGCTATTGGCCCTGGGGTCATTTCTGCAATAGCAATAATATCTATAAACTCCTTAGTTGTAATCCATCCATGGTTCTGAACCATTTCTTTTTCAATAAATGGTATCATAGCATAGCCTCCACCAAAACTAAAGGCACCTATCTTTAAAAAAGTAAGAAATATATTAAGAATTAGATTCATCAAAATTTACTCCTTTATAAATTATGTATCCTAAGATTCCAGAAATTAATATAACAAATATAGGATGGACATTAAAAAAAGATACTGCAATAAAGACTATAAAGGCATATATATAATTAAAATATGTTTTCTTAATTCCTCTCTTTAATTTAAATACAGCCACTACTATTAGTCCCACTACAGCTGGACGTATACCATTAAATATTTGATCAAGTAGGCTTTCATCAAAGGCATTAATTAAAAACATTGCTATTGTTAAAATTATAAAAAATGAAGGTAGTACTGCTCCTAAGCATGCTATAATTGCTCCCTTTAGTCCAAAGAGGCTATATCCCACATAGGTTGAACAATTTACTGCCAATACTCCTGGTATCGACTGAGATAATGCAATTATATCTAGAAACTCCTCTTCATTGATCCATTTTTGCTTATTCACCATTTCATCCTCAATAAGAGGTATCATGGCATAGCCTCCACCAAAGGTGAATGCTCCTATTCTTAAGAAAATCAAAAACATCTTAAATAATTTCTTCATTTTTCCTCCTATAATGTTTTAATAATCATCTATTATATTCTAAATTATGTTGTTTTATTAGTCAAATTATCAAGAATAAATGCCTCTATAAGGACGATTTGTTAACTCTTAGTTTTAAGGTCAATCTTTTTGGTAAAAATAAAAAGCCATATTTTACTGATAATAGTTTGTAATTCCCTACATTGTTTAAATATAGTGGATTTAATATGGGTAATTTTTTGTGAAAAAGTTTGAATTCCTTAGTAAAAGCAAAGAATATTATAAGGCTTTATTAATTATTAGTTTCTGTTTTTATTCATTTTATTACAAATTAATAAAAAAATCATAGTTAGAATATATAATTTTTTAAAAAAAAGATAAAATTTCTGTTTAAAAACAATACTATAGTGGGTATAATGATTATGTATCAATGATACTTACATTACATATTTATACTAATTTGAAAGGGGTAATAATTATGAAAAAATACAGATGCATTCCATGTGGTTATGAGTATGATCCAGCAGTAGGAGATCCAGATGGCGGTATCGAACCAGGAACTGCTTTCGAAGATATTCCTGAGGATTGGGTATGCCCTATTTGTGGTGTTGGCAAAGATATGTTTGAACCAATCGAATAGTAAGCAAAAGAGACTAGCTATCTAGTCTCTTTTTTTATCTGTAAAAATCATGTTGTCCTATTGATTTATAAAAGGTTTTACTGTCAACAATCCAAAAATTAGTAGATCTATCTGGATTCAAAAAATACTCACAGTCCTCTATATTATTATTTCCCTGTAATGCCATTTCAGCTGCCTTTATACTATCGGAAGAAGGGTCATTATATATGGTTCCATTTATTACTGGAGAAAACTGTATGTAGCCATCCTGTTTATCAAATATAACCTCCTTAATAGTATTGGGATATTTATCACTTTCTACTCTGTTGATAACTACATTTGCAACTGCTAATTTTCCTTCAAAGGGCTCTCCCTGGGATTCTGCTTCTACTATTCTTGATAGCCAAAATAAATCTTCTTCATATTTACTTTCTAAAGTAGTATTAGTGGCTGATAAAACTACCAGAGAATCATCATGAGTAAATATGTTTACAGTATAATTTTCACCATCCCAATTAACTGTACAATTTAAAGTTTCTGCTATAAATCTAAGGGGTACAAAGGTCCTTCCATTATATACATTAATGGGAGCATCTAAATTTAACTCATTCCCATTAACCATTGCATTTTGAGACTTAAGGGGTAACCTTATCTCTAAATCATCACTTTTAAGTATAGCCGATTCCGTCTTTTCATCCCATTCAACAAGTAGCCCTAAAGACTCCGCTATAAATCTAATAGGAACAAAAACCCTATCATTTTCCATATAAGGTTCCTCATCTGTAGTAACTTTTTCACCATTTAATATTATAGATATTTCTTTTCCTGTCTCAATTGGTCTAATTTTAATTAAGTCACCTTCAAATAAAATTTCATCATAATCATTATTAATTGTCTGTAATTCATCTACATCAATGCCATACTTTTCAGATATCGTCCAATAATCTTCTCCCTTTTCTACGGTTTCCATTATATAAGAATCAGCATAGGCATAAGTATTCATTGCTATAGTTAATGTACAAAGTATTGTCGTCAGCTTTTTTCTCATTTTATCACTCCACAAAGATTAGTCATAATTTTTTTGAACAAGTTATAAGATAATTATATCAATAAATATACCTTTTTTATTATTTAAAATCTATGTAATTTATGGTATAATAGCCAGAATATTTTTATTCATTAATATCCATTTGCAAAACATATATTTCTTTTTTATCCTTCACATTTTATGAACTAATTAATTAGTTTATGATACAATATATGTTAGGATTTTAATTAAACAGGAGGTCATAGATATGTCAAAACAAGTTAAGGCAGATTTAGCTCTATTGGCCGTAACAGTTGGATGGGGTTCATCTTTTATCCTGTCTAAAAATTCCCTTGAATCACTGGCAACCTATAATTTTTTGGCTATAAGGTTTTTGATAGCCTTTTCATTATCTGCCCTTATATTTTATAAAAATATGAAAAATATAAACAAAGAAACTCTAAAATTTGGTGGACTTATTGGATTTATATTGTTTAGTTCCTATGCAGCCCAAACCGTTGGGCTTAATTTTACTACTGCTTCTAAATCAGCATTTATTACAGGTTTTTCTGTGGTATTAGTTCCAATTATTTCTGCATTATTCTTAAAGAAACTGCCTGAAAGATCTGCTTCAATAGGAGCTATACTGGCCCTATTGGGTTTAGGTTTACTAACATTAAACGGTAGCCTTGGACTTAATATAGGTGACTTTTATACTATAGTTGCAGCCTTTGGATTCGCAATGCACATAATCACAGTAGGAAAATATACTTCTAAGGTTGATTCCATAGCCCTTGGTATAATCCAAATAGGTGTAGTTGGTTTACTTAGTCTCATTACTTCTTTATCTATTGAAAGTTTTATTATACCCTCTGGTATGGATGTTTGGACCAATATAATTATACTTAGTATAGTTTGTACTTCCGGTGCTTATATAGTCCAAAGTATCGCTCAGAAATATACAACTGCCACCCATACAGCCCTTATATACACCGGTGAACCTGTATTTGCTGCAATATTTGCCTATATAGTTGCTGGAGAAATCCTTAGCCCTAAGGGAATTTTAGGAGCCCTCCTAATTCTTATGGGTATGCTTATAGCGGAGGTTGATTTGATAGGACTTTTTAAAAAGACTTTCAATAAAAATAGAATGAATGAAAAAATAGATAAAGCCATCTAGAAAAAGCTATGTGACTTTCATTATAAGTCACATAGCTTTTTTTACTTGAATTCTTATTATTTGCTCATAATCTTACACATATTATTTGAAAATTCTACTGGGTCATTTATTGGTAGTCCTTCAATAAGTAAGGCTTGGTTATATAATAAATCTGTATATATCTTGAATTTTTCTTCATCATTTTCAAAGACTTCTTTTAAAGATTTAAATACGTCATGATTAGTATTGATTTCCAATATCTTATCGGCTTGGATGTTTTGATTGTTTGGCATTGCATTAAGAATTTTTTCCATTTCGATGGATATCTCACCATCATTTGCTAAGCACACAGGATGTTTTTTAAGTCTCTTTGAAGCTCTAACATCCTTAACCCTATCACCTAATACCCCTTTCATTTTTTCAAATATTTCTTTATTCTCACTTTGAGCAGTATCAGCACTATCTTTATTTTCTTCTGATTCTATACCTAGGTCTCCACTTGATACTGATCTAAATTCCTTATCCTTATAATTCATTAGAACTTTTATAGCAAATTCATCTACATCATCGGTGAAGTATAGGATTTCATATCCCTTATCAGATACTAATTCTATCTGAGGGGATTTATCGATTTTTTCTACAGATTCTCCTGTAGCATAGTAAATATACTTTTGTTCTTCAGGCATTCTTGAAACATATTCATCTAAAGTCACCATTTTCTTTTCCTTAGATGAGTAGAACATTAATAAATCCTTTAGGAAGTCTTTATCCATGCCAAAGCTGTCATATACTCCATATTTTAACTGTCTACCAAAGGCTTCATAGAACTTCTCATATTTTTCCCTATCATTTTTAAGTATTTTTTCTAATTCACTTTTGATTTTCTTCTTTATATTTTTAGCAATGAATTTTAGCTGTCTATCCTGTTGAAGCATTTCCCGAGAAATATTCAGGGATAAATCTTCAGAATCTACCATCCCTTTAACAAAGCTAAAGTAGTCTGGAAGTAAATCTGCACACTTATTCATTATAAGTACGCCACTTGAATATAACTCTAATCCCTTTTCATATTCTTTTGTATAAAAGTCAAAGGGCGTTTTTTCAGGTATGAATAGTATTGCATTATATCTTATCATACCATCTACGCTAATATGTACATGATGTAGAGGCTTGTCAAATCCATAGTGTTTTTCTGAATAGAAGTTTTCATAGTCCTCATCTTTAAGTTCTAGCTTGTTCTTTCTCCAGATGGGAACCATACTATTTATAACTTTTTCTACAGTTACGTCCTCATACTCATCTTCTGTCCCTTCTTTAAGCTTGCTTTCAGTAACATCCATTTTTATTGGATATCTAATGAAATCAGAATACTTTTTAATAATAGATCTTAATCTATATTCTTCTAAATATTCATCGTAATTTTCTTCTTCTGTATTTTCTCTGATTTTAAGTATAATATCTGTACCTACAGAATCCTTTTCACATTTTTCAATTGTATATCCATCGGCACCCTCTGACTCCCATTTATAGGCCTCATCACTGCCTAAAGCTTTACTTATAACTGTAACTACATCGGCAACCATGAAGGCTGAATAAAATCCAACACCAAATTGTCCTATGATATCATGTCCATCCTTCATTTCATTTTCATTTTTAAAGGCTAAAGATCCACTTTTGGCAATTGTACCAAGATTATCTTCTAGCTCATCTTTAGTCATTCCTATACCGTTATCAGAAATTTTAAGTAATCTATTTTCTTTATCAGCAGTAATTTTTATAAAATACTTGTCCTTATCAAAGGTTACTGAATCATCGGTTAATTCTTTATAGTAGATTTTGTCTATTGCATCGCTTGCATTTGAAATAAGCTCTCTTAAAAATATCTCTTTATTGGTATAAATAGAATTAATCATCATATCTAACAGTCTTTTAGATTCTGCTTTAAAGTCTTTTCTTTCCAAAGGTATTTCTCCCCTTTCCTAATAAGCTACTAGTGATAAAATTGTTTTAGCACTCTCAAACTCAGAGTGCTAATCCCAATTTATGTATACCACTTTATGGCCTTTATGTCAATATTTTTTAAGAAATTTTATAGAATATATCATCCGTATATTTTCCACTAGAAATTTAATTATTACACTTAATATCATCCACGGGTAGGAAACCCAAGTTATTGTATTATATAAATTAATCATAAAATATAAAATAACTCCTACTATTATAGGAGAAATAATATAATAAAGATGCCCTTTTGGTAAGCTATTTCTAAACTTTATAAATAAAAATATACTTATAACTATACTAACCAAGGCTATTATTTTATAAACTCCTAATAGACCATTAGATAAAAGAGTTTCATTTAATATATCATTTCTATACATTAAATCTCTATAGACTACCATACTCTTTTCTGCTAAAAAATATAATGTCACACTAGCTAGAATTAATAGAAAAGCTATACTTGGCAATATCTTTAAAAATATTTTGTCCTTTTTCATATTTTCATGCTACCTCCTCATAAATATAGGAAAGCAACTCCTAATAATCTAGGAGTTGCCCTTATCTTTTTATTTTTCTGGTTCACCTATTTCGATTGGATTGGACTCATCCATACTCCACTCATACCATCCACCATCATATACTGCAATATTTTCAAATCCCATTAAATATGCATCGAAGAAGGCTTCACTTGCTCTCCAACCTGTTCCACAGAAGAAGGCAAGTTCTTTATCACCTGTTATATCCCATTCTTCCCAATTCTTTGATATTTCATGGTAGTTTCTCATTGTATTATCAATATTTCTATAATCCTCCATATGATATGGATCTGAACCTGCATGTCCCCATAGGGCTCCTTTTATACGTCCCTTTGGCTTAATATAAGTATATCCACTTGTTTCTCCTATATATTCTGCCCAACTACGTATACTTACTAACTCAGCATTATCATTTGCAAGGATTTCCTTAGCCTCCGGCGTATCGATTATATACTCTGGATGGGCAGGTACTTTAATACCAAACTCTTTTACAGCAGTTGGTTCATTGGCTTTAGTTTCTATTTCATAACCTCCATCTACCCATGCCTTATATCCACCATCTAAAAGTCTTACATCTTCAACTCCCGCATACATCATAATGGAAGCTGCTCTAGCTGCCGCAGTTGTATCAGCACCGTATAATACTACTGTAGTGTCATAAGTAACACCATTTTCTAATAACATGTTTTCAATATCTTCATCGGAAACCCTATTCCATAATGGCTCTTCTTCTATTTTATTAGTATCTAAATGGATGGCCCCTGGAATATGTCCTTTATTATAATCCTTTGGTTCTCCCCAGCTTACTTCAATGATTTTATATTTATTTCCAGTATAGGTATCTGGATTTTTATCATTTATAAGGTCATTTACCCAACCAGCATATACTAATTTTTCATAATTTGCTAATCTATCCATTGGCAAGTTTTCATCTGCTGCCCAATTAACTAATCCACCCTCTAAGTATAATATATCTTCATATCCTAAAGTTTTAAGAGTATCAATCATTTCATTAACTTTTTCTTCATTATCATCATAAATTACAACAGTCTTATCTGTGGTAATTCCCTTAGCCTCTAAAAGTTCTTTTAACTCACTATCTTTTCTTTTATTTCCCTTTTCGTCATAGATCCAAGTAAGAGGAAAATCTACGGCACCTTCAATATGTCCCCCTCTTTCTTCTCCACTTAACTTCCATCCATTGTACTGTGCTATACTGCGAATATCTACTATGGCTAAACCTTCTTCTCCTAATCTATCTGCCAACTTTTCGGCACTAATAGATATTTTTTCTTCTTTTACTTCTTCATTGGATGTATTTGTGTTAGATTCATCTGTTGCTTCATCTGCTTTATTATTACAACCAACTAATATACTAAAACCAAGTGTTAAAACTAATAATAAGACTAATACTTTGATTGCTTTTTTCATCTCTTTTTTGCCTCCTAGCCATTCTTTTGTTATTTTCCATATAAATGGTATCAGAGGTGATAATAATATTCAAATAGATATTTTTTATCCTTAATTCATATATATTAAATTTTCTAATAGCTACTTTTTATAAAATACAATGCCCAGTTCCCAATGAACTGAGCATTTATTTAAATCTTTATTTATTTCTCCTAGCAAAATCCACAAATTTAAACTTATCGGGCCTGTGTCTAGACTCACCATATTGAAATAAACTGGTATCTTCTAAATATATATAATTTTTCACAACTACAATCATATTATATTTCTCTAAATCTAAGTATTCTTTATCTTCCTCCGTGGGCCTTTGAACTGTGATTTCCTTTTTTGCAAAGCTTATTTTAAGACCTAAATCCTTCTCTAAATATTCATATATAGAATCTTCACAAATATTTTTAGTCAATGAAGAAACAAATCTTTTATTAAAATAATCCTTATCTAAAATTATTTTCTTTTCATCTATTTCCCTGACTCTTATTACCTTCCATACTTCTTCCTCTGGCGATATCTGAAGGTGTTTCATCAAAAAATCATCAGGTCTTATTACCTCTAATTTTTCTACAATAGTTCTTGCCTTCATATTCATTTTTTCATTTAATTCCTTAAAGGTTATTAGCCCTGAAACTGGAAAGTCAAATTTATTTATATCTAATACAAAGGAACCCTTACCCTTTATTTTTTGAATATAACCATTTTGTTCTAAAAGCTTCAATGCATTTCTTATTGTGGACCTAGATACATTGTATTTTTTCATAAAATCATTTTCTGATGGCAATTTTGTATCAGGCTTTAGTACATTGTTTTCAATTTTGTTTAATATCTCATTATAAATATTTAAGTATTTTTTATTCATAATCTATCACCTTAATTCATTTTAGCAATATTGCTATTATTTTTCAAGGTAATAGACAATTGATTCATATGGTCTTAGGTTTATCTCATTAAAGTTTTCTGATGAATCATCATAATTGGAAAGTAAAATCTTACTATTATATCCATTATATTTTAATTCCTCAGGAAGTACAAATTTTGTATCTTTGCCATAAAAATTATTTATTACTAATACTTTTTCATCTTTGTATTCCCTTATATAGGCAAATATGTCTTTATGGTCCTTTAATATTATTTTAAACTGCCCATATGCAATTACATCATATTCCTTTCTTAGGCTAATTAATTTTTGATAGTGATAGAATATAGAATCCTTATTTTCTAAAGCTCTCTCTACATTTATTTTTTTATGATTTTTAGCCACAGAAAGCCATGGAGAACTTTCTGTAAATCCTGCGTGCTCATTACTATTCCATTGCATTGGAGTTCTAGAGTTATCTCGGGACTTTGATTGTAGTATTTTGATTATTTCTTCTTCATTCTTTCCTTCTTTTTTCAATATATTATAATAATTGATTGATTCTACATCTTTATATAAATCAATATTATCATAGTATGGGTTAGTCATACCAATCTCTTCCCCTTGATAAATATATGGTGTTCCCCTTAACAAATGTATTGTAGTGGCAAGCATTTTTGCCGACTCTTTATGATATTTTTTATCATCTCCAAAACGTGATACAATACGGGGTTGATCATGGTTACACCAAAACACTGCACTCCATCCATTACCCTGTTGCATGCCTACCTGCCACTCATTAAATATTTCCTTAAGCTTTATAAAATCAAAATCCATTAGTGTCCATTTATCACCATTCTTATAGTCCACCTTTAAGTGATGGAAGTTAAATACCATGGACAGTTCCTTTTCATGGGGATTTGAATACTTAATGCAATTATCTATAGTTGTGGATGACATTTCTCCAACAGTAATAATATCCTCATGTTTTCCAAAGGTATTACTATTTAACTCCTTTAAATACTCATGGATACGAGGTCCATCGGTATAAAAGCGTCGCCCATCCCCTTCATGATCATCTTCATAGACATCTGGCTTTGATATTAAATTTATAACATCAAGCCTAAAACCCTTTACCCCTTTTTGGGTCCAGAAATTCACTATATTATATATTTCCTTTTTTACATCTTCATTTTCCCAGTTAAGATCCGCTTGTGTAACATCAAATAAGTGTAGATAATATTCATCAAAGTCCTCTACATACTGCCAAGCTGATCCCCCAAATTTTGATTGCCAATTGGTTGGCTCCTTTCCTTCCTTGCCTTTTTTAAAGATATAATAGCCTTTATACCTTTCATCTCCTTCTAAAGCCTTTTTAAACCAACTATGTTCTGTAGATGTGTGGTTAAATACCATATCTAACATAATCCCAATATCACGTTTATTTGCTTGTGCAACTAGCTCCTCAAAATCCTCCATAGTTCCAAAATGTGGATCAATATTATAATAATCGGCAACATCATAGCCATTATCATTTTGTGGGGATATATAAAAAGGGGTTAGCCATATATAATCTACTCCTAAGTACTCTAAATAGTCCAGTTTTTCTGTAATACCCTTTAAATCTCCAAATCCATCATTATTAGAATCATTAAAGGATTTCGGATATATTTGATAAACTACACTTTTCTTAAAATCCTTCATAATAAACCCTCCTTTAATATATGCTTTAACAGAAAAAGAGGGGGAGATAGTTCCCACCTCATGTATTTAGACTTTGTTGTTTTTAAGGGGTTCTAATTATTTTATCCCCTACTATTAATTATTTTCTTTAAGTCCTTTTTTTCTTTTTGCAAATAAAAGAGTTAAAGAAAATGGTACAACTATAGCAATCAACATTGCTAAGGCAAATATCATCATAAATTGTGGTTTTATTGATAATATACCTGGAAGTCCCCCAACCCCAATAGAGTTAGCCATAACACCAAAACCTACCGATACAACTGCTGCAAGTGCAGAACCAATCATCGCTGCAAAGAATGGGTATATATATTTTAAGTTGATACCAAACATAGCTGGTTCCGTTACTCCTAGATAGCATGATATGGCTGCAGGAATAGATACTTGTTTTTCTTCTTCATCTTTTCTATTAACATAAATCATTCCTAAAACAGCCGAACCTTGAGCAATATTTGAAAGTGCAATCATTGGCCATAGGTTCGTACCACCAAATTCACTTAATAATTGTAAATCTATGGCATTTGTCATATGATGTAATCCAGTTATAACAAGGGGTGCATATACAAATCCAAATAAGGCGGCAAATAGCCAACCAAATACTGAAGTTAGTCCTGAGTAAACAATACTAGAGATGAAAGCTCCTATTTTCCAACCTACAGGCCCTAATACTACATGGGCTAATAACACTGTAGGTACTAATGAAAAGAATGGAACTACAATCATGGAAATATAGCTTGGTGAAATCTTACGTACCCAAATCTCTAAGTTAGCTAAAACAAATCCTGCCAATATTGCTGGTATAACTTGGGCTTGATAACCAATCATCTTTATTTGTGTAAAGCCAAAATCCCAAACTGGTGGCTTTGCTCCACCTGCCACAGCATAGGCATTTAAAAGCTGTGGTGATACTAAAGTAATACCTAGTACAATACCTAGTATTTGTGTAGTTCCCATTTTCTTAGAAATAGACCATGTAATCCCTACTGGTAAAAAGAAAAAGATTGC
The DNA here is from genome assembly GCA_965539935.1 of uncultured Eubacteriales bacterium. Lineage (GTDB taxonomy): Bacteria > Bacillota > Clostridia > Peptostreptococcales > Caminicellaceae > CBETVX01. The sequence goes on along the minus strand of CBETVX010000017.1, from coordinate 8,503 downwards.
TTCTCCAATTAACCATAGAAAATGATGTACTCCAGCCCAAAATTGAGAAACTTCTGTTAAAGTTTTAGTACCTTCTTCCAATAACTTTATATCTCCAATAATATTACGAAAACCTAATATAAGACCACCAACAACAATAGCTGGAATTAATGGAGCAAATATCTCTCCAAGATGGGAAATTAGTCTTTGTAATATATTCATATTTTTTCTTCCGACTTTTTTAGCTTCATCTTTACTTACACCATCTACACCTGCTATTTTTACAAACTCATTATAAAATGTTGAAACTTCGTTTCCAATTATTACTTGAAATTGTCCAGCTTGGGTAAAGGTACCCTTCACACTTTTTATCTCTTTTATTTTTTCTGCATCTGCCTTTTTATCATCATTTAAAACAAAACGCATACGAGTAGCACAATGTGACACCGCTGCAATATTTTCTTTACCACCAATGTGTTCTAGTAACTGCTTTGCCTCATTAGTAAACTTGCCCATCCTAAACCCTCCATCCTAAAGTATTTTACCTGCTGTATTCTTTAATTTTAAATCCCATAGCAGAAAACCTTTTCTTTTTGCCACCTGTACGTACAAGTTCTTCTATGAATCTATTATAACTTGTTCGTACAAGTTAGTCAATATATTTACTGAACTTTTATTTTTTATTATTAGTTAAGTCTTCTATTACAAAGAATATTTTTATAAGCTTTAACTCTGTATTGACTTTTTTAACTTTTGAAAATAAATTATTAAAATTCCTTAGATTACAATCTTCAAAATTAGTTTTTTAATTTTTACAATAAAAAATAGATAATAAGATCTCATAATATTCAATGAGAAATTATTATCTACATAATACTAAATATTTATCATAATAATTCTTAATTCTTTTAGTGGCAGATTGCACTGGCCATATGACTAACGACATTAGCATTAACTTTGTCTTTAACTAAATTTACTGCCTCCATAATAATGTTTAAATCTATATTTGTTTTTATCCCCATTAGATTTAACATATTAAGCAAATCTTCCGTTGCTATGTTTCCCGCTGCCCCTGGTGCATATGGACATCCACCTAATCCACCTACTGCCGATTCAAAGTATTTTATTCCTTCTTCAAGGGCAACCAATGTATTAGCTAATCCCATTCCCTTTGTATCATGGAAATGTATTCCTATATGGTCTAGTTCTATCTTTTCTTTTATTTTTTGAATCATTTTTTTAACTTGCAGAGGATTTGCTACACCAATGGTGTCTGCCAAGAGGATTTTACTAACTCCTATATCAAGCCCCCTCTCCGCCATGTCTAATACTTTATTGACTGATACTTTCTTTTCAAAGGGGCATCCAAAGCTAGTTGCTATTGCTAGTCTTATTTTAACATCATCCATTTCTTTAATAATACTTTCTAATTCTATAAAGGACTCTTCAATACTTCTATTAACATTATTTTTATTATGGGTTTCACTTGCTGAAATTACATAGGTTATTGTATCAACCTTTGCTTCCTTAGCCTTTAAAGCTCCATATTTATTGGGTACCAGGGCTATCAATTCCACGTCTTTATTATTAATATAGTTCCTAATTTCTTTAACAACAATATCTGCATCTTTCATTTGAGGTACCCATTTGGGATGAACAAAGGATGTTATTTCTATATGTTTTAATCCACTATCAATTAATTTTTTTATTATTTCAATTTTGTCTTCAGTCTCAATAAAAGATTTAACGTTCTGAAATCCATCCCTTGGTCCTACTTCCACAATTTTTACTTCCTTAGGTAAAATCATTCCAAGCCCCCCTTTTAAATTACCCCCTTTGTCTTCAAATCTTCTATTTCCTCTTTGGTCAAATTTAAAAAGTTAGTATAAATTTCTTCATTATGTTCTCCTAACAAAGGAGCTGGCGTGTTAATTTCTGGTTTTGTATCATATAGCTTAATATGACATCCTGTTAATTTAGTGAGTCCTGCTTTAGGATGCTCTACTTCAACAAACATCTCTCTAGCCTTAGATATATGAGGATCTTCACAGACCTGTTTCAAATTATATATTGGTGCTGCAGGAACACCGGCATCTAATAGGGTATTAACAATTTCTTCGACTTTCTTATCCTTGGTCCACTTTTCAATAATAGCTTTTAACTCTTTATGATGTTTTTTCCTTTTAGAAATTGTATTATATCTATCATCAGTGGCTAATTCTGGTTTTCCCATTACATCACAAAGTATACGATAAAGTTTTTCATTTCCAGCACCTATTACTAAGTCCCCATCCTTGGCTCTGAAGGAATCATAGGGATAGACTGTTTCATATCTATTACCTATTCTTTCGGGTATCCTTCCCTCAGCTAAATATATCTGTGTTATTATTTCCAAACTTGCAACAACGGAATCTACTAAAGATACATCAACCTTTTGCCCTCTTCCTGTATTATCTCTGCTCTTTAAAGCAGCTAAAATACCTATAGTTACCGATAATCCACCTAAAACATCTCCCATGGCAGTTCCTGTTCTTGTGGGTCCACTATCTGGCCAACCAGTAGTACTCATCAATCCCCCCATGGCCTGCCCTATTATGTCATACCCAGGTCTAGATTTATATGGTCCATAGTGTCCAAATCCTGATACGGCTGCATACACTAAACCTTCGTTTATTTTTCTCAGTTCTTCATATCCAAGTCCTAGTTTTTCCATTGTTCCAGGTCTATAATTCTCTACTAAAATATCAGCTTTTTTAACTAACTCTTTAAATATTTCTTTTCCTCTTTGGCTTTTTAAGTTTAAAGTAATCCCTTTCTTATTTCTATTTAAGTTCATGTAGTACATACTTTCTCCATTAACAAAGGGTCCAAATGCTCTACTATCATCACCTCTATTAGGTATCTCTACTTTAATCACCTCTGCACCCATATCTGCCAGCATCATTGTTGCAAAGGGTCCTGCTAAAACCCTTGTTAAGTCTAAAACTCTGACACCATTTAAAGCACCCTTTTTAATACTATTCATTTTAAGCATCCCCCTTTAACTGTTATTTCTTTACAGCATTTTTGGTTAATTCAACCATTCCCCCAGAATCAAGAATTTTTTGCATTTCTTTAGGAATACTATTAAATTTATAAACTTTATCCTTATCAAAGTTTTTTATCACACCTTTATCTGTATCAACAGATATAATATCTCCATTGTCTATTTCCTTTAGAATACTTTCTGAAATTTCTATTGCATATAATCCTCTGTTTATACTATTTCTATAAAATATCCTTGCAAATGAATTTGCTAGTATAACTTTAACTCCACATCCTAATATTGAAAGTACCGCTTGTTCTCTAGAACTTCCACATCCAAAATTCTCTCCACCTACAATAATATCTCCTTCACTAACTTCCTTTGAGAATGTTTGTGAAATATCCTCCATACAATGTTGTGCTAAAACCTTTGATTCTGTTGTGACTAGATATCTTGCTGGTATTATTACGTCAGTATCTATGTTATCTCCAAATTTAAATACTTTGCCTTTAAACAACATCTTAAATCCCCCTAGGATCAGCTATTTCTCCTTTTATAGCTGAAGCTATAGCTACAGCAGGAGAGGAAAGAAAAATTTTGCCTTCCTTACTTCCCATTCTTCCTTTAAAATTTCTATTGGTGGTCGATAAACAAACTTCATTATCGCCTATTATTCCAAAATGTCCTCCAAAACAAGCACCACATGAAGGCGGATTTATTATTGCCCCAGCCTTTATAAAAGTTTCAATTAATCCTTCCTTTAAGGCTTCTAGATAGACTTCTTGACTACCAGGTGTAATGACTAATCGAATTTCTGGATGAATTCTATTATTTTTAAGGATATTAGCAGCCAGTCTAAGGTCTGAAATCCTTCCATTTGTACATGAACCTAAATATACTTGATCTATTTTTATCCCAAGACTTTTTGAAATAGGAAATACATTGTCTGGACTATGGGGATAGGCAATCTGAGGTTCTATTTTGCTGGAATCTATTTCAATAATCTTTTCATATTTAGCATCTTTATCACTTTTGAAAATTGTATAGGGTTCATTGGTAACATGCTTTAGATATTGAAGGGTTTTTTCATCTGGTTCTATAATTGCATTTTTAGCACCGGCCTCCACTGCCATATTACACATCGTAAACCTTCCATCCATATCTAATTGACTTATTGTCTCACCTGCAAATTCCAATGTTTTATACCTTGCCCCATGGGCTCCAATTTTACCTAAAAGATACAATATTAAGTCTTTTCCAGTAACATATTTAGGTAATTGGTTATAAAATACAACCTTTATAGTTTCAGGAACTTTAAACCATAGTTTACCCGTTGCCATAGCTACAGCTATGTCTGTACTTCCAAGGCCCGTTGAAAATGCTCCTAGTGCACCATATGTAGTAGTATGGGAATCACTTCCAACTATGACTTCCCCCGGCCTTACCAGCCCTTGCTCTGGTAAAACCACATGACAAACTCCATTACTTCCTACTTCCATAATATTTTTTAATGAGTAGTTCTTAAAAAATTCTCTTACTTTTTTATTTTGATTAGCAGCCTTTATATTAGGTGCAGGAGAAAAATGGTCAATCACTATCACAACTTTATCTCTATTAAATACTTCTTTAATTTCCATATCCCTCATCACTTCTAAAATAATTGGTATCATTATATCGGTACCCATAACTAGATCAATATTTGTATCAATTATCTCTCCCGGTGTTACATTACCTTTTCCACTGGCTTTAGCCAATATTTTTTCAGTAATGGTTTTCCCCATTTTCCCACTCCCCTTATATATGGAAGAGGAGATGATTTATCTCCTCTATTAACTTTCAACTATTATTTAAAAGCTCATAATCTCTTCTGCTTCCTTTTCTTCTTTTTCAGTAACTGGCACTAATAGACTACCAACTATACATATGGCAAAATTAATTGCTAATCCTATTACTCCTCCATGTATCCCATATAAGGCTTTATATCCTGTAAAGGTCATGGTTGAAGCAGTAAATGCACCTACTAACATTCCAACTAGAACAGCCTTTTTATTAAGCTTTTTCCAATATAATCCTATTAGGAAAGCAGGAGCAATTTGAATTAGGATTTCAAATTTTAGTACAAATATTTCATAAAGGGTTCCTGGAGGGTTCCAAGCCACAAATAATAAACCAATTACGATGAAAATACCAATTATCTTTCCCCAATAAACTTTTTGTTTTTCGGTAGCCTCTTTATTGATAAATCTGCCATATATATCATTAGATAATAGGGATGATAATGCTAAGATTACTGAATCAGCCGTTGACATGATAGCACCTACTACCCCTGTGTAGAGAATCATCATCATCCAATAATTAAAGGCTGACTTTGATGCAATAACATTAGCTATCATGCCCACTAATTCTTCTGAGGAAGCCGTATCTAGATTTGGAAATGCTTTAATTCCGATTATACCTATAATAAAAACAGCACCTGATGTGATAAATGGCATCCAAGTCATTCTACTTAAAGATTTCTTCAAGGTATTTTCACTTTCAGCAGCATATATCCTCTGAATGGCATGGGGATATATTGCAGCCCCTACTCCCACAAGAATATATATACTAAGCCAACTTATGCTAGTCTGTAAATTAGGCACTCCTATTTTTTCTGGTACATTAGTTGCTATGTATTGTGCTGCCACTCCAGGTGTACCAAAGGTTTTAATTGAAAGGGTTAATAATCCTATAACTCCAGTTAATAGCATAATCCCATTTATAGTATCTGCAATAGCAACAGCCTTCATCCCCCCAAGCCATTCATATGTAAGCATGAGGATTACTAAGAAAATCACACCATAAAAATAAGGTATAGTTCCAGCCGTAAGTCCTGATATTGCATGCCCCATGGCCACTAATTGTTCTAATAAGTAATTTGTCAAAGCATAACACATTATTATTGTTCCTATTAGAGTTACAGTTTTAGAATTAAACCTCTTATCAAGCCAGTCAGAAGGAGTAACAAAATTATATTTTTTAGCCAATACATGAAGTCTAGGTGCAAATAGCAAATACCCCACTATAACCATAATGAAAAAAGGAATTGATTGGAAATAGGCGTATCCTAACCGATAAGTTTTTGGTGCATATCCAATAACTGTATTACCACTATATTGAGTGGCATAAAGGGTGAAGAATAATAATAAGGCTCCAAGTCCTCCACCACTTAAATAAAATCCCTTTAAGCTGCTTCTAACTGTTTTTTTAGCAGATAAATAAATGCATATGGCAAATATTGATATTGCATATAGAACAAGAACTATTACCCCTTGATACCCTAGAAATTTAACAGATTGATTCACTATTCACTCCTCCTTTCTACTTCAAAATCTTTCTTAATTTCTTCCATATCCCAATAGTTTTTTACAACATAATTTAAGAAAAAGGCTAATGCGATAGTAGAAACTAAAGATATAAATGTCCAGTAAGGTAATCCCAATATTATAGGATATATACTTCCTTGTGGTAGATACCAAGGTACCCCTATTAAAACAATTATTCCTAACACTATCCATATCCATTTAAATTGAATAGGCTCTTTATAATTTTTCTTCATAATCACTCCCCCTTTTATACTAATTTTTGTATGATACTTAAAAATCAAATATTACCTATCACCTTCCTTTTAATATAAATAGTTTTGTAAACGTTTTCTATCTATGGATTTATCTAAGCAAATTATGTGCCAATAAATTAGCTAAGAGATTATGTGCCTTTAGAGTTATAAAATTATACGAGAATATATTTTTGTTTCATATATTGTTTTATAATGTTAAATTACGTTTCATAACGTTTCATACTATTAACAACACACAAAAAAAAAGACACTTTTAAGTGCCTATATTATACTTTTTCATCCTTCTCCATAATGTAGTCCTACTAATTCCCAATACCTTTGCTGCCTTATTTCTGTTCCAATTGGCATTTAACAGAGCATCATAAATCATATCCTTCTCATATGAAATTTTGCTTGTAACAATATCAGATAAGGCCTCACTATCAATATATAAAACTTTATCAAGTAATTCTTTATAACTATTAAAATTATAAATGCCTTCATTTAATATAACCATAATTCTCTCTAATACATTTTCAAGTTCTCTAACATTTCCATACCAATTATGTCTTTCTAAATAGGAAAATATTTTATAAAATTGGCTTTTATTTTCATTGTATAATTTATAGTTTCTTTTCTTAATAAAGCTAATTCCAATTTCTTTGATGTCTTCCTTCCTTTCCCTAAGGGGTGGTAATAATAATTTCAAAATATTTAACCTATAAAATAAGTCCTTTCTAAATTTATCCTTTTTAACTTCATCGATCAATTCTTTATTAGTAGCTGCTATTACTCTAACATCAACAGGTATTATTTTTTCGCTCCCCAACCTTCTGATTTGTTTTTCTTGAAGGACTCTTAATAATTGAGCTTGTAAATTCATTGGTATTTCTGCAACTTCATCTAAGAATATTGTTCCCCCATGGGCTAATTCAAATAATCCAATCTTGCCACCTTTCTTACTACCAGTAAAGGCCCCTTCATCATATCCAAATAATTCTGACTCAAGTATACTCTCAGGCAAAGCTGCACAGTTTATGGCAACAAAGGGTTTTGATCTTCTATCACTATAATTATGTATACTTTGGGCAAACATTTCTTTTCCAGTGCCAGTTTCTCCATTGATTAACACAGTAGATGAAGTTTTTGAGTAACTTTTTGCTATCTCTATTGCGTGTTTAATGGCTTTGCTATTTCCAATAATATCATCAAAAGTATATTTAGCTAATAAGCCCTTTTTATGTAGCTTTATTCTAATTTCCCTTTCATTTTCTTGAATCATTTCAATATCTTGAAAGGTAGCAACTGCACCTTTAATTTCATTATTAATATTAATAGGTACTCTATTGGTATACAAAATTTTATTATTTACCCTCATTATCTTATTGCTTTCTATCTTTCCTTCATCAAGGGTCCTTTTAAGCTTTGTATTAGGTAGTACTTCATAGATCTTTTTTCCCAAAACATCTTTAGCCGATAAATTCAACAGATTTTCAGCAAAGGGATTAAATACATTTATTTTATATTCTTCATCTATCCCAATGATTCCACTATAGGAAAAGTTTAGAACAGCTTTATAGTTCTCCATCTGTATTTTATAATACTCCGTTTTCTTTTCTTCTTCTTTTTGAATTTTTAAAACATTTTTTGCAGTATCAATGGCCCTTAATATAGAATCTTTAGAAGTATTAACAATATAATATTCAATCCCCATTTCTTTGCAAATGGTGCCTGTCAGTATACCTCCCATACCTAATATAATTTTCTCTTTTTTAGCTTCCTGGACAGCTTTAACTGCTTCTACTTTATTTGTAAATATATATTGTTTTATATCAATATTCAGTAATTTAGCCACTGTATCAATATCATCTAACTTCTTTTCAAAGCAAAATATCCCTATTTTC